>CAYJKA010000027.1:0-16504 GCA_964370655.1 uncultured Treponemataceae bacterium | reverse complement strand
ATAAACATGAAAGCCCTCCTTGAATACTTAAACGTTCAATAGGATCTGTGTCATCCGAGGTCCAGACTTGAGGCATATAACTAAGCATTCCTAGGTCAAATCTATTTCCACCAGATGAGCATGATTCAAAAAGAATCGAAGGATTCGCTTCTGTAATACGTTTTAATATATCGTATAAGCCCAATGTAAATTTGTGGAAAAACTCCCCTTGATTTGTAAGTGTTTTTGAATACATATCCGATGTGTGGCGATTCATATCCCATTTTACATACTCAATATTATGAGATTGTAATATTCCATTTACATTTTCTACTATATAATTTCGTACATCAATGTTAGTTAAATCTAGTACTAATTGATTGCGCCCAAATGCTGGTGTTCTATTAGGCTCTGTTACGGCCCACTCTGGGTGCAAGCGAAAAAGGTCGCTGTCCTTATTAACCATTTCAGGTTCAAACCAAAGTCCAAATTGAAGCCCCATTTTATTCACTTTTTCAATTAACGGTTTGAGCCCTCGTGGAAGTGTTTTTTTATTTATTGAATAATCACCAAGGCCAGCCTTATCGTTGTTTCTTTTCCCAAACCAGCCATCATCTAAAACAAAAAGTTCAATGCCCAGTTTTTTTGCTTGCCTTGCAAGGTTCACTAGTTTTCGTTCGGTAAAGTCAAACATAAACGCTTCCCAACCATTTATAAGTACGGGGCGCTCTTTGTTTTTGTGCTCTCCTCTAACAATGTTTTTTTTTACGAATGAGTGAAAATTTTTAGAAAGACCATTCATGCCATCAAAAGAAAAACTCATAACAGATTGTGGAGTTTCAAAAATATCGCCTTGTTTCAGCTCAAAAGAAAAACAGTGTGGGTTTATTCCATTTTCTATGCGAAGAGTTCCATTGGGACTTTTTTCTATGGCAGTGTGGTGGTTTCCAGAATAGATAAGATTAAATCCAAAGCATAGACCTGTGTCTTCTGTTGCGCTTTTCTTTTTAAGAATAACGCCAGGATTATGCCTGTTTGAACTTCCCCCTGTTGTAGAAGAAATAATGTGTATACCTTCTGCTAAAGTGCTTTCGTGCCTGTGGGCTTCTTTTATCCAGCCACCATCAAATGAAACCATATCAAAATCTACTTCATCAAGATCGATCATCAAAGACATTATTTTTCTAATTTCTAAAGGATTTTTTTCTTTATTTTCCAAAATAACACGGCGTGCTATTATATTAGATTGAGGAAAAACAACATATTCAAGCGTTAAAAAAACATCTAAAGCTTCATCTTTTGTTACAATAGAAAGGGTTTGTACACTTTCATCGCTTTCAGAATCTTCAATTGCAAGAGGGAGTTCTTTTGAAACGGGAGCACCTTTTGTAATGCTGTGGCTATGATACAAAAAGTCATTTACAAAGCCCCCGTTTGGCATACGTATTTCTATAGGAGAGTTTCTAAAGTCGCCTTTTCCAATGCCCGAATATTCTAGCATAATGTCATCAAGACAATACGTTGTATCGCCTTCCTTATAGCATACGCTAGAGCCATACCCAGCATTGTTTTTCTTTTGGGAAAGCGAAAAATCTGTATCATCTGTAAATCTTCCCATATAAAGATTTTCAAGATGACCATATTTTGTAATGTTAAAAACATACGAAATGTCGTTGCAGTCCAATTTAAATTGAATTTGTTTGCTTTTTTTTGTTTCAGTAATCATGATGTCCTCAGCATATATATTATATCATACTATTTTCTATTTGTGGTAATAAAATACCTCTTGAAAAAAAGGTTCAAATCGTCTAAAGTATGCCTATTATAAGGATTATGAATGAATAATAATTTATTACAACGCTATGGTTTGTTACCTCAATTTTTAGCTGAAGCAGCAAGCTATGAAGGTTTGCATTTAGCACGCGTTATTGCTCAGCATAAGGGGCATTACAATATTGTTACAGAAAAAGAAGAATGCATCGCAGAAATTTCTGGGAAAATGTATCACGAAACTACTGACTCGGTAAAGCTTCCCTGTGTTGGCGACTATGTTATGATTTCCAATGCTGAAGGAAACGGGAATGCAATAATACACACAGTACTCTCTAGAAAAAGCTTGTTTGTAAGAAAATCAGTAGGAAATGCACATCAAGGGCAGGTAATTTCTACAAATATTGATATAGTTTTTATATGTATGTCTTTGAACAATAATTACAATTTAAGTAGACTTGAACGCTATTTGGCAGTTGCCTGGGATAGTGGAGCCACTCCAGTTATTGTGCTTACTAAGACTGATATTTGTGAAAATTTAGAAAGCTTATTGAGTGAAGTTGAAAGTATTTCAGCATTTAGCGATATTATAACAGTGTCTATGTTTGACGAAGATATTTCTACAAAGTTTCAGCGGTATTTTGAAAAAAATATAACAGCTGTTTTTATTGGATCCTCTGGAGTAGGAAAATCAACGCTAATAAATAGGCTTTTAGGGCAGGAGAAAATAGAAACTTCAGAAATAGGAAAAGGTGATAAAGGTCGCCACACTACTACGGGAAGAGAAATGTTTCCCTGCCCAATGGGGGGAGTTCTTATTGATACTCCTGGAATGAGAGAACTAGGAGCCGAGCAGGCGGATCTTGCTACATCCTTTGACGATATAGAAGCATTGTCAAAACAATGCAAGTATTCAGATTGTACTCATAGCAACGAAAGTGGTTGCGCCGTTCTTCTTGCAATTGAAGAGGGAAGAATTGAACAAAGAAGGGTCAACAATTACTTCAAGTTACTCAATGAAAGCTCGTATGAGGGATTGAATAGTAAAGAACTTGAAAAGAAAAAGCTTGAAAGAATGTTTAAAGACGTTGGTGGAATGAAAAATGTGCGCAAATTTATAAAAGAAAAAAACAAAAGAAATTAGATTTTTCCTTTACATAGTATGTAACTTTTTACATATTTACATGTTTAATTTATGAAGGGTTGTTTCCTTTCTTAGAAAGCACGCAGTATCCTGACTTTGAAACCTATGCGATGCTAGTATTTGATAGTACGGTAGCATGAGCGCATAAAACATACGGATTACGTGACTTTTTTTAGGTATGGCTATGCATGTAAATATATTAAAAAAAAGCCTTTTGTTTTTTCTTGCTTCTCTTCTATTTCAATATGGTTTGTTTTCACAAGAAAAACAAACCGTTCGTGTAGGCTATCAAACAGGAACAGACCTTATCCGTGACCTAAGTAATTTTGGAAAAGAAGGTATTGGGTACGAAATACTAAAAAAAATTGACTCAGAGAGTAACTTTACGTTTGAATATATAGAAACGCAAGGAGATTTTTTAGATGCCTTAAGAGAAGGTTTGGTCGATACGGTGGGGCTCAATTTTAAAACAGCTGAGAGAGAAAAAGAGTTTCTTTTTTTACCAAATCCTTTTAATACCGTTATTTCTAGTCTTGCTACAAAGGGTGATAAAAAAATATTTTATGATGATCCAATAAGTATTGATGGAAGAACTGTTGCAACGTATGTAGGAAATCCTTCCAATATATTGCTTGATGAATATCTTAAAAAAAATAACATATCAGTTACGTATCTTTTTGGAACTTTTGCAAACTATCTTTCTTTAGAAGCTGATTACTATTTAACTTTTTCAACAGATAATAGGGTTGTTGGTTTTTATACTATTTTAAACCTCGATAGAACTAACTCTTATTTGGTTTTCAATAAAAGCGATAGGGCTTTAATGGAAAGCATAGATGATGTATTTGGAAACATTGCTGTTGAAGAAGGTTTTTATGTAAATGAACTTCTTTCAAAATACGGTGAAAAGGCAACCCCTCTTACACATAGAGAGTTGAGACGGTCTGAAGTGGAACTATTACAAAGGCGTCCGCTTTCTGTTGGGTATATTGATAATCACAGACCGTATACTTATACAGATAATGAAGGGAACGCGAATGGAGCAATTGTTGAAATACTCGATTATTTTGCAGAGCGTTATGGTTTTACTGTTGAATACTTTCCTTATAGTATCAATTCTCCTCCGGAAGAACATTCAAATTTGGACATGTTAATATCTGCTCTTGGAAATACAGAGTATGAGTTGCAGTACTTTGTTCCAACTGAAGAATATTATTCTATATCAATGGTATCCTTGGTACCTAGAGCGAGGGTTTCAGACAAAGTTTCAAGAGAAGAGATAATTGTAGGTTCTCAAAATATTGGTATGCTTGAATACTTATATACAGACTTTGATTTGTTTTTGAATCAATTCCCTAATCACAATATTATATTTTATGCTACTTTTTTAGATTTATTAAATTCCTATGAGCAAGGAAAAGTAGATCTTGCAGTATTTACTGCGGCAGGCTCTACTTTTGCTGATGCTTATTTAGAGCAAAATGCGCATCATTTGTTTGGAGCCGATTTTAGTTTAGAATTTAGATTTAGTATTTCAAAAGAAATAGAACACGAGTATTTATCCATATTTAATGTGATGTTTGATAACTTAACTGCTCGTAATTATGAGGATTTTTTAACCATTCATACAACTTCATTTTATCCAAGAAGCACACTTGTTAGTTTACTAAAAGACAACTGGGCATATGTTGCCTTGGCAGTTTTATTTATAGTTTTGGTTTTTTTACTGTATAGCTATAAGGTGCAGGGACAAAAAAGAGTTTTATTATTACAAGCTTACAGGGGTGATCGTTTAACAGATTTGATGTCTAGCGCATACTTCTATGAAAAATCTCAAGAGATTCTTGCTCAAGCTGAGCCAAAAGAGTTCGAACTAATAAGTTTTGATATAGACTATTTTAGGTCAATTAATAGTTTTTACAGTGTAGAGGCTGGAACAAGGATAATAAAATCTGTTGCAGAGTCTTTAAGACAAGCTTTTAATGAAAGTACCGCCTTGGTTGCGCGAAAAACAGCTGAACAGTTTATTATTCTGCGCAAAGCGCAAGAGGGGCTTTCTGTAGAAAAATTATATCATTTATTTATTTTACCACATATTAGAAATGTTATAGATGAAAGGTATAAGGTTAGCCTTTCGTTTGGGTCTGTAATTATTGAAGATTGTAATATAAGTATTTCAGATATTGTTGCTCAGGCAGATTTTGCTCGCTTAAAAGGCAAGGGAAGCCATGAAACTACGTATATTGCTTTTGATTCAAAAATGAAAAAGAACTTTAACTCAAAGTTAAGTATAACTTTTAAAATGGACCGCGCAATAAAAGATAAAGAGTTCAAAGTCTATTATCAACCTAAAATTGATTTTAATACGTTTGAGCTTGCAGGTGCCGAGGCATTAGTTCGCTGGCTTCCACCGTCAGGAGAAATAATTTATCCTGATGAGTTTATTGAAGTTTTTGAAGGGAACGCTTTTATCTCAACTCTTGATTTATATGTTTTTAGGGAAGTGTGTCATTTCATTGATAAAAACAGGCAAGAAATGGAGGTTCCAATTATCTCTGTAAATATTTCTGCATTGACAGTTTTAGAACCATCATTGTTACAGCAATTTCAAACAGTATTGGATGAATATCATATTAGCGCTCAAAGTTTAGAACTAGAGATAACAGAGAGCGCTATAATACGAGGTGAGGAAAGTTTTTTAGCAAAAGTGAGGGAGTTAAAAAAAGCTGGATTTATGGTTTCTATTGATGATTTTGGTGCCGGGGTATCATCTCTAAACAGGCTTAGTAGAATTGAAGCTGATGTACTAAAGCTAGATAAGGCTTTCTTTGAAATAAAGGGACAAAATGAAAAAAATTCAATAGTGGTTGATGAAGTTATTACTTTGGCTAAGAGACTCAATATGAAAATAGTAGCTGAAGGGGTAGAAACTTATGAGCAAGTCTTGTGGTTAAAAGAACATAACTGTGATTTTGCCCAAGGATATTATTTTTCTAAAGCTGTGGATGAAACTAAGTTTACGAGTCAGCTTAGAAAGAAGAAAAATTATAAACCGGAGATTAGTGGATAGGCTGATGTTGTTTTCAACGGAGAGAAATAAAAGCCGTCTATAATTTTAATAGTGAAGTTTTTATGCTGTTAACGTACTTCCTTTGTAAAGTAGTTTAGATATAAGTATTAGGAGTGTAGATGAAAAATTGGAAAATTGCTGTTCTCTTTGTTGTGCTTGGAACCTTATATGTTTTTGTAAGGCATGAAGTTGAAAAAAATAACTTTGCAGAATATATGAAATTGTACATGCAAGTACACATTGATAGAATTGAAAATACGGTAAACAGAAGTATTGAAAGCGGACTTCTGTTAGAAAGTATGATAAGATATCTTGAACCTGCTTTTAATGAAAATACGTATAATCATGTTGCGGGAGATATCTTTGATGAAGAAACAATGATTTCTATTTCCTATATGCCTGATGGCATTGTTAAATGGATATATCCTCCAACTGAAGATAATATGAATGTCTTAGGTCTTAATGTCTTTGAATTTGAAGCAACAAAACAAGGGGCATACGCAACAAAAAGGTCTGGCCATTATATGATTTCGGGGCCTCTTCCATTACAAAGTGGAGAAATGGGGCTAACGGTTAGAACTCCCATTTTTACAATCGATAATCTTTTTTGGGGCTTTGTTTCAATAGTTTATGATTCTCATAAGGTTGCGTATGAAGCTTTAGAAGTAAAAACATTATCAGATTTAGGATTTAAATATGCGATTCACTCTAGTTATAATGGTAAAAGGATTCCTCTTCTTGTAAGTGAGGGTTTTGATTATGAAAAAGCTTTTTACAGCGATTTAAGGGTGGCTGATAATGTATGGGGCTTATTTTTATACAGTGATCAACGTGAAAAAGACAGTTTTGTTTTTTTGCTTGTTAGTATTATAGAAGCAATAGGACTCTGTTCAGTTCTGCTAATTGTTTTTAAGGTTATTCAGAAGAGACAAAAACAAATGCAAGAGCAAATTTTTCTAGACCCTTTAACAAAGTTATTCAACAGAAAAAAATTAGATACTCTTATCTTAAATGAAAAAGCACGTCGAAATAAACCGTTTACGGTCTTCTATTTAGATTTGAATAAGTTTAAGCCGGTAAATGATACATACGGCCATTTGATAGGTGATAAATTATTAATAGCTTTTGCAGCTAGACTGTCTCATCGCTTTGATTCTGCTACAACTAAAATTAGAGTTGGAGGGGATGAGTTTGTTCTTATTGTTGAATCTTGTTTAGATGATGCCAACTTGCAACGCGTAAAGCAACGGCTGATAACATTGGCAGAGGAAGTTTTTGATATTGATGATTTGGAAATATATATTTCTACTTCTGTGGGTTTTGCGCGATATCCTGATGATGCATCAACAATCACGGAAGTTCTAGAGAAGGCAGATGCAATGATGTATGATGAAAAACAAAAGAAAAGAGGCAAAACAGATGATAGATAATGTTATTCTGTTACATTGTTTAACCATTTTCCAGATTTTAGCCTGAAAAAATTGGTAATAGCCTTTGCTAATTCTTCAAAAATGAAGGCTGCATATATCAAGTAAGGATCAAAATTAAAGCAAAATGCTGCAATTGCGCCAAGAGGGATTCCCATAAGCCAAAGGTATGCAGAATCTACTATTGCAGCATATATTGTATCTCCTCCGGATCGACATATACCAACAATCATGCACATATTAAAAGCTTTTAAAGGATATGAAAACATGAGTACTAAGAGCATATTAGCGGCTTGTTTAAGAATGTCTTCACTTACACTAAAAAACAGTGGCAAACTTAACGAGATGGGAATAAGTAACAGTGAAATAGCGCAAGCTGTTAAAGGCATAAACCAAGCAAAGCGGTGAGCTTCTTTTTTTGCAGCCGCTTCATTTCTTTCACCGATTTTTTTTCCTATTATTATAGCTGCTGCATTACCAACACCAATAAAAAAGACCCATGTAAGTTGGGAAACTGTACCCGTAATGTTAAAAGCAGCAATTGCTTCTGTGCTTTTGCGAGCCATTATAACATTTTGCATTGTTATTCCTGTGCTCCAAAAAATTTCATTGATAATAACAGGAAGAGCTATTCGTAAATAATGAGCTACATGAGTGCGAGTGAAAGAAATATATTCTGTTATTTTTGCAACAATAGGAAGTTTGCGTTTGAATGAAGTGTAAAAAATAAATATAAACTCAACAAGCCTTGCAATAACTGTCGCGCTAGCAGCTCCTTTTACTCCAAGGTTTAGAACAAAAATAAAAATATAATTGAAACATATATTGGTTATAAGAGAAATAATTGTTGCATAAAGAGGGAGTTTAACTTGTTCTGTGCTTCTAAGGGCTAGTGAAAAGGAAAAGCTTAATCCCATGGGAATGTAACATAGTGCTGCTACTTTAAGGTATTCTGCCCCAACTTGTATAACTGCTTCATCGTGAGAATAGAGAGAGATGAGCCAAGAAGGGAAAAGAATTGCAACAACTGTGAAAACTAAGGATGAAAAAAAAGCAAAGACAAGAGTAATCCCTATTGTTTTATGAATCCCCTTTATATCTTTTTTTCCCCAATACTGTGCAATAAAAATTGCACCACCTGAACCCACTCCAAAGAGGAGAAGTGTTAAAAGAAAAAATATTTGATTTCCTAACCCAACTGCAGCAAGTTCTGTTTCTCCTATTTTTCCTACCATAATAGTATCTACAAGATTTACAAGTGATTGAAATAGGTTTTGGATAATAATGGGTAGTGCAATTATAAAAAGAGTTTTATAAAACCCTTGCTTCATTAGTTTCTCTCCTAGTTTCTAAAACTATGAATAGGGGCAGGAATTCTACCCCCTCTATTAATGAAATCAGCGCAAGAAAATTTATTCACAGGCATAATAGGAGCTCCACCTAAAAGTCCTCCAAATTCTACCCATTCACCTACTGTTTTTCCTGGCACAGGTATAAGCCTTACGGCCGTAGTTTTATTGTTTACCATTCCAATTGCCATTTCATCTGCAATGATTCCGCTTATAGTTGTTGCAGGAGTATCTCCTGGTATTGCTATCATATCTAGCCCTACAGAGCAAACACAGGTCATGGCTTCAAGTTTTTCTAAGTTAAGTGCTCCTGCTTGCACAGCAGCTATCATGCCTTCATCTTCTGATACAGGAATAAATGCGCCTGATAAACCACCTACGTTACCGCTGGCCATTACTCCACCTTTTTTTACCATGTCTGTGAGCATTGCAAGTGCAGCTGTTGTTCCTGGAGCTCCGGTTGCTTCGAGTCCCATAGATTCTAAAATCCGAGCGACAGAATCACCTACAAAAGGGGTAGGAGCAAGCGATAAATCTAGGATTCCAAAGTCTACGCCTAATCTTTTTGCAGCTTCAACACCAACAAGTTGGCCCATTCTTGTTATCTTAAATGCAGTTTTCTTTATTCCATCTGCTAATACATCTAATGGTTTTCCTGCATATTCTTTGCACGCTGCGGCTACAACACCTGGTCCAGAAACTCCAACTGAAAGAACGGCTTCTCCTTCTCCTGGCCCATGGAAAGCTCCCGCCATGAAGGGATTGTCTTCTGGTGCATTGCAAAAAACAACAAGTTTTGCACAACCCAAACCATCTTTATCTTTTGTTCTATCCGCAGTAAGTTTAATTATTTCACCAATATCTTTTACAGCATTCATATTTATGCCATTTTTAGTTGTACCCAAATTTATAGAAGAGCAAACTCTGTCTGTAACAGCTAGTGCTTCTGGTATTGATTTTATTAATCTTGTATCACCAATGGTACTCCCTTTTTGAACGAGTGCTGAGAAACCACCAATGAAATCTACATTTAATTCTTTTGCTATTTTGTCAAGAGTAATTGCCCATTCTACATAATTTTCTTCGCCAGAAGCTTCTGCTACCAGGGCAATAGGGGTGACGGAAATTCGCTTGTTAATAATCGGCACCCCATACTCTTTTTCTATATCAGTGCCTGTTTTTACTAAGTTTTGTGCGTATTTCATTATTTTGTCATATATACGCTGGCGGCTTTCTTTTCCAGAACTTGATGCACAATCTCTAAGGGAAATACCCATTGTTATTGCTCTTACATCGAGCTTATACTGCATAAACATATCAAGTGTTTCTTGAATTTCTACGGGGGTGAACATCATAGTGTTATTCCTTTATTTGTAATTTTTCCCAGACGGCTGGGTCTTCTTGTCCTAGACACCAAAAGCCTGTTTTATTTATATTCATATCTTTGTACATTTCTGAGCGCTCATGAATTGATATGGCATCATCGTAGTAAGCTGTTATCGTTAGTGGAACTTCGTACGTAAAATGTAGAACAGAGTCTATTCTTTCAATATTAGTTACATTGAACTCTTCAACCTGACGTTCCATTCCTGAATGGAAAAAGGCTCGGTTAGGTTTTATATTTCCCCATGTTCTGCCATAAAAGGGCTGTCCCATTACAAGTTTTTCTACTCCTATAGTTTCTAGGGCATAGGAGGCAACCTTTTTCCCCCAGTCAAAGGAGGCAACAGGGCCAGGTTCTCCGTTACTCCAATGCTCGTCGTAGGCCATAACAAATACGCTGTCAGCAATTGCAGTAATCTTCCTGTAATCGTATGCATCTTCCGATAAATGGCGTGTTCTAGCAGGGACTGCTACAGATAAAATTCTTTTTTCTACTTTATCTGTAGGAGGAAGCCCTTGTAGTTTTTCTGATAGCTCTTGTAAAAAAGATAGAAAATTTTCTTTGTCAGAAGCAAGAACAAGTTCATAGTCAATTTGAAGACCATCATATCCGTGTTGTTCGACAGCATGAATTAAATCAGTAATAAGTTTGTCCCTTAAAGGATATTCAGGATTAAGTACCATGTGGGACATACCATAACTATTGCAAACTGCAACCAAGTGAACTCTGCCAGTGTAAAAATCTATGTTACTTGCTGTAGGAACGCCTGTTAATTTTCCTTGATTACTTATTTCAGCTCCAAAGTAGCCAACATCTGAGATAGGCATATCAACAGAAAGTGTTTCTTCTTTCCCATCTAAAAGGTAAGCCCATATTTCATTAAATGCAAGAGTTTCTGCATTTTTTTGTACAGGGTTTACTGAGGTTTTTTCTCTCTGAGATACTGGTACGCTAGTACAAGAAAAGAGGAAAAAGAGGAAGAAGAAAAATAAGTGCAAACTAACTGATTTTTTCAAAAATTCCTCAGCTTAGATTCTGTGCATCGCATTAAAGACTTTTTCATGCATAACATGTATTCCGACATTCATTTCTTCGCCAATGGTGTCCATTTCTTTTCTAAGGGCATCAATATCAATGAGTGAGTTTTCAAAGTCTACCATCATCATCATTACAAAGTTTCCAGACAGAATAGTTTGGCTAATGTCAATAATATTAACTTTTTTTTCAGAGAGTATTGCACTTACTCGAGCAATAATGCCAACCTGATCGGCTCCAACAACAGAAATTATAGCTTGTGATGTATCTTTCATAATTATTAAGTATAATAGAAAACAATGTTTTTGTCACCCTGAAAAAATAAGTAAGTAAAAAATACGTAAAAATTTGTCTTATATCTTTGCAAATATATTGGCTAAGTCGTCTTTTAGTACTTTGCATGTCTTTCTATCAAAACTAAGAAAACCATTAATTTCTTCTTCTACATCAGAGAGTTGAGTGTAAATGCTAGCGCAGAGCCCTTGTTTTTTTGCTGTGAGTATTTCTTTTTCAAAAAGGTTTTGTACGGCAGACACAAAGTCTTCTCTAGTTTTAAGTTTTTTGTAGCTAAATGTTTTTTCTTGTCCAGTACCTGTTTGCTCTTTGTATGAGAACCCCCCAAATTCACTTAAAATTACAGGACGATTTTTCTTATCTTTTTTAAACTTGTAAGGCCTAAAGTAAATATGAAGACTTTTGAAATCACCAATTCCTTGGTCGTGCCAACCACTTGCGTGGTCAATGACGCGACTTTGATCAATGCTTTTCGTAAATTCATAGGCTTTTTTGGAATCGAATTGCCCCCATCCTTCATTAAAAGGAACCCACAGAACTATTGAAGGGCAATTTTTTAACTGTTCAAGCATTTCTTTGTATTCAACCCAAAATTGTTCTCTTCCTTCTTTGTTTTGTCGAGAAAAAGGTTTGTAGTTTGTATCTTTTAGGCAGTATGGGAGAAATGCTGGGGCTGTAATCGTGGAAAGGTTGTAGTTGCCTCCGCCATTAATCATGTCTTGCCAGACAAGCATTCCAATAGTATCACAATGGTAATACCAACGCATTGGTTCTACTTTTATGTGTTTTCTAAGTGTGTTAAATCCAAGTTCTTTCATTTTTATAATATCGTACTTAAGTGCTTCATCGCTTGCAGCTGTATATAAGCCGTCGCTCCAATAACCTTGGTCTAAAACTCCGTTGTTAAAGTATTCTTTGTCATTAAGAAAAAGCCTTTTTGTTCCATAACTATCTTTTTGGATTGTCATTTCTCTCATTGCAAAGTAACTTTGAACGGTATCTTTTTCGTATTTTACTGATAGCTCATAAAGATGTGGGTTTTCTGGAGACCATGCAGTAAAGCAAGTCATTTCTATTTCATTTATTTCGTTTGTTTTAACCGTATGTTTTTTTCCTTCTAGTTGAATTATGCATTTTTCTTTTGCGGGGTCATTTGTATTTACGCAGATAGAAATTTTTTCATCTTTGCATTTAGGGGCATAATCAATTGAAATGACATAATTTTCAGGCACACTTTCTATCCAAACTGTTTGCCAAATGCCACTTTGCGGTGTGTACCAAATACCACCATTTTTCGTTTTTTGTTTTCCTCTGGGTTGGTGTCCTGTATCGGATGGGTCAACAACTTTTACTACTAGCTCACTTTCTTTTTTTTCTAGAAAATCTGTAATATCAAAAGAGAAGGAGGTGTAGCCTCCTTTGTGTTCTCCTACTAAATTGCCATTAATGAATACTTCCGTATGCCAGTCAACTGCACCAAAATGAAGAAGAACTCGACCTTTATTGAATCCTCTAGGAAGAGAAAGATTTTTTTTGTACCACAATGTTTGTTCAGGGGTAGGCTTTGTGACATTTCCAGAAAGTTCACATTCAGGTGAAAAAGGAACAATTATTTTTTCATTGTATTCGAGAGGTTTTTCTCCATTTGTAACACAATAATCCCATTCTCCATTTAAGTTTATGTAACTATCTCTGCGTAATTGTGGACGAGGATACTCTTGTAGAATTTTGTTTTTGTCGAGATTTTCTCCCCAAATTGTTTTCATGATAACTCCTTCAATGCTAATAAATTATATCATATGCTTTTAAATTTGTAAAATAATTTTTCATTAAAATACTTCTCTTGTAAAATTAGTATCATTTTGATAATATACTGTCTATGAGGATTATAATTATGAAAAAATTAAAAAGTTTTGCCCAACAGCATCCAGGAAAGTTTTCTGTTTTAGCTATTATTGCCTTTTTTATTCTATATGCAATAGTAACCGTTTTGTTTGCATTATTACCAATAGCACTATCTGAATCGGATAAAGTGCAACTCGCAGATGGTTTATCAAGGGTGCTTTTATGTGCAGCCCTTGTTTTGTTTTTAAGAAAAATATATGATGGAAATTTTCGTTTTTATTTCACTTCTGAAAACCTTTTACAAGGCTTAAAACGGACATGGTTTTTTGTTCTTGTTGCACTCTCAGCTCTATTAGCAGTCCTTGTTATAAGAGATGGCGAAGGAAACATGGTTTTAAGTGCATCAACGATTTTCATTATACTGTTTAGCAGTATAATGACAGGTTTTTATGAAGAAATGTTTTTCCGAGGATTATTATTACAAAACCTTCTAAAAAAAGGTATAATGAAAGCTGTTGTCATATCGAGCATTATGTTTGGCCTTATTCATCTGGTGAATGGTATTGTTGGGTTTCAAGTGATATCTGCTGCTTTGTTTGGAATTTATCTTTCTGCGATATACCTTCGCACTAAAAACATTTGGCCAATTATTGCCATTCACGCATTGTGGGATACGGCTATGTTTTGGATTGCTGATCTAGGAACTGGACTACAGGGTGCAAATTTTCCAGAGATAGCTCAGGTAGCAAGTGAGACTAGCGATACAGGTGATGCAAGCATTATTGCTGTTGTTCTTGTTTTTCTTCTTCCAGTTTTTTTTGATGTTATTTTAGCTCTTGGTGGTTTGTTTATGCTTAGAAAAAGTAAACATGAAGCAATTAAAAAGCTTTGGGGACTTGAAGGATAATTATTGGTTTAGGGAAACCTTTTCAGGTCAAGATAGCTTTGGCATCTTGACCTAAACTTTTTTTATTTAGAAAGGGCCCTTTTTATTGGGATAAATGCTAGTAACGTACAAGTGCCTGCTACAACAAAAATAAGGCCTGGAGGTAAAAACCCTTCTTGTCCATTTGAAACGATTGGCGTTCCAAAAAAAGTTATAATGCGCTCTCCAATTACGGGTCCAATAATCATTGGGAGAAGAACGCGGAAAACCATTCGAATTCCTTGAAAAGCTCCAACGTCACTTTCTGGTGTTAAATCTCTAAGCCATGCCCCACTTACAATTATTTTTGTAACAATGCCAAATGCCATGAAAAAAATTGAAATACATAAAAAAGTTAGGCTTTGGGCAAAGGCAACTAAAAAAAAGCCAATAGCGGAAATAATAATTGAAAAAATCATCATTTTAGGCTTTCCAATTCTATCAACTAAAAAACCAAAGACAATACCACAGATACCAGACAGTAATGTCATAACCCCAAGGTAGAGGCCAACTTCATCGTACCCAAAGCCGAGTGTTTGGGTAAAATAGATAATTTGAAACGGAAGTGCTATTTGCTCTGCAGTGGTAAAAATGAGAATACTTATAAGTAACCACATTAACTTTTTATCTTTTCTTAATGGTTGGAACAAAAAAATATTTTTTAATTGCTGTGAAAAACTTACGCTTGAACTTTCTAATTTTTTTATAGGTCCTTCTTTAAGACTTAAACCTCCAATGAGACCGCAGACAATTACAATTGCACCCAATAGAATAAAGAATACAGTGTAGCCAAAATTTTCTATAAGAAAGCCTGATGCAACCGTTGTTACAACCAGTGCAAGTAGAGGGAAAATTTCTAAAAATCCACTTACGGTACCACGATTTGTTTCATCGGTTATATCAGTTATCCATGCATTAAAAGCTGCATCGTTTGCAGTAGAACCAAAAAAAGTCATAATACAATCGAGTAAAACAATGGCAAATATAGAAACCCAAATTGTTTTGATAAAGCCTGCTAAGGGAAATAAGGCTGTTGAAATCCCCCATAAAATATAACCTGCAAAAATGAGGGACTTTCTTTTTCCCATTCTATCACTTAATGTTCCCATAAAAAAAGTAGTAATGGTTGCAGTAACGGCACTTGCTGCAACTATAAGTGAAATAATTCTTGGATCTGGAGAAATTGTATCGTTAACAAAAGAATTAAACCACGTGTTTTCAACTGCCCATGCGATTTGTCCTGAGAAGGCTAAAAAAAGTATAGCTATCCAATTTCCGGTACCAAGTGGTGTTTTTTGTGAATTCTGTTTCATGGCTGTGACTCCAAAGATGTATATTATCAGTATAGCATAGATTTTTAAAGAAGAGGGAAAGAAAATTGCAAATAAATATTAGTTTAAACTAACAAAATCTTGATTATTTCCTCTAAAAATAGTACTATAAAGGGGAAGTCTTACAAAAAGATTTTTAGAGAGGTATTATGTTTAGTGATTATGAAAAAGAGTGGGGAGGCTTCGTTCCAGGCCTTTGGAGCGATGCTGAAACATCGATAAATGTACGAGATTTTATTGTAAAAAACTATCTGCCCTATGATGGAGATGAGGCATTCTTAGTTGATGCAACAAAAAACACCAAAAAACTTTGGGAAATGGTTGGTGAATTAAATAAAAAAGAAGCTGAAGCTGGTGGTGTTCTTGATATGGATACCGATGTTATATCTGGCATAACTTCTCATGCTGCAGGATATTTGGATAAAGAATTGGAAACTATTGTTGGGTTTCAAACAGAAAAACCTTTTAAAAGGTCTTTGCAACCTTTTGGGGGAATTCGTGTAGCTGAATTATCTTGTGAAGCATATGGATACAAAGTTTCTGATAGAGTAAAAGAAATTTTTTCAAAGTACAGAAAAACGCATAATCAAGGTGTTTTTGATGCCTATACCGACGAAATGAAGCTCGCAAGAAAAAGTGGAATTATTACGGGGCTTCCCGACGCTTATGGGCGAGGAAGAATTATTGGAGACTATAGACGTGTTGCGCTTTACGGTGTAGATATGCTAATAGAAGATAAAAAAAAGCAAATTGAAACAGCCTTGATTCGGATGACAGCTGATAACATTCGGCTAAGAGAAGAACTTGCTGATCAAATTAGAGCTTTAAAAGAACTCAAAAAGCTTGGTGAAATTTACGGCTTTGATATTAGTAGGCCCGCTTGCAATGCAAAAGAAGCTATTCAGTGGTTGTATTTTGGATACTTAGCATCTGTAAAAGATCAAAATGGTG
>CAYJKA010000026.1:3044-16642 GCA_964370655.1 uncultured Treponemataceae bacterium | reverse complement strand
TAAAGAAAGAGCTTGCCGCGAACAAGCTCTTTCTTTATGGGGCGGGCTTTTGCTTTGAAAAGGACATGGCTTGCCATGTCCCTATGAAGTGCAAAAGGATACCGCGACAATAGCTTCGCTTCTCCTATGATAAATTATTGGAGGGTGAAACGGTGTTCCTAACGCATTACAACGTTACACAACTAAGTCTGGTACTTCGCCGGTATTGCCTTTGTTAAAATATCGGTGTAAATCGTATGCAGAATATATACCGTCATCAGTGACAACCCCTGAAATAAGGTGCGGCGGAGTAATGTCAAAAGAAGGGTAATAACCTTTTACGCCTTCCATAGCTGTTCTAACTCCCATTGCTTGAAGAACAAAATCTGGATCCCTCATTTCAATTGTTACAGTATCAATTGTAGGATGGCCAATATCTGGAGCTCCTGATACAAAGTATGGAATACCGTGAGCTTTTGCAACTAAGGCTATTTGATAGGTACCAATTTTGTTTACAACATGGCCATCTAAACAAATTGCGTCTGCAGCCGATGTAAAGACGTCTATCTTTTCTTTTTGCATAACAAAAGCTGCCATATTATCGGTAATTACCGTTACATCAAATCCTTGATCGTATGCTACGCTTGCGGTAAGACGAGCTCCTTGGAAGTAAGGACGTGTTTCTGGACAAAAAATTTGTAAATCATAATTACGATTTTTTGCAATTTTTAGCATTTGTCCCACAATGGTTTCACCAAAACACTGTGTCATTATTTTACCTTTTTTAGGAAACATATCAACTAAGTATTCAGCAATTTTTTCAATTTTTGTATAGCGGCCATTATTCATAAGAATTGTTGCATCCATAATTGCATCACTGACATTGCGACCTTCTTCAATCGCTTTTTTTCCAACAGCTAAACAGTTTTCTGTTATAAGTTTCATTCTGGATACAGTAGTAGGGCGAGCATGGCTGATAGTGTATGAAGCCTTAGTTAAAAAATCAATTTGTTCGTTTTTTCCCATATCCTTACATTCAAAGGCCGCTAAAGCCATACCTACAGACGCAGCAGTGTAGGGGCCTGCACTTTGAGTTACCATGTCTGTTATAGCCTGTGTTACTTCAACGTGAGTTGTACATGTAACAAACTCTACCTTGGTTGGATATATTCTTCTGTCTAAAATTCGTACCTTTCCATTTTCATACCAAGCAACATTTTCATATTGCAACATAAATGCGAGACCTTTATCAGCTCTTTCCATACTATTTCTCCTAATTTTTTTTTAAAATTCGCAAGAATTACACAGATTTATGGGATTATATGCTTAAAACTTTGTGATAATCTTATTTTTAAGTATCAACCAGTGTCATTCTGAACGTAGTCGAAGAATCCTCTCAAAATAAAAATCAGCGTTATCCCATTAATTCTTGCGGATAGCTTTTTTGTTACAAATCCTTTAGTAAGCGTTTACAACTTTCATTAAACTCATAAAGCGTTTTATCTTTATCAATTGTTGTGTATTCACCATTTTCATATAAGATTTTACCATCTACCATTGTCATACATACATCGCTACCTTGAGCTGCGTATACTAATGTTGAAAAAAGGTCCGTGTGCGGCTGTAAATGAGCTTTTTGTAAATCAATTGCTGCTAAATCTGCTTTCTTTCCAACTTCAATTGAACCTGTATCGAGTCTTCCTTGCATAGTAGCACCATTAATTGTTGCCATAGTTAAAACTTGTGCAGGACTAATAATGTTCGGTTTATTGTTGTATCCTTTGTGAATAATTGAAGCTATATGCATTTCTTCAATCATATTAAGATTATTATTACTTGCAGCGCCATCGGTACCAAGCGCAACATTAATTCCCATATCTAAATATGTTTGAATGGGCGCTATACCGCTTGCTAACTTTAAATTACTGGTAGGATTATGTACAACCGTTGCACCAGTTTTTTTGAAAATATCCATGTCTTCTTTTGATAACTGAACACAGTGGGCGGCAAATACAGGATTTTCAAATAGCCCTAAATCATAAAACCATTGTGTTGGTGTTTTTCCATAACGCTGAATACAGTCTGCGTGTTCTTTTGGAGATTCTGAAATATGAACATGCATTCGAGTCCCGTGTTCTTTACAAATTTTTGAAAACTCACTTACAGTTTTTTCTTTACAGGTATACTCTGCATGGATAGCAAAGTCAACCTTTATTCTTCCATTGGAGCTTCCATCATACTTCTTAAAAAGTTCTATCGTTTCAAGTACACGAGGATTATCAAGTGCTGCTTCATCTTCTAAGAATGATAACACACCACGTCCTATGTTAATTTTTACACCCATTTTTGAAATATCTTCAATTGCGCACTCAGGATATTCATACATATCAGAACATGATGTTATTCCACTAGCTAACATTTCCATCCATGCTAAGCGAGAGCCTATCATATTATCTTCTGCGGTAAAACTGTCTTCAATTGGCATTACAATATCAAGCCAATCTAATAGAGGAAGGTCACTACCAACACCTCTTACCAAGGTCATTGGATTATGTGTGTGTGCATTTACAAGACCTGGAAAGATAAGTTTTCCAGACATATCTTTTTCTTCGTCATAAGAGTCTACTGGCTTTTCTGTTCCCACGTAGATTATAGTATCATTTTCTATACCTATGTAAGCATTTTTATACAAGGTTTCTGTTTTGGCGTTGCTAATTACATGTGCATTTTTTAATAAGAGTTTCATAATTGTATCCTTACATTGTTTCAACAATATCTTTTACATACATCCGCAGTTTCATAGATGCTGCGCTTGCAATTTCATCAACTTCTTCAGTTGTAATAGGTTGGTCTAGAACTCCTGCTGCCATATTTGTCATTAATGAAAGAGCCAATAGTGGCATTCCACAGTGTGCTGCAGTAAGGGCTTCTGTTACGGTAGACATACCAACAGCGTCACCTCCAAGATTTCTAATTGCCCGAATTTCAGCCGGAGTTTCAAATTGAGGCCCTGTCCAATAGAAATAAACCCCTTCATGCACAGTAAGTGTCGAGTTTTTTGCACATCCTAAGGCTTTTTCTCGAAGTTCTTTTGTGTACATATCACACACATCAAAAAATCTATTACCAAAATCTGCAATATTTGGGCCTCTGAGTGGACTAGCTCCCATAAGCTTAACATGATCTGATATAATCATTACGTCCCCTGCATTATATGATGTATTTACAGCTCCTGCAGCATTTGTTAAAATAGTTGCCTTTACGCCTAGTAATTTAAATAATCTAATTGGCACGGTTAGTTGCTCAAAGTCATAACCTTCGTAGTAGTGAAATCGACCAGACATACAAACTACTTTTTTTCCTGCCAATGTCCCTAATATAAGTTTTCCTGCGTGTGAAATAACAGTAGAAACAAGAAAATTAGGAATATCTTTGTAGTCAATCACTGTAGGGTTTTCAATTTCCTCAGCTAATCCTCCAAGACATGAGCCTAATATAATTGCAATTTCAGGTTTAAAATCAACCTTACTTAATACATATTCTGCACTTTTCTTAAAATAATCATAAGTGTATTCCATCATTTACTCCTTAAAAAGTAGAATATGTATATTATTCTACTTTTACAATTTTCTGTTATATTCAAAACAGTAATTTTTTATAACGTTTGCAACGCAAACTACTACATAAATAAAGCGATACAATAGTACCACTTCATTTATTATTTAAACTATACTTTAGCTATTTTTCTATTTATGCGTTTTCTTTGCTTACTTGTAAAGTAATTGTAACAAGCTAGTGCAACAATTGTTGCTACATATGGCATAGACATTGTGAGTTCTTTGCTAAATTGTGTATTTTGAAGCATATTTGAAAGTGATTGCGCAAAACCGAAAAAAGCACTGGAAATAATACATCCAATGGGGTGTGCCATTCCTAGACTTGCGGAAGCCATTGCAATAAAGCCACGCCCTGCAGTAATATTTTCTGCAAACATGGTAACCCCGCCCATAGTTAGTAGAGTACCACCAATACCACTTAAAAGTCCTGAAAATGCAATTACAGCCATTTGAATTCGCTCACCTCTAATACCCAAGCTTTTTGCAGCTGTAATATTTATTCCAACAGAGCGAAGGTGAAACCCCCAAACAGTCTTAAATAAAAATATATTTAATAAAATTGCTAATATAAAAGCAAAACAATCAAGATAAGTTAGACCACCAAACATTGTTTCTAAAACTGTATTATGCATCCACGAAACATCAATTCTTGATAGACGTACAAGTGATGGGTCTATAAAGGCTCCCTTAACGCCAAAAATAAATTGCATTGCAAATGTTGTGGCTCCTGCCATAAGTACATTTATTGAAATACCTACAACAAGCATAGCACCTTTAAACTTAACCATAAAAACGCCTGCAATCCATGCTACTAACATTGATGCTAACATGGCACCCAACAATGATAGTAAAACACTTCCTGTAAAATAGTTAATTACAATTGAAACAAAGGCCCCTGTAAGCATCATTCCTTCTAAACCAATATTAAATATAAACACTCTGTTGCAAAGAGCTGAGCCAAGGGCAACATAAAGAATAGGAGTAAGCATTCTAATTGTTGAATTAAAAACAACGGCAAGGTAATGTATATCTAATTCCATTATGCTATGTCTCCTTTTGTTATCTTAAATCTTTGAAAAAATGCAGGTTTCTTAAATTGTATAAAATTAATTGTTATCTTTGCAGAAATAAATAATGTAATACAACCTTGTACTATTGATGATATTTCAAGTGGAATTTCTGTTGAGCGTCCAATTGCGGCTCCTCCAGTTTGAATACCAGCAAGAATTATAGAAGTTATTAAAACACCAATAGGATTATAACCTGAAATAAGAGCTGCATTTAATCCAATCCAAGCAAAGCTTCCTGAAACATAGGCGTTATGTAAGTATCTATACTGAACACCCATAACTTCACTTACACCTGCCATAGCACAAACTGCACCACTGATAAAAAGCACACCGTACATAACACGCTTACTTTTTACTCCACCGTAATTACAAAAATGAATATTGTAACCGGTCATTTTTGCTTCATACCCAAAAACAGTTTTGTTAACAATAAACCACATAATGGCAACCATAGCTACTGCAATAAAGAATCCTACATGAAACGTATACCCATGAATTATGCGTGCAAAGCGAGTGCCTTCATCTATCATATTAGTTTGAATTAATTTCATATCACCGGAGGTATCTAAAAAAACATTTGTTACAAAGTGCATTGTGAAATACTGAGCTATGTAATTTAGCATAAGAGTAGAAATTGCTAACGACATTTTAAACTTGTCTAAAAGCCATGCTGAAAGGGCAGAATATAATCCACCAAAAAGAATTGCGCCAAGAATTGCAACAAGAATCTTAACTATAGCAGGACCAGGTGTATATAAGAGTAAAACAGAACTCATAAATCCACCCCAAATCATTTGACCTTCGCCGCCAATGCCCATGTATCCAGAACTCCATGCAATGGCAGCGCCTAAGCCACATATAATAATAGGAGTAGCTCTGGTTAAAGTTGCAAGTAAGTAATACTGACTACCAAATGCACCTTTAATCATAACACCATAAATTTCAAACGGATTTTCTCCATTGAAAAGTATGACAATTCCACCAACAACAAGCGCAAAAAATATAGCAAGTGTTGGCTGGTATAAAGGTCTAATAAGTATCGATATTTTTCGATGCAGCACTATAGTTTTCCTCCCGCCATTAAAAGTCCTAATTTTTCTTCAGAGGCTGAACCTCTATTAAATTCACCAACAATTCTCCCTTCATACATTACATAGATTCTATCTGAAAGTTTTAATATTTCTGACAGCTCAGATGTAACTAGAAGAACTGCATTGCCTTTATTTCTACGGTCAATTATTTGTTGGTGAATAAACTCCATTGCACCTATATCTACACCACGGGTAGGCTCACTTGCAATAATAAAAGACGAATTTTGTGATAATTCTCTTGCAACAATGAGTTTTTGAGCATTTCCGCCAGATAAAGAGCCTGTAACATCTTGAATATCTTTAGTCTTAACACCATATTTTTTTACAAGATTTGTAGCAAAATCCTTTATTTTCGATCTGAAAAGAATACCCATTTTTGAGTAATTTTGCTTATGATGGTGTGCCATTATAGCTGTTTCTGTAATAGTCGCACTAAGTGCAGATCCCCACTTATAACGATCTTCAGGAATAAGTGCAATACCAGATGCTCTTATTTCTTCTACAGTCTTATTTTGAACTTCTTTGTCTTCTACTTTTATCGTGCCAGAATTAATGCTATCCAAGCCGAATATACATCTAATTAATTCTGACTGCCCATTTCCTGATACGCCTGCTATACCTACAATTTCACCTCCATTAATTGAAAGTGAAACCTTTTCAAGAATAGGGCGTCCATCGGGTGATGAAACACAAAGGTCAGTAATTTTTACAACTTCTGTATTAAAATTTGTTTTTTCAATTGTAATATTTTCAGGTTGTCTGCCAATCATTGCAAAGGCTAGTTTATCAATAGTAGTATCTGTAATTAATACATCATCAATTTTTGTACCATTACGCATAACCATAACTCTATCTGCAACTTCCATAACCTCATGTAGTTTATGTGTAATTATAATTATGCTTTTCCCAAGACTCTTTAACTTTTTCATGGTTTTTAAAAGCTCTGTTACTTCTTGGGGAGTTAATACAGCTGTTGGTTCATCAAAAATAATAATGTCTGTGTTTTGATATAATACTTTTAAAATTTCAACTCGTTGACATAATCCAACAGAAAGATCTTCTATCCTTGATTCAGGATCTAAACTTAATTCATATTTTTCGGACAATTCTAATACAGTTTTTTTTGCTTTTTCCATGTCCATAAAAATAAAGTTTCTAGGCTCATTTCCATAAACTACGTTTTCAGCAACAGTAAATGGTTCAAAAAGCATAAAATGCTGTTGAACCATACCAATACCTAAGTTTATGGCATGGATGGCATTATTGATTTCTACTGCTTTGTCATTAATAAAAATAGTACCAGAATTCGCTTGTTCAAGCCCGTAGAGTATTTTCATAAGTGTCGTTTTACCGGCACCGTTTTCACCTATTACTGCTAATATTTCGCCTTTTTCCAAAGTAAGATTAATCTCATCGTTTGCAACAAGGCTACCGTATTTCTTTACAATGTTTTCCATGCGCAATAACATAACGCTTACAACCCACCTAGTTATTAATTATAAACCTCTAAAAACGTAAGTCCTTAGAGGTTTATGGTAAAATTATTTATAATCTGCTTCCATCGGAACTTCTAGAACAAGTTCGCCTGAACTGATTTTGTCTGCATAACCGCGAACAGTTTTAACCATTTCATCAGTTAAAATTGGATTACGAGGATTTGTTCCATTGTCTGTAATGTACACAGCACCAATAGCACCTTCCTTAATTCCTAAAGAAACAACACCTGGTTGAATACCAGTTTCAAACATTTCAATTACAGCATACTCAGTAACTTGGCCTGTGTATTTAATTTGTGTTGTTAATACATAAGGATTATCAGGACTTGTTCTGTCTGCATCTTGTCCTGAAGTATAAAAACCTTTTTCTTTAGCTGCTTCAAATGTTCCATGGTCTGCATTTGCAGAAGCTGCATTAATAAAAACACAACCTTGAGCTGCTTGTTGTAAAGCTAGTTCTTTTGCTTTAGGAGCATCTGAATATGAGCTTGTATAGTTAAAGATAAAATCATCAATTTGAATTTCAGGATTGATAGCTCTAGCACCTTCCATGTATCCCCATCTCCATTCAAAACTACTTTGTCCTGGATTTGCGTGTACACCACCAAAAGGTCCTGTAGGAGCGCCTTCTTCTGCACTTACTAAAGCTGCAATAGCACCAATAAGGAATGCACCTTCTTGTGGGCGGAAAATATATGATTTTACGTTTGGATTATCACAAACAGTGTCAATACATACATATTCTGCCTTGTCTGGAAAAAGAGTCGCAACATCATTTAGAGGGTCTGCTGCTTGCCAACCAACACCTAAAATCATGTCATAATCTTCTTCAACTGCAGCACGAATGTTTTCTGCCCATGCATTTGAATCTGCGCACTCAATTACAGAATATTCAATAGGATACGTACCTTCTTCTTTCATCTCAGCTAGTTTGTCAACAACTTGAGTTAAGAACGGGTTAGTACCTACAGGATCTGTAACCATCGCAATTCTTTTTACATCTGAACTTGTATTTGCGTCAGAACTATCAGATTTACTACATCCAATAAAAGCAAAACCTACAATCGCTACCATAGCTATAGCGAACACAATGTTGAGAGTCTTTCTCATTATAATCCCTCCGATTATTTTTATATTCAGAATGATACCTGAATAATATTCCACATACCTGAAAAGTCATTGAACCGAATGTATTACAAAACTTAGTAAAATTGAAAGTGCACTGTTATAATGTGGACAATTATTACACATATAGATATTTATGTCAATCTCAAATAGAATTTTAAATACATAAATGTGAAAATCCTTACTATTTTGATACATACCTTGACACATAGTAAATTTTTATGCAAAATAATGTCCGTGAGGTTATAATGAATACTACATCCATTCAATATGCAAAAACAATTAAAGAACAACTCAGTCTTCGGGCAATTATTATTGGAATTCTAGGTTCAGTAATAGTAACTTGTGCTTCATTATTTGTAGCATTAAAAGCTTCTTCACTTCCTTTTCCTATTATGTTTGTAGCCTTACTATCAATGTTTGTATTAAAAGCTTTGGGAAAAACAAATATAAACGAAATAAACGTAACTCATACAGCTATGTCTGCAGGATCTATGGTTGCAGGTGGAGTGGCCTTTACTATCCCTGCAATTTATATGCTTTTTCCAAATGAAAACATTTCTATCCAAAAACTGTTAATTATAATCGTATCTGGAACTCTTTTAGGTCTAATTTTTACGTCTATGATGCGTAAACAATTTATTGAAAAATCAAAACTTCCATATGCAATGGGGCAAGCTGCAGCAGAAACTCTTATTGTTGGCGATGAAGGTGGGAAAAAAGCATATCTTCTTTTTGCATCTTTTGGATTTGCGACGATTTTTACCGTTTTACGAGATTGGTTCTTAAAAATTCCTGCACTTATTTGGTTTAAAAATATGATGAGTTTTGGCTCTCTTGGTGGAATTTGGCTTTCACCTATGCTTATATCTGTAGGTTACCTAGTTGGACCAATATTTATAGGTGTGTGGTTTTTAGGTGCAATAATAGGCGATTTAGGAATTGTAATTCTTGGACAGAAATTTGCATTATTTGATGCAAGTACAGCTGCAAGCATTAAAAGTTCTTTAGGACTTGGTTTGATGGTTGGGACAGGAGTTGGGATATTTATAAAAAATATTTTTCCAAATTTTAAGTCTATGTTGTTTTCTATGAAGATTTCAAAAAAGAAAGATGTATCTGATGAATCTATTATTAACTTGCGCTACGTTCCCATTATTGTAGTAGTAATAACATTTTTATTTGTATTTTTCCTAGATATCCCAGTCTTAGCCTCAATAATTACAATTTTAGGCGTTTGGCTTGTAACTGCAATGTCATGCCAAACAGTTGGAATGTCTGCAATAAATCCAATGGAAGTATTTGGTATAGTAGTCCTTCTTATAGCTCGTCTTGTTTCACCATCAACTACTGAAATTTCTGGAATTTTTATTGCGGCTATTGTTGCTACTGCTTGTGGGCTAGTAGGGGACGTAATGAATGATTTTAAAGCAGGCCACATCTTAAAAACGAATCCTAAGGCTCAATGGACTGCAGAACTTATTGGGGGCTTGGTAGGTGCAATAGTTTCAGCTCTTGTTATACTTGCAATTGTTACCGCCTACGGTTCCGATGCCTTTGGAAACCCAGAACTTTTCCCAGCAGCACAAGCTTCAGCAGTAGCAGCCATGGCAGGAGGGCTTCAAAACAGTAGTGTTTTCTTTATTGGACTAAGCATCGCAGTAGTGCTCTATATTATTGGATTCTATCCTGTAATGACGCTGGGCTTAGGTGTATATTTGCCTTTTTATTTGTCTTTTACCGCTGTTCTAGGTGCAGTCCTTAGGCTTATTCTTGATAAATGTCTTCCAAATTTTAACAAAAGCGGAAAAGGCACCATAATTGCTGCAGGACTATTAGGTGGGGAAGCCGTAGTAGGGGTAATAATCGCTATCATTTTAGCAGTTCAATTTGTATTATAAGCCACGAAAATCAATTTCAAATAACTAAGTAAATTTAGCCGCAAGAATTATCAGAATGTAAAGGATGTATTTTGTGGTGTAATGGGAAAAATACCATTATCCTGTTTAATCCTGTATATCAGTGGCTATAAAAAAGACACTTTTGGATGAAAATTGATTTCCGTGATTATAAGCTTATTATACTTGAATAGTAACAAAAAATACTGTATAATAATATATAAGTTGTGAAAATATTCACGCAAATAAATTTTAAAAAAGTAAGCTAAATTTTTATATTAGCAAATGGGGCCACTACATGAACGCTCTAACTGGGAAAAAATATTTTATCCTCATAGTCCTTGTTATACTATATTCAACAATAATGCTTATATCAGAGTCAACAACAAAAGTAATTAGGGTAGGTTATTCAGAGACAATAGAAACAATGGTTAGCGATATTAATAGCCTTACGGCTAAAGGATATGGCTATGATGTTTTTAACAAGATGGAAGAAGTAAGTGACATTCGTTTTGAATACATTCCAGTTAATGGCAACCTAGTAGATGCTGTGAAAATGGGTTTAGTTGATATTGCTGGCTTTAGCATAAAAACGCCTAGCCGTGAAGAGGAAGTAGCTTATTCCAATACATGGTATAGTAAAACCTACGGTGTTTTAGTTTCTAAAAATATGCAGCATTTATACAGTGATCCTACTACCATGAATGGCAAAACAGTTGCTACTTATCCAGATAGCATAGCTCAAATTTTTCTTGAAAATTATGCAATCCAAAATAATATATCATTCAATTATGTTTATGGTAATATTGATGATTATATGAACCTAGATGCAGATTATTACATAACATACTCACAATATAAAAAGGCTACGGAACTAAACAACGTTTTAAATCTTGGTGTCTATAATTTATTTTTAGTTTCAACTTTTGAAAAACAAGACATACTAAATAATCTTGACGCTATATTCTATAATGTTGTTGCTACCGAAGGAAACTTATTTTTAGAACTTGAAGAAAAATACCTTGCAGATAATGTAGAACTAAATCATAGGTCATTAACTCCAAAAGAAGTTAGCAAGCTTAAAGAACGCCCACTAAATGTTGGATATGCTGCTGATTACGCCCCCATTTCTTACATAAGCGATGAAGGTGAGGCAAAGGGAGCAATGATTGAAACACTAAGAAGGTTTCAGGATATATATGATTTTGACATAAATTATTTCCCATACAGCTTAAATGAAAATAAAGAATTACATGAAAATTTTGATATGTTGGTAACTTTGTATGGGGATGGCGAGCATGATGACGCTTTCTATGATGCAACAGAGGCTTATTATCTCATACCATTATTTGCTCAAGTGCATTTGGATAAAAGCGAAAGATTTTTACAAAATTCTAGATTAGCAACACAGCATAGTACAACAAAAATAGGAATACTTCCATATCAATCACTAGATTTTAATCTCATTCTTAATGAATTTCCAGGAAGCGAAGTTATTATTTACAATAATTGGCTAGATTTACTTGATGGTTTCCAAAATAGAGATATTGACATGATGATTTCTACAGAATCATCAACAACCTATGCAGAGCTTTATTTAGATGATGTCGAACGCGCAACCATTCACACTAGTTTAGCTGTACCTATGCACTTTTATGTATCCAAAAATATTTCTGACGAATACTTACCAATAATGAATATAATGTTAGATAATATTACAGAAAGTGAATATCGAGGAATATTAAATAATAATTCTACAACATTTTACCCTGAGACAACTTTTTATGACTTTATCAAGGATAATACATATTATGTTATTTTTCTTATTGCAGTCATTGTTTTTTTCTTTTTCCTTTACGCACATCAACAACAACAAAAGCGAAATGAGTTTGTAGAAAATGCTTTTAATACAGATGCTCTAACAGGCTTATTAGCTTTGCATAAATTTACAGAAAAATTAGAAGAAAAGCTAAAAAACTCAAAAGAGAATGAATATGAACTTATCTCTCTTGACATTGACATGTTTAAAACTATAAACACACACTATAGTAACGAACGTGGCACAAAAGCCATAATTGCCATTGCCGATGCATTACGAAGAGCCTTTACGAATTCAAGTGCACTAATCACTAGAAGAACAGCTGATCAATTTATGATATTTAAAAAGCTCTCAGAGGGCAAAGATATGCAATCATTATACGAAAAATATATTATACCTAATATGCGCGTTGCTCTTGGTGAGCGGTATAATTTTTCTATGTCTTTTGGAAATGTAATCATAAGTGATTGTAAAGAAAAATCATCTGCAATAATTGGTCATGCAGATACTGCAAGACTCTTAGGTAAAAATCGGCATAACACAACATATATAACATTCGATGACAAAATGAAGCGAATTTATGAAAATAAAATCAATATAACATTCCGTATGGAGAGAGCCTTAAATAACAAAGACTTCAAAGTTGTATTTCAGCCAAAAATAGATTTTAATACATTGAAAGTGGGTGGAGCAGAAGCACTTGTGCGTTGGAGACCAGATAATGAACCACAAATATTTCCCGATGCATTTATTCCAGTATTTGAAGAAAATGGATTCATTTTTTATCTTGATATGTATGTTCTTGAAGAAGTTTGTATTTTTATAAACAAAAATGCTCATACAATTGATATTCCAAAAATCTCTGTAAATTTATCAACATATACAATTCTAGATGAAAAGGTAGTTTCTACCATCAAAACAATAATTAATAAGCATAATGTAAAGGCCTCATCTATTGAATTAGAAGTTACTGAAAGCGCAGTAGCGTATGATGAAGCAAAGTTACTAGAAAATGTGAAAATTCTTCGAGATGAAGGATTTAGTATAGCAATTGATGACTTTGGAGCAGGTGTTTCGTCATTAAATAGGCTAAGTGCAATTTCTGCAGACATTCTAAAGCTTGATAAAGCCTTTTTCTCTCTTACTAATACAGCTGGTGTAAAAAGTAATATTATCATTTCTGATGTTATAAACATGGCTAAACATCTTAGTATGCGTGTTGTTGCTGAGGGTGTTGAAACATTAGACCAAGCCATATGGCTAAAAGGTATAAACTGTGATTATGCACAAGGGTACTATTTTGAGCGTCCATTAGAAATAGATACATTTATAGATCTCATAAAAGAAGATAAAACCTACGATATCAATTATTAATTAACAATGAATAATTAATATTATCCTCTCAATGAATGTAAGCCCTAATATCTATTACTATACGACATAATCATAATGGCATACTCATACATCTTAACACATTAAATCCATAATGTTAATTATTAATTA
>CAYJKA010000026.1:0-2944 GCA_964370655.1 uncultured Treponemataceae bacterium | reverse complement strand
TAGCCGTGTCTGCTGAAAATAGCCAAAAAAACTCTCCATCTTCTAAGAAAGATGTAAAACAGTTATAAAAATCATCGGTAGTAGCTTCTTCCACTGTTTTGAACTTTTCAAGATATAGACTTGGATTATCTGAAGAGTAAATACCTTGCCATACTAGATAAGATCTATCGCTTAGTGTTAACATTTCTCTTGAAAGTATTCTAGTATACCTACTTTTAACAACTGATACCAATTCATTATTTTCTGTTTTTAACTCATTCACTACGTCATTAAAAGTGTTCTGCACTAAGTTTTTAAGCCTATCTCTTGACTTTACTTTTGAAAAGCGCAAGCTTGAAACAGGATAAGTGCCTTGTCCTGGAATAACGCTAACATTCATTGCTTGTGCATTATTACTATTTTCAAATGTTGCGCTAATCCTATCAGCAACTTCATATAATAATGCAATAAATAATGCATTCTCTGTGTCATTAAAGCTTGGTACTTCAAAGTAAAGGTGGGCTGGGTCTGAAAAATCTGTAGTTGGAATAAGCTTTGTAGGGCGGTTTCCTGCCAAACTTGCGGGAACGTCAGTTAAAAAAGTATGGCGTAAGCGTACAACCTGTTCAAATGGAGAAAATATTGGTTCAACATTTTCAGCAATTTTCGCTCTGTACTGTTTTTCCACTGGATAAAATGTATCTGTACCAAAATTTTTCTCAATATCATCTAATAAAGTATTATTAATATTACCAGTAAATATCAGTGAAATACGATTTGGATCATATAGCAATTCGCTTGCTAATTTTATATCAGTATAATCAGCTTTCAGCATCAATTCCGTATTAGCATTAAAAAGTCCTTGAGCTTCAGTTCCTCCAAATAAGGTTTCCATTCCTGCAGCATATAATTGATAATCTAAACTTCCACTTTCAATTCTCCAGTTGTATGCACTTGAAATAAATAATTCATCTGCAGTAGCTATTGAAATTTCAGCCTTTTTTATGTTTTTGCTAACAACATTCATAATGGTTTGTATATCTTCGCTCAAGCACACAATACTGATGTTTGAGTAATATACATCGGTACTATTATCTATAGTCGGCAAGGTTTTTATTTTAGAAGTAAAATATAAGTCTGAAAATTCTTTTTCTATATTGTTTGAAAGGTTTTCTATCGCAAGTTCCTCTGTACCTCGTTTAAATTCTCCATGAAGAATATCTCCTCCCTTAAAAGTAACTAAAAGCGATGTCCATGGTGTAGAAGGAATAGATTGTGTAACTACTGGTATGCCAGAACTAATTTCATATTCATTTATCAAAGATTTTGTAAATGAAGTATACTCAAAAATTGCCGATTCTTGTGTAACAGGCAAGTCCCTCTCGGAGTTTTTATTTTCACTGTTGTTTGAATACCAAGCACCTGTATTTTTAGTTATTTCCGTGTATCCAAAATTGGCAAATTTTTCCATATTTTTTGAATATAAATCGCTGTGAACGAGTACAAAAATCCAAGGGTTACTAAAAGTTTGCTTTACATCAATCAGACTTACATTACGTACAGCATCAGGCCAATCAAAAAAATAACGTACTCCTCCATAAGCCCAATTTGCTGCAACAGCACTAATAAATGCATCTGCACCCGTGTAAGCATCATTTCTAAAAAGTTGGGCCCTTTCTTTTGCTGCACTTAAATCTTGCTCAGTAAATAGCTGAGCGGTACTTTTTACTATATTTGAAAAGCCAGGTACCATTAGTGCTACATCTGTATATTCACCTAAGCCTTGAGCATCAAAAAGTGTTTGTATTATTATTCGAGAGTCAGCAGCATCTGCAACAAAAGATGTGTTAGTGTTGGTCATACCTGCTTCCATTAACTTTGTTTGCATCATTTCCGCTGCTGCCCATGAAGTTGCTGAAAAGTTATTTGTTGCACCAAGACCCGGTGCAGTATATTGAATAACAGCTTGAATATAATCCTTTGAAAAGTCATTAGAAACCAAAACAAATAGTCTATTTGAATCTTCTTCTTCAGCTTGCACTGCGCTAGCTTCATATTTCGCATCACTTGTGCTACCAATTATATAAGAACTCTCCCAATCTGATAAATGCTTTTGAACAGTATCTAGCACTGAAGAAGCTGAAATTGGACCTGTAATAAATAGGGCGCTTTGATCTGGTACATACCAATTATGTGTAATTTCAGACAATTTTTGCCGTACATTCTCAATCGAGTTTACAGAAAAAAGAGAAGGGTACACGCCTGAATCTTTTGTCCATGGTTCTTTTGAAAAAATTCTAGCATCGATACTAGCATTTATAAAACCAGGGACGCTAGATGACCATGTAGTAACCTCTTGCTTTAATTTTTTAAACTCAGTTTCAATATCATTATTTGTAAAAAGTGTATTTTTTAAATTGTGTGAAAAAATCTTTATTGATTGGGAAAACTGAGATGCAGGTATAACAAAGCTATATCTAGACTGTGAAAAACCTGAAAATGATGTAAACTCGCCAGCACCTATTGCATCATATGCACTTTTTCCTGATGCTGTGTTTTTCCAAAAAAGTCTAGAGTAAAGCTCAAAAAAACCTGTAGAATTTTTATTCTGTCGTCCTGTTCCTGCCTTTGAACTATATTCTATTCTCATTGTAGGTATGGTAAAATCCTCTTGCACATATAATTCTAAACCATTTTCAAGTTTATAGGCATAAAAACCCTGAGGCAGTTCCTGCAAAAAAAGAGGAGATGTTATAATAAATAAAAATATTGTAGCAAAAGTAAGTTTTTTCATAAATATAGTATACTTAGTTATATGTTATTTATCAAGTAAAAAAAAAGCGTAAAAAGTAATATTTTATGGGATGAGTACTTGACAATATTTTTACAATTTGATATAGTATTTTTAACACTTGCGGATGTCATATAACGGCTATTATCTCAGCCTTCCAAGCTGATGACGTGG
>CAYJKA010000025.1:13732-16780 GCA_964370655.1 uncultured Treponemataceae bacterium | reverse complement strand
TTTTTCATTACTTTCTCCTTTTTTCTAATTATTTTTTTTATTTTCTACAAGAGATGGAACAGCAGTATACGTATGTATTTTTACAATTTCTGAAACAGGAACATACACATATTCACCGCTTATTTTCCAGGTTTTAGGACGACTTTTTTCAACATTGTCATTTACAGAAGACCCCAACACCTTTACTACCTCTACATCTTTCTTTAATTCATCATCAAACCTCATTTCTGTTTCACCTGTAATAGTTACCCAATGCAAATCGCCTGCACTATTATATGGGAGCTGCGCAAGCACTGCGTAATCTGTATCCGATGCAGCAATTTCATTTATTTTTGTGGATAAATTTCCTTGAACTGCCTTTGTCCAATAATCGAACACAAGCCCATTATTTTCAGCAAATTTCTCTACTGCAACAGACTGAGGGCTTGTACTAGTTACAGGAAGGAAATTGCTTTTTACAGCATTTAACTCTGTTACCGTTTTTCCTTTTTCGTTTAATGCAAATGTCGCGTTAGAAACACAAACTAAATAACAGCCTTCAATATCAACAGTTACTGTAGTAGAATTACCTAGATAATTTGCCACATCTTCATTATTCTCGTTTTTAACCGTAGCAAAATGCTGCTGTTTTACTGTTGTTTGATAAAATACTGTTTCTAATCCCCATAAGTCTACAAAATTTATTGGATCATTTACTACATAGCTAAACCAATTATTTCCATCCCTAATAGGGTCTTTTGTTGTAAACCTCGCAAATTGAGGCGAATAATCCCTAAATCCATAATTATATAAATTTGTTTCGGTGTTGTACGGCTTTCCTGAGTAACCATTATGAAGCCCTGTAATAAAATCTCCTGAATAAGGGTTTCCAAAGGCATCATAGTCATATCGAGATTCAAGAGATGCATATTCTTGAGTTGTGTTTCGAATACTTCCAATAATGTCAGTTCCAAAATAAAGCGTTCCTTTTTTTGAAGTTGCACTCTCAGAATAATTCATCCCAATAATTTCTCCTTTAGCAAAAAGAGGTGTTTTTGAACCCGTAAAAGAACTTCTTTCGGAAGTGTATTCACCTGTATTATTATGTGTTTTTTGCTCAAAGGAATCTTCAACAAAAAGGTATCTTTCAGTTGAAGACTCAGAAAGCCTATACTGCATTTGGCTCCCTGAAAAATTTGTAGTAAAATCACCAGTAAAAAACACCTCTGATTCTCTAATTATATCATGGGAAAACCCATCGTACAAGATGCGCACCGTTGGAAATTTTCCATTTTTTGTTAGATTTCTTCTTCCATAAGCATCATATTCATACATTGTAGTAGAAGCAGTTTTCAAAAGTGCATCTACCACAAAGGAGCTTTCCATACGATTTATTTCATTGTAAGTGAATTGCATTGCCTTAAACTTATTTATTTTTTCAATGAGATTACCATTAGCATCATAACTATAGTTAGTCCCACTATTTTTCAAACCAGAATACACAAGATGATTTTCTTCATCGTAATAATACTCAATTATTCCCCATTCAGTTTTTTTTGTTTTACGGTTTGAATTTTTATCATACGTAAAATCTTCTTTCCACACAGTTTGTGTCGTGCGCAATAGATTCGCTCTACCAAAACTCATCATGTTTAGTAAAATTGAAAGCCTTTGAGCATCATCGCTTAATAAAGACAACAACTCTCCCTTAGCCATATCATTACGCAAATATAACCCTGCTTCAATTGCCTCTTGCTTATCATACTCCATTTTCTCTAGACTAAATGGATAGAAAACTGTCCGTAGTCGGCCTTGTAAATCATAGTCATACCTAACTACATTGGCTCTTTCATCTACCTTGTGAGAAATTTGCCCTCTATCATTGTAAAGATACCCTTCGGCCCGAAGAATTTCGCCACTTCCATTTCGCTCGGTTATTAAAAGTACTCTTCCAACATTGTCATAGTCGGTTGTTTGCGTTACCCCATTTCCAAAAGTTCTGCTGACTTCTCTCATCATTGAATCATACAAATAATGTACTGATAACCTTTGAGAGTTATCTATCACACTCTTTACTTCACCATTACTACCGTATTCATATATTACTTTTCTATTCCCAGAAGTATAACTCTTTCTCCTTCCAGCCTTGTCGTACTCATAGAGTGTAGTTTCTCCTGCACTTTCATCGAATTGGCGTTCCAGTAAACCTGCTTTATTATATGAATAAAATATACTTCCTGTTTTATTTCGAGACTCTGAAATAAGACCCAATAATGTATAGGTAAAGACTGTCTCATTCCCATTCTCATACTGTATATACATTTTATTTTCGGAATCCACATAGTCCATTGTTTGATTTTTCTTGTTAAAATCAGTTTTTTTCACTAACCGACTTATATCATCATAAACATAATTTTGCATATTTCCAAGTCTATTTTTTTCACTAATAAGCCTTCCAAACATATCTTTTGCGTAAACATATTGATTCCCGTTTCCATCGATAAAATTAGTATTCCGCCCACGATTAGTATACGTATACGTTTCAAAAATTTCTCCACCAATACTTACAGTTTTTATTCTATTCAGATTGTCATAGGTGTAAGCTTTTTCAATTGATGGTAATCCAACTTCTGACACTAGTCTACCTGCTTCATCATACGTTCCCTGCCATTGAATTATACCTTCATAATGAACTGCAGTTAGAAGTCCGAGATTATTATAATAATAGCGTTTTTCACTTTGGTCAGGATAAATAATTTTTGAAATAAAACCTAAAGCATTGTACTCATATATTGTTTCAAATTTATAGGCATCAATGGTACTAATAAGGCGTCCTAGTGAATCATACTCGTAAACTAGAGTATTTTCTTCGCCATCTACTCGCTCAACAATTTCACCCCATGCATTTACAATAAAAGTTTCTGTATAAACGCCACCGTAATTTAGGCGTACTTCTCTTGAATCTTTTGAATAATTCAACTCGACGTATTGTTCGCAGTTTTGAATATTATTATCTTTTCCCCATACAATAAGACTAATACGCCCAATAGAGTCATACTCATAAAACAC
>CAYJKA010000025.1:0-13632 GCA_964370655.1 uncultured Treponemataceae bacterium | reverse complement strand
TTCTATCAAAAGGAGCAATGTACGATAATGTTTTTCCTCCCTTTTCTAATGCAAATGTTTCCGTATAAGTTTTTCCTACTTGCTCTCCATTTTTTGCAAACATTTTTTTATGAACGCTATAACGAGAGCCTGATTGAAGGTCATATTCAGTTACCCAATAATCCCCTATTCCTTTTTCTCCGTAAGTCTCTGATTTTAATTGCCCCGCAGGGTAATATGAATAGCTTACAAAATTGCGCTCTCCAATCCTTACATTCTTTAATAAATGCCTCTTATCATACTCGTAATAAAACAATCTTTCTTCATTTGTATTTAGATCTACTTCCTTAACATGGACTAAATCTTTTCTATTATTAAAATTGAGCGTTCTTTGTAATCCCGTTGGAAGGGTTTGAACAATATTTTTTTTATCATATGTATATGTAAATATTCTTTTTTCGCCATCTGTGTATCTTATAATATTGCCATGATTGTCATATTCAAACTGTTCAATCATATCCCCAACTGTACGTTTAATTAAATTGAAGGTATCATCATACTCATAATAGGTATTAGTTCCATCAAAGCTAATAGTCCGAATAATAAGACCTTTTAAATCATACACAGCTCTTTCTACTATTTTGTTATCAATTTTAAAACTTACTGCATTGCCGTAAATATCATATTCAACACTTTGACTAACTCCATCTCTATCAGTATGATGAGTTACTTGATCAAATTTATTATAGTTCCACGAAGCTTTACTTCCATCAGAATATAAAGCTTGTGTTTTATTCCCCCTCTTATCATACGTATACTTAACCGTATCTCCATTAACCGTTTTAGCCGCAATATTCCCAAGTTCATCATAAACATACGTGGTTACCCTACCAATTATATCTATTTCCTTTATTGTCCTGTGCTCATCATCATAATACACATATTCAATAAATCCTGAGTGATCCTTGTATATTGTAAGATTGTTTTTTAGGTCATATTCAAAGTATTCTGAAAACCCCTCCTCATTTGTAGTTGATGTTGTTAGATATTCTCCTAGAGAATTTTGCAAACCATAGGTAAAAGAGGTAAAGCTTCCGTCAGGTTTTATATACTTAATTAGTTTACCATTTGAGTCATAGTCAAAAAAACTCTTATCTCCATATATGTCAGTTACATACGCTAAGTTGTTTCCATCATATTCATACTGAACACTATAACCATTTGAAGCATATACCCTTTGCAAAAAACCAGACGAATTGTATTCAAAACTTACGCTTTCCCCTTCAGGGCTTATTATTTTTTTGAGTACTTTTTTTTCATTGTCACGAATAAAGCGTACTTCGTTATCATTCTTATCAACTATTTTTTCAACTAAGCCCCAACCATCAAACCATATTTCTTTCCCGCCCTTTTCAAAAAGAATAAAACCCTTATTAGTAAGGCTATCTTTCCCATCCCTACTTTCAATTCTCATATATTGTGCTTTGTGCAAATTTATTGGTGCCCATACACCAACACCGCTATATTCAAAAACAATCGGATATCCCATTTCATCAATATACGTTAATAATCCATTCCCAATAGAATAATAAGAAACTGGCGTACTTGAGTTTACAACAAAGGCATTTAGATTAGATAAAGCTAGTATATCTTCTGATTCCGCTTTAAGTTTTTCATATTCTTTTTCTAACGCAGAGTACAATTCATTGATTGTCTTTTTTACATCCCTTGCAAATGAGTACGATTCATACTTTTTTAATTGAGACAACATTTTTTGCAATTCTGCTTTGTAATCTACTATTTGTTTTACATTTTCTGCTACAGATTCAGAAACACCTCTCACAATCTTTGTATCAAGATTTGTTATCCAATTGGAACCAAATAAAGATGAGGCACCACCCCCAGCCGATGAGTAAGTTCTTTTGACCTCAATTGTCGATAGCATCCCCTCTAAAAATATATCAATTTCTTCGTGAATAAATGCGCCACTTGTAACCAGTACAGGATCTCCTTTTTGTACAGACTGCCTTTTTTTCCGTACTTCTTCTACAACTATCTTAGTAAATTCTTTAGCAATACCACTCATCCCTGCATTTAACTGTATTTTTTCAAAAGCTTTCTGTATCTTCTGTGCAGTATTAAGAATAGAAGTAGTTTGATCTAAAGCAAGTGCTTCCTTTTTATCCTCTTGTGAAGTGGAATTATTTGATGATGTTGTTCCACCTGAATTATTATCATTACCAGAATTACCATTAGATGTTGAATCAATAGCACCATATTCTTTGTCATGGTCATAATCATACCAATAGGGTTGCGTTATAGGCCCACTTTTTGTATCATCTTTATCACCACTAGAACTTCCGTTCGAATTCGATTCACTACCTCCATTATTATGAACAAGTACTCCATCTTTAAAATAAGTATGAGTGTCATGAACATTTGTATAAGTATAAAATACATTAAATTTCTCACCTGTTTGGACACTCCATATTGCTCTATATGAAATTTTTCCATTTTTTAAATATACGACCTTATCTCCCTTTTCTAAAAATTGAGCACGTACCCATCCTCTATTTAATGTATACACAGGAAGAATACTTCCAAATGAAGCTTCACCCCAAAAGCCTAGTTTTATTGTAACCGGATAGGCATAATACTCTACTACAGAATCATATTCACTAATAACTAGTTTTTTTTCAAAGACATCATAACTTTCAATCTTCTTTTTAGAAACTTCAATTGCATTTATTAACTGACAATGTAAAAGAATAAAAAAAACCAAAAACAAAAACTTACTTTTCATAAAACCTCCATATTAGGTGACTTAAGCACTTTTATAAATGATTGAATAGTAACGCACACAAGGTGACAACCCATTACTATCATACGTTTGTATAAAACCATTAAAATACTGTAAAAAAAAGTTTATCTAACAATGTTATATTAGAGCTTTGCGTTGGACTCCAACTATTACCCTCTGTTATAAAGAGTATAGACTCTTCGTTATAGGCCCCTTGTATATAGAGGCGAGGATACACAGAATCAGGAATATTAGCATCTATGTACCTAATAAAAAAAACAGACATAATTGGCAAAGCCCCTGCCGTTATAACACTAGCAGTAGACAGCGCAGTTTGAAAAGATGTATTTAAATGCTGAATTGCCAGTTCTTCACTAACATCATCAGTGAACAGTGCCACATTATGTGCTATTACATCAGAAAAATGCGATAAATCCAAGAAAACATCTGATGGAAATTGAGCTGAATGATAAGTTTGAATGTCAGAAAATAAAATATTTTTAAGTAGCGTTTGCTTATCAGCACTATCAATTAAGCTTGCGGTTTTTTCCGACAAATTATCAAAGCTCATCTTAACATCATTTATAGATTGCAAATCAATACAAGCTGTATTTTGTTCATTCGCAAAGGAATGAACAAAGCTTAGCACACTCTTATCCGTTTCAACAAAATTTTCAAATACAATTTTATAGTTCCAGCCAGAACTATTAATCGAACTTGGACGGCCTACAAAATATGACGCCGTATTTTTTATTTCCCAAAGTGTTTCAATTGTTGAGCCAAAGGAAGTATCAAAAGCAATGACATCTAAGTTATTACTACCTCCTAAGGATAAATCAAGTGCATTTCGAAAATCTTGAAGACTCATAGTAGTATTTGTAAAAGAATCTGTCGTAATAGACCTCCAACCACTCCCATGTCCCCATAGTATAAGTGCATAGTGCTCAGCCTTGTAATTGGAATAACAAAATTGTATGAATCGTTTTAGAGTGTTGGAATCAGACATATCTAATTCGGTTTCATTACCTTTAACAAGAGCCAATTCATTCGAGGACAGTTCCTTTGATATAATATGATTATTTTCTCCTTGAGTATCATTTACTATTTCATAGAGGCGTGTATCAGACCAATCTCCATTAGTTCCATCATACCCGTCACTTCGATCAATAAGTGTAATTACGTTTATATTATTGTTATTAAATGAAATAGTTTCTAAATCATTTATGTCCTGAATAGCTTCACTTTCTAAATTATTATCCGAAGCCATATAAAACATAAGAGTCCACTCTTGAGTAGATTTTTTTACTGAAAAAGCCTCTCCTGAATGCATAAAATAATTACTAAAATCTTGTGTACAAGACAGAAACGCCACCAGAGACAAAAGATAAAATATTCGACAATAATTAATTATCTTCATAAATAACCTCACAAATTACCTGGCATCCAAGCCCCATAGGGGTCAGTCCAATTTGTGCCATCAATATATTCGATTTTTGAAATATAAAAAAAATCAATTATATATGGTTCGTTTGGGACTTGGCTTATATAAGGATCTAAGCTAAACACTACTTCGCGCATATCATGCCCCTCTACAGTCTCAAAAATGCGAGCAGAAAATATATTACTCCCAATTAAAGGACTACTTTCTCCATCACTGTCAAAAACTAAAAAACTAAAAGCAATGCTATAAATAGGCTTTTCAGAATTATTATAGAAATTAAAATGCACCCCTGCAAAATTATGAAAATTTTCTATGCTTCCCACCTTACATTCTGGCTCTGTAATTGCATATGGAACACTTTGGCTATGCACGCAACTTAGCATACTCATTGCAACAATCAATAAAAACAAAACTATCCTAGTTTTCATTATCACTCCTATTCACAATAATTTTTCCATCTGAACTCATGTAAAACAAGATTTCAGTGCCATCATTTTTTATTATTTTTCCAAGTTTCTTTTCTAAAGCATCCCCTCCTTCTATTTGAGTTTCATACATACCTTTTTTCAAAGTATTATCAATGCTAGTTTTATACTGCCTATTTTGTTCATAAAACATAGTCTTTAAGACTGTTAATTCCTTTTGACTTCTCCCCTTTTGTAAAACCATAAGTACATCTACAGTATTAGATTTTTTTTCATATTGTAATGACAGAGTGTTAAATGTTTCATTGTTTTCTAATAAGTAAATATAGAGATTTTCGAAAAAGTATTGCCATTTGTCGCAAGGAATCCTATACGAAGTACTTCTTTTAGATATATTTTCTTCTTGAATAATCCCTCCATATGAAAAAATTAAATTTCTAATTACCGATTGATTCGTTTTAGACTCAAAAAAAATATCTTTGTCATATACAAGTTGTCTAAAAGAGATATCAAGATGAGGCTTGTCACTATGATATACAACTGGGGATATTGTTATTAAATCATTTACTGAGTTATGTGCGCCATAAACTTCATCCCCGTGTATTCCTACCAACGAAAGCTCAATATTAACCTGAAACTCATATTGCATAGGGACATTTGCTTGTTTTAAATACACAAAAGAATCACACAAAGCACCACCACTGACCCATTTTTCTAGTTGTTCTAAAAAAGCATCAACACTAGAATCTTCTTGCTCAAATCTAATATCTGTACTTTGTTGTAGAAGCTCTGTACCATTATTGTCATTAAACGCTGCATATAATGATATTAAACTCACTGCGAGTAACAAAGGAAGCATTAAAACAATATTCTTATTTTTAATAGATTTTGCTCTAAAAATTTTAATATTTGAATTGTTAAATGGTACATAGAGTATTTTTGAGTCCTTATAGGTTTCATAAATACTACACTCCATGACTACAACAAAAAGGCACAATTTCTTTTTTACAAATACAATTTTTATGTCAAAAATACAATGTGGTCCAAAAAATGGATGCACTTTTTCTAGTTCAGTCATTGTGTAATGCCTTAATGTTGAAAAGGATAAGGCACGCTTTAACAATTTAATTGGGAAATCAAAGCAATAAGAATCGTAATCATTTTCACTAACTATTGTTTTGCTTGCCATGTATAACCTCCTTATTTTTCCCGCACACTTGTATATGTCTGCAAAACTAACTCTGTCTTTTCCAAATACAAGAGAGTATCCTGTTGATACTGTCGAATATACATTATCGCGTCTGTACCTATCTTTATAAAAACTGTCACTACTATGCATACAAGCACAAGTTCAATTAACCTCATCAACACACCTCATAATTAAAAGTCAGTTTCAGAATGCACTTTGTACTCTATGAGTACTTTTTCATACTTCATCTTTGCAAGTTTATACTCCCTATACTCTAGTTCAAGAAGTGTTACTAGCAAAATAAATAAAAAAAACATTGCAACTAAAGCCTGCAAAAATATTGATCCCTTATCATTTCCATGAGTAAATATTGTCATCTTCAAGCCCTCCTGTATAAAGACCATCTGCTCCAGCACTCATTATTGAAAAGGGAAGACCAGCCTCATTGTCATCCGAATATGCATATTCGCCGCCCCAAGGATCAGTGCTCGGCTCTCTGTTAACATAAGGGCCATTCCAATTACTTGGAATAGGATACAAAGTTGGTTTTACCCAAAGAGCTTGTAATCCCTGATGTTCAGATGGAAATCTGCCACAATCGAGGTAATATGTATATAAAGCATTTGAAAATATCGATATCTCTTTTATAGCAGTGCTCTTTTTTGACCGTTCAATATAAGCAGAACCTGACACTCCAATGCCAGCACTTAAAATCATAATAATTGCTAATACAATAAGGGTTTCAATAAATGTAAATCCAGTATCTTTTTTCATATGAGTCCTCCAAAGTCAGTAATATACGGCATCATTATTCCATCCAATAATATTGCCAAATAAACACCAACAATAAAAAGTAAAAATGGTTCCATTAGTTGCAGACATTGTTGTTTTTTTCTCTCATAGTTTTCTAATATTCTTCTTGCTATTTCACTGCAAGCTTGAGTAATTGCACCTGATTTCTCTGCTAGTTCTAAAAGTATACCCATTGTATTATTTGCCAATTTTTCTTCTCGCAAAGAAAAAGAAAGTGAATAGCCCTTACTTATTTTCACATACGCATTATGAAGTTTTGTGTGAAAAGAGTTGGCTTGCCTAGTATTCATAAATAGTTCTAAAGATGTCGAAAATGTGAATCCTGCTTTTTGAAGCACCGAAAGGGAATAGTATAATTGGAATACAGGCGGAATTTTTAGAGAGAAATACATATACAGGCCTAAAGCAAATAGCAAAATGAAAAGAAAACATAGTGCTTTTATAACAACAAACAGTATACTATCTGTAGAAATACTTGTTAAATACAAATCTTTCCAATACAGTAATAACATAGTGCCTATAATTGCAGAAATAATTATTGTTAAAGGATAAACAATAGCGTTTATAATTTCATGCATAATTTTATTTTTTTCCCTATCTTGTTCACAAATATAAGAAATTATTTCTTCAATGCACGAGCCCCTTTCCCCAGATTCTAAAAGGCTAGCAACACCACTTGAAATACATAAATATGGACATAAAAAAACAGAGCGAGAAAAACTATACCCTTTTTGTATATTCTCCAATACAGATAGCGCAATAATTCTTATGTGTTTAGCATTTTGAACCTGCGATAATACCGTTAAAGATTGTACTAGGGGAACATTTTCTAATAATAAATTAAGCTGAGCAAAAAATTCTCTTGTGCTAGATACAGAGCGCATATTCTTCCTCCTCTGCGATAGATTTTATGTTCTGTTCAATCATCCAATTACGATATTCGTATAAACATGCTTTACGTATAATGAGATTTGAAACTTCCACAGATGCAGGAAGCACCTCTGCAATAGGAATAAACTGAAACGATGATCCTTCAGTTTTTTTTATAAGGCGCTGGCAAATAGAGCCTCCAAAAACAGAAGATAATAGCCAATTTTCTATACCCATATCTAACAAACGAATAATTGCTGACGGGGCATCTATTGTATGAATACTTGCTAGTACAAGATGTCCAGTTAATGCAGCTCTAACTGCAATACGAGCTGTCTTTTCATCTCTAATTTCACCAACCATAATTACATCAGGATCGTGTCGAAAAGAGCTACGTAAAATATCTGAAAAATCCATATCAACATCGATGTTAACTGCAATTTGAACAGCTCCATCTATTCTATATTCAATTGGATCTTCAATAGTAATTATTTTCAAATTCTCGCCACTTATTTTATGAAGAATAGCTGCTAACGTTGTACTTTTCCCTGCCCCTGTAGCCCCGCACACAAGTACTAACGAACTTGCTTTTCTACAAATACTTTCTAAAAATTCCTTAGCAGTTGGACTAAAGCCTAAACCATCAATAGTGAGTTCAAAAGATTTACAACTGAGTATTCTAAGAACACAAGATAATCCAAATTGAGTTGGTAGGACAGAAACTCGCACATCCGTTTTAGTTGAACCTGCCTCAAAATGAAAAGAACCATCTTGCCCCTTTCTTGTTTCAGTAATATCAAGAGAAGCTAAAAATAAAATTCTAAGCACAAGGGCCTTAGCGGTTTGAGAATCGATAAGAGAATATATTCCTATTTCTCCTAATACCCTCATTTTAACCCTTGCTCCATCCTCAAAAGGTTCAATATGAATATCACTTCCATCTCGTGCAATACATTCTAACAAAAGAGAATTGAGTAAGTGAATAATTGGGGCATCTTCTATCATATAGTCTAAATGTGAAGTATCTTCCCTTTTTGTTTTTTCTACCTGAAGCAAGCCTCCTTGATGTAGCGAAAACTGTCTTGATGTTTCTTTTATAAAAAAATCATTACTTATGGGTTGAAATACAACAGAAGTAGTTTTTTCACAATCCTTCCCGATACAATAATGGGCATAGCTTGATTTAATTTTAGAACAAAGTTCTTCATTTGTAATATCGAGCATTCCTACAACAATTCCCATTTCACTTTTTTCAAGCAAAACAACACCATTATGAGCACAAAAAACTGGTGAAAAATTAAAATCTATCATATAAACCCTCTTTTGCATTAGTTTCAACGTGAGGAACTAGATAAATAATCATTTCCGTATTCTCTTCACTTTTTTGATGAGATTTAAATAGCCACCCTAATAGAGGGATAGAAGACAAGCCAGGAGTTCCCTCTTCTATAAACGTTGAATCATTTTGTACTAATCCACTTAAAACAATAGGCTCGCCACTTTTTCCACGGACTTCAGTTGTTACAACTTTTTCTGATGTAGGAGGTGGGTTACCTAACTCAGTAACATCTGCACCTCTGCGAGACAAAGAAGCTGTTACCTTTGTTGTAACCATCCCATCTCCCGAAACCCAGCCTTCAATTTGTAAAACTAATCCAGCTATTATTTCTCTTGTAACTCCAGAGTAGATAGGTTTTCCTGTATCAGGGTCAATAGCTGTATCTTGATAGCGAAAGGTGTTCGTATTTTGAAAATGTATTGGGCTGCCAGATAATCCTTGTAGCTTTGTATCCACATATACCTTTGCTCTATTTTCTCCTATAGCCGTTTGGAGTTCAGCGGCAAATGTATATCCAAAGACAGAAACCACATCAAGATTCAAGGCAAAAACAGATCCCAAGTGAAGATTACCCATAGTTCTATCCCCTCTTGATACTGCTTGAGCTGAAAACTTTGGTTTCCAATTAACAGATTCACTTTCCTGAACTTGCAAAACAAGTAAGTCATATCCAATGATTTTTGAAGGAGAGTCTAAAACTTTTAAGTACTCAACAAGAACATCATAAGCTTCATTGCTTCCACTAAAAAACAAGGAGTGTCCATTACCTGAATCTCTAAACTGTTCTTCTCTAATACCATGAGGCAAATGCTTTAGAAGCTTTTCTGTAGTAATATATTGTAAATGTACAATATGAGTTTTTTCTGGAACATCATAAAGACCTACAAAAACACCAACTTCTTTATCTTCTTTTGTGTTAACCTTCACTTGCACCTTACTCTGTGACAGAACAAGAACCTCTAAAAGGGGAAATCGGACTGCAAATAACGATTCTAGAGTACTCGCACTTAAAAACTTAAGCGAAATAGTTTTCCAATATTTATTTAGTTTTGATAAGTCATCACTTGAGCCTTCCCTACCATAAATAATATACATGCCATCATAATACGTAAAATCAGCTTTCGCTTGTGCACATAATTTTAAGAGAGTATTATCTAAGCTAGGAGCAGAAAAAAGGGTGCGAGTAATAATTCTGTCACTATCCAAAAGATTACAATATTGACTGCCTGTCACTTGAAACAAGGTATCTATACTTTCAAAAAAACTAGCCTCTTGAATGTCTATGTTATAGGTGTCATTTTCAACAACAATAGAAAGATTGCCAGTGTATTGATTTGTTAAGCTATTTTGTCGCTTTGATGAAAACAAACTTTTTGCAATATGGATACTTCTGTCATCAAGTGTAACAGCATAGTCAGGGAAGGCTTTCATAATTATTAAAACCGCTTCTTCCACCCGCACCTTTTCAACGTGTATTGAAATAGGGGTACTAGGGAGAATCTCATAAGAAATCGGAATATTAGCAGCTTCTGAAAGCTTATTTAAAATAGTGGAAGGATTTATATCATACGCATTGACATTATAAAGATCGTTTTCGCCTCGCACCTTTTCAATATCGATTTTAGATACAACTACAACACCATCAATTTTTCGTGCATATAGCCTATTTGTCAGTAGGAAGGATTGTACTGCCTTGTCAAAATCTGCACCAGAAAAACGAAAGCTTGTTTTTCCAACAACAGTATCATCACAGACTATGGAAATATCATGAGAAAGCGACACTGCATATATAATATCTTGAATATCTTGCATAACAAAATCAAAACTTACAGAACTATTATGTTCTTCTGAGTGAAGAACGGTCATTGAAAATAAAATCATAATACAACTGACAAAAGCTTTCATTCCTACCTCCTTGAGCTATATATATCTTTTAGCTCTTGAGAGAAAAAAAATTACCTATATTTCAAAAAAAATAAAAAAAAGTACCTTTACTCCCCCAACCGAAAAAAAACATTTTTCTTCAACCCTTGATTTTTTTCCCTGTGAGGTATAAAATGAATATAGAGACAAAAAAGCCTTGAAGTGCCGAACGGCAAGGAGGATAAGCAAATGATAACATACTGGGAAGAAAAGAATGGAAAGCTTGTCCAATTTGATGAGGCCGACACTTCAAAAAAGAAATACCAGTGGATTGATGCAAGGTCAATTACACGCGAAGATATTAGAATACTTGAAAAAACATATAATATTGAACAAGAGCACATACTTGACATTCTGGATCAAGACGAACTTTCTCGAATAGAACAAGCAGACGATTACACTCTTATAATTATGCGCTTACCAGTGTTTACCCCCGACCACGATATTAGCTATATTACCGTTCCTTTGGGAATTATCCTTTTTAAAAATATAATAATTACTATTTGTTGGACAGATTGTGAAGTATTGCATGACTTAGCTGCAAATAGAATTAGAGACTTAACTTTAACAGATTTTCCGGCATTTGTTATCCGCATTTTAAGCCGAAGTGATTCTACTTTCTTGCGCTACCTTAAAGAAATAAATAGGCGCTCTACTGCAATTCAAAGTACTTTAGAACAATCGGTAAAAAATAATGAACTTATGCTACTTTTAAACTTGGAAAAATCTCTAGAGTTTTTTACTACATCCCTTACGGGAAACCAAATGCTTTTAGAAAAACTTACCAAAACTCATATTATTAGTTTAGACAAAGAAGATAAAGATTGGCTCGACGATGTGGCTATTGATAATAGGCAGGCACTGCAAATGGCCAATACGTACAGTAATATTTTAACCAGTATGATGGAAACCTTTGCATCGGTTATTTCAAACAACTTGAATATTGTAATGAAGAGATTAACCGTTATATCTCTTGTTATGATGGTTCCAACATTTATTGTAAGTTTTTTTGGAATGAATGTGCCTTTGCCATTTTCAAACACGGGATGGTCTGGGGTAATAACCATTAGCCTTATTTGCTTGTTTGCAGGGCTATTAGCTCTTGCTTTTTTATCCGATTGGAGAAAAATCATTCGGCGAAGAAAAATGAAAAAGAAATCAAGAAAAACTAAATAATTACACACAGAGTATATTGAGGTATCAAATGAAAAACCATTTTAATTTTATTTTTTATATTTTAATAAGTTTTATCGCAATTCCGTTATTTGCAAATGATGCTGTAACAGTTTTAAGTCCTGAAAGGCTTTTAGAAACAAGTATAGACTTAGAAAAGCATATTGAACTTATCCCAGCTGCACAAGGAAGCGACGTATTCACTATTGGAGAAGATGTGCAATCTCTTACTGCAATTAGAACTGTAGAGCAATTTTATATGAACGCATATGAAACCACATACGGCCTATGGTATTATGTTAAAGAAATTGCACAAACTGAACTTGGCTACGTTTTCCAAAACCCTGGACAAGAAGGATCGAACGGACGAAGAGAACAAAAGCCAACTGAGCATGGGCTTTTCCAGCCAGTAACAACCATAAGTTGGAGAGACGCAATTATTTGGTGTAATGCACTTTCTGAAATAATGGGGCGAACTCCTTTGTATACCTATGATGGTGAGATATTGCGAAATGCAACAGATGCAGCACGAGTAGATTTAGCTACGTGCAATTTTGACGCAAATGGATACAGACTTCCTAGCGAAAAAGAATGGGAATATGCTGCACGGAAAATTGATGGCAAATCAGGCCCTAATAGTTTTATAAGTGGCTCAAGTGTTTCAGGTGGATTTTGGGATTTTATTACAGTTGCTATTGCACATGAAGAAAGCACTTTACAAGCACTTGGAAATGAAAATACTACTGTATTCCAATTGGGAACAGCAAACGTTGCAACTGCAGAAAGTCTACTTGGCCCTCTTAGTGCACCTAAAAGTGGTAAACCAAATTCACTAGGATTTTATGACATGAGTGGAAATGTTATAGAGTTTTGTTGGGATTGGTATGCCGACTACGAAGCTATTGAAAAATCAATACTAGGAACAGAGCGAGTAATGCGAGGTGGAAGTTGGAGCGAATATGCTTCTTTTGTGTATGCTGCAGACCGCTACGCCTATAATCCTGGAGAAGCATATAATTACATGGGGTTTCGCTTTGTAACAAACGAATTACAAAGTTTTTAGTTCACTCTTTAATACCGTCCAGTTACCAGACTCTTTTATAACTTCTACCATTGCATAACGTCCTTCTGCTAAGGAGCCTGGGTTTACAAGCGTTGTGTTCCCAATTGTATCAATTGCAAAAGATTCATGAATGTGACCACTTACAACTAATAGGGGATTATATTCATCAATAAATTCTCTAACCAGTTTAGAGCCAACATGTGCGCCTGCACTTATAACATCGAGCTTGGTATTCTGTGGTGGTTGGTGAATAAGTAAAATAAGATTATCCTTTTCACCAAGTTCACTTGCCATACGCAAATCATTTAAAATTTCTTCATCGTCTCTTTCAAATGGAGTCGCCCCAGTAAATTTTAAAGCTCCCCCGCTTCCTGAAAAGACAAGGCCTTCTGAAAAAACAATTGAGCCTTGAACACAAACATCATGCTCATCAAGCGTATCAACAAAAGAAGGCTCATCACAGTTCCCTGCAATACAAAACATTCTATCATGCTTTTCTAGTAAATGCTTTAGCGTTGGCTCCCCGCTTGGTATATTATTAAACTCTGCAAAGTCACCAGCGACTAATACAGCGTCAGCCTTAGAAAACTCAGCATCTAACTTGTCTAGGTTAGCAA
>CAYJKA010000024.1:0-17531 GCA_964370655.1 uncultured Treponemataceae bacterium | reverse complement strand
ATTAGCAATTACTCTTGACCTAAAGCCCCATACTCAGTAAAATAGATGTATATTAAAATGGGTGTATTGTCAGATGATAGACAATATGCAAAAATAGAGGTTTTAAGTGTTTCTAAAAGGTCTTGAAGTTTTTGGTTTTAAATCGTTTGCCGACCGCACAAAAATTGAATTTGCGGATGGGATAACTGCGCTTTTAGGCCCAAATGGATGTGGTAAAAGTAATGTAGTAGATGCGGTTAAATGGGTTTTAGGTGAACAAGCTGCAAAAACCATGCGTGCAGAAAAAATGGAAGACATTATCTTTAACGGTACAGAAACAAGAAAACCTCTTAATATGGCAGAAGTAACCCTTATTCTTGCTAATGATAATGGTCTTCTTCCTCTAGACATGAGTGAAATTAGTATAAAAAGGCGCCTCTATCGTTCAGGAGAAGGTGAATATTTTATCAATAATAGACAATGTAAATTAAAAGATGTACGAGAACTCTTTTGGGACACAGGTGTTGGTAAAGTAGCTTATTCTGTTATGGAGCAAGGTAAAATTGACCAAATTTTGTCAAGTAAGCCAGAGGATAGACGATACCTTTTTGAAGAAGCTGCTGGAATAACTCGTTTTAAAGCCAAGAGAGCAGAAGCAGAACGAAAGCTTGCACGAACAGAAGAAAACATGAAGCAAGTTGAAGGAATCTTAGGCGAAGTTAAAAGATCATACGACACATTAAAAATTCAAGCAGATAAAACAAGTGACTATAGAAAACTAAAAGATGAAATTTTTGAACACGAATTAGATATACAGCTTTTGCGTTTGAAAAACTTTATTCAAGATAAGCGAAACCGCGATGAAGATTTAAAAAAACTTACCGCAAAACGCGATGCCGTGCAAAATGAAATTAATGCAATAAATGATGCTCTAACGGCACACGTTGACGAAGTAAGTGCTATGGAATCTAAGCTTGTTGAAATGCAACAAAAAATTTACGGGTTAGCTATTGAAGAAAGGTCAAAGAGCGATCAGCTTAGACACTTTGAAGAAACTCGAAGCTTGGCAAAAGAAAAGCTAAAACAACTTGAAATCAAAAAAACAGGTTTAGAAGAACGAATCGAAATACTTACAGAAGATGCAGATGAACAAGAAGGGTCTTTACAGGAATTACATAGGCGCTTAGGTGAAATTGCAAAAAATATTACATCCTTTGAAGAAAACATTACTATTTCTGGTGACAGAATAATTGAAAATAATAAAACAATAGCACAGCACGAAGATAGTATAAAAGGCCTAGATACAGAACTCAATATGCTTCAAGAGAGATTAGAGGCAATTACTGAGAACATTGTAAAAGAACTTGATGCAAAACTTAAAGAAGCTGGATTTTCTACACAAGGAGCTCAAAGAGCAAAAGAAGAACTTTCACAAATTATTATGCAATTAAAAGTTCTTTCAAGTGGTAGATCTAAAATATTCTCAGATTTTTCAAATGTAGAAGAACCATCAAAATCAGATGTAACCAAATTTGCAAACTCTGCAGTTGCATCTTTTACAGAAATTGAAGATCTAGTAATTAAATTAGAAAAATCAGTTCAAGATTATGAAAATGCAACTCCTTCATTTATTACAGACTTTTTGTCTCCTGAAGGTATAATTACTCAAAAAAGAGAAATAGATAAGCAAATACAAGAAAATAGAACCTTTGTATTGCAAAAGCGCGAAAAAATCGAAGAGCGTAAAAGTGATAGCGCCGACTTAAACCTTAAAATGGAAGAGTACCGGGCGACACTAGAAAATCTAAGAATTAACCAAGCTCAAATGAAGGCACAAATTCAATCGAGCGATGACCAACTTAGAATTTTACGACGCGAGCTTGCGAACCAAGAAGGGGCTTTGCGCGAACTAGAAAATGAATACTATGCTGAAACAAAGCGATATGAAGATATAGATAGCCAAGTATTGGAAGTTGAAGGTGAAATTGCAGTTATTCGCCGACAAGGTGTTACACTTACAAAAGAACTTGAAGATCTTGAAAAGTCTATTACAAATAGAAACTCAGATGTAGAGGGAAAAAGAGATGCGTTAAAGTCATTGATGAATGATATGGCAACACATCAACAAAAAATTGAAAAGTATCACTTGGATATTGCAACAACTGACACTGAAATTCGAAATTTAAAAGAAAACTTTAAGGAATCTCATTCAAGAGACCTTATGGAATATGAAGAGAGAATGTTTACTATTACTGTTCCTGCAGCACAGCTTCGAGAAGAAGCATCTACACTTCGTCAAAGAATAAAGGAATTAGGTAATGTTAACCTCATGGCTGTTGAAGAATTTATGGAGGCTAAGGAGCGCTATGACTTCTTGTCTAGCCAAATTGAAGACCTCAAGAAAGCGAGAGACGACCTTCATAGAATTACTGAAGAAATTAGAGCTGAATCGACAGAACTCTTTTTGGCAACATACAACAAAATTAAGAAAAACTTTCACAATATGTTCCGCCGTCTATTTGGTGGTGGTAGGGCAGAGTTGCGTCTTGTAGACCCACAGAATGTATTGCAGTCTGGTGTTGATATTTTTGCGCAGCCTCCTGGAAAAAAACTTGAAAACATAGCGCTTTTATCAGGTGGTGAAAAAACTATGACTGCCGTAGCATTATTGTTTGCAACATACATGGTACGTCCTTCTCCTTTCTGTCTTTTAGATGAAATTGACGCGGCTCTTGATGATGAAAATGTAAGCCGTTTTATAAATACACTACGAGAGTTTGGAAATTTAAGTCAATACATTGTAATAACACACAATAAAAAGACTGTAGCTGGTGCAAATACACTTCTTGGTGTTACTATGGAAGAGTTTGGGGTAAGTAAAATTATTACAATTCGCTTAGAATCAGATGGAAAGGGTGGTGGAAGTATAAAACTTCCAGATATTACTCCATTTGAAGAAGAAGATGTAGAGCCAGAATTAAATGTATATATTCCACCACATCCTCCAAAGCGTAACAAAAAAAATATGGAAACACAGGGTGAAGAGCCAACTGTAAGTACTGTAGAAGGTGAATCCAATACAGATGCTGATGTAAAGTCTTCTTCTATAGATGAGACAACCGAGGAAAACGAATAGATGGATAAACAAAAGCTTATAATAATTTTAGGAGCTATTGTTCTCTTTATTTGTATTTCAGTAATTATAATTGTAATAGGTAGTGGAGAAGAAAAAGAGGTTGAGAGTGTACAATATACACTGGAGTATCCTCTTTTACTTCCAAAAGAGCCTGGATATACAGGCGATTATCTTTTTGCAAATACACCACGCGCTAAATGGACGCAAGAGGAAGTTGACGAGTGGTTCACTGTTCCAACAGGTGAAAACTTAGACCGATTAAGCGCGTCTAATGATCAAGTTATTAAAAAAATATTAGAGGCAGCTCCATGAAAAATATACTTATCTTTTTTGCTTTTACAATACTTTTGCTGTCATGCGAAACGGCAAAGGTTGAGGATATACCTACAACAGAAACAAGTTCTCTTGAACCAAATACAGTTCAAACCCCAGTTGCAGAAATTCCTACTTTAGAAACGATTACAGAAGTAGATACAATTGAGATGCCTACTGATGACATTACTGACGATACAATTATAGAAGACAGCATTCAAGAACAAGAAACGCTTTCTGAAACAGGGGAAGCTGATGTAGGTTTTATTGATGATGCATTACCTGTATTAGTTGATGAAGAAGAAATAATTTTAGACGATTTTACTTCTTCTCTTGCTTTGAATGAAGAAGAGGAAAAAGATGTATTTGATGAGCTAGAATTGGAAAGTGATTCACTTGAACAAGCAGATCTTATTGCAGATAATTCTGTATTAACTGATTCTGATACAGAAATCGTTGTAATAACAGAAGAAAAAGAGACCCCATCTACAACAGTGAGTGTTTTAGAGTCTGAAGATAATATAGAAGAACCTAGTTTTATTGATGATACAAAAATAGTACAAGATGATGCAGAGGCTTTACTCGGTGAAACAATTTTTGTTGATGAAATGACTCAAACTATGCCTTTAATAGCTTTAACTGAAGCTATTGTCACAGCTGATACAGTGGATACTCCCTTACCTAGTATCACTGAGGGAAACGAAACAGGAAATGTAGACAGTATTCAAGATGTAGCAGATGCTGATATAACTTCAGATGTAAGATCTCCTACAGATACCACTTTAACTGAAGAACCTCAAAATGATTTTTTAGAGAATACACTAATAGAAGATGCTGATACTACCTTAGAATCATTGGCAGCAGTAGAAACTGTTCCTCCAGTTATACAAGATCAAAATATTGTAGATTCTACAGGGGTGGATCAAATAACTTTAGTCGAACAACCAGATTTTATAGAACAAAGTAGCAGTGAAAATATTATAATACAAGATGTAGCACCTACAATAGATGATGAAGACATAATGGATACGCTTGTAGTAGATGATAGCAGTATGCAAGATACAATTGTGTTGCGAGATGATGGAACTATGCTTGATGCAATAGATTCTCCAACAGAACAAATTAGTAGTACAAGCGATGTTGAAATGTCTACAGAACCACCTGTAATAAGTGATGTTACAGAACTTTTAAATAATCCTGTGTTTTCAGACGCATTAGACATAGAAAAAGATATTGAGCCTTCACAAAAAGTTGAACTTTATGAAGGCGATTATGCAGATATTTTTCTTCCAGGACAAGGTTGGATTTATCTAGGAGAGGTAAAAGAATCAAAACCATCTGTTCTTGATTTTTATGCACGCTATATTGATGGCAATGATACATTGTTTAATTTTTATGCTGCAAATACTGGTAAAACAATTTTGCACTTTTATAAACAAGATATCTTGGCAAATACATACTTAGATGAATATGTAGAGGTTACGGTTAAACGATTAACTGTGCGTAATAATGGATCTTCTCAAAGTACCTCAAAAACAGAGGAACTTTATGGTATAAGTGCTGAACCTGAAGTGCAAATTATTGGTGGCCAAAGTTCTACTATTGAGTTTGATAATGGAGATTATGAAATTGAAGGTGAGTTTGTGCCCGAAAATATTTTGGATGATGCTCAAATAGCCTTTGATGAAGGACGTTTTGCAGATAGTATATCATTGCTCGATGAATATACTTCTCTTGGGGTTGATAAAATTGATAGAGCGTTATACTTATATGGCCAAAATTATGAATCAAACTCTGAAGTAAAAAATATTAGGCTTGCTCTTTCTTCATACCAAAAAATAATAGATTCCTTTCCAAATAGTGAGTATTGGGATGCATCAGCAAAGCGAAAAGTGTATATTGAACGTTTCTACGTAAACATTCGTTAACATTATAATAATTTTACACGTTTAACTGTTTAGAAGGAAATGTTCTATACATTGCTAGTCCATTTTTTTTGTTATTAAAAATAATACCCTCATTCCAGTATTCTAAGGCTGCAAAAAGTGCATTTCCTCCGTCGTGCTCATCACTGTTTTCAGTTTTAAATGAAATGTATTTTTCGAATTCTTCATAATTGTTGTTTTCGAGTGATTCAATTCTGTTTTTATTAAAATTATTCCACTTTTCTAATTCTTGAAATCCATTCCCTTCATCTTCAATAATAAAATGGGCATGCTCTTGGCTAAAAGAATACCAAACATGTATTTTTTTTTGAGTTTCGCAATTGTTCCCGTGTTTAATGGCATTTTTTATCATCTCACTGATTTGTTGCTCTAAAAGGTTTTTTTCCTCTAAATCTACTGGTGCTGACTGAAGTACCAAGAGTGTGTAGTACCTCACCAGTCTATAGTCTGATGTAAAACATTTGTAGAGTAGATGAGTCTTGTCAAATAACGAATTTTGCTCATCACATTTTAGTTCAATCGAAGTTGTAGTATGCAGCTGTTGTATCATAAGTTCTCCTATCCGTTAGCAGTTATACATAAAGATGAAATAATCATCAACCATTATTTAAGAGATCTATTGCTTCCTCCATTGATGTAGTAATCGGAAAATAATCCGTTAGTTTAGTTAAATCAATTACTTTTTTAACTGAACCGTGTATGTTTGTCATAGCCAATTGTAAGTTTAGTTTCTTTATTATTGAGCATATATATATAAGTGCTCCAACACCCGATGAATCAATATACGACACTGCTTCAAGGTTAATAACAATTTTTTTTACATCTTTTTCAACCATTTTACTTACGAGGTCTTTTATTTTATAGGAATTATATAAGTCCATTTCACCTTCGAGATCTATAATATAGTTATCTCCGGTTTTTCTAATTTTTAATTCCATTTTTCTATAACTCCTTAGGATGTCTTACTTTATTTTAAGTACAAATAGGGACGCATCATCAATACTTTTTCTCTTTCCCATATATTCTATTATACCATGTTTTGTTAGTTCTGCAATCTCTTTAGCTGAAAAAGTAGAACTTTTTTCAATATTTTTTTTAAGTTTTTCTGTTGAATACTGATCACCATTTTCATTTAGCACATCTACAAGTCCATCTGAAAAAAGTATAACTAAATCATCCTTTTTTAACTTTTTTTCTACAGTGTTGTATGCTGAATTAACTGAAATACCCAGTGGATCTGTTTTATTGCTAAGTTGTTCCCATTTTTTATTTAGTGAATCATAATGTAGCACAGGATTATCACCTGCACATGAGCATGAAATTATTTGAGTGTCTTCGTTGTAATAAAATAATGTTACATTTGCAAAGTGTTCATCTATGTTGTCCTTTATTAGAGCAGTATTTATCCAAGACATTAGAGTAGAACAAGAGTTTTTAGTGTTAATAAGAAAGCGAACAAGCGAGCGTATTAATTGAATAACCAACAATGATGTTACGGGACTTCCTGGTACATCTACAAAGGCAACGCATACGCTGTTTTTTTTAAGTTTAATAGCATCAAAATAATCACTGCATACACCAAATCTGCTTTCAAAAATATGGGCCATATCTATACCTTTTAGTACAGGCAGTTTTGATGAATGCATTTTTTTTTGAATTTCAGATGCAATGTTTGCTTCTGTTTCAGACTTATTTTTTTTACGCAAAATATCATAATTGCATAATGTTTTTACGCCCAGTTGCACATAGGTTGCTACCTGTTTCATCTCAATAATGTCTTCCTCTGAAAAGGAATCATCTTTGCGTACTACCACTATTTTTAGCGTAAGTTCATTTTCTACATTAAGAGGGATTGTAATGTACGATGCAAAAGATGCATTTATATCAGGATTTGATACGCTTTGAATTATAGTGTTTTTTTGATTGAATGATTGTGTGCAAACCTTTGATTCGTGTACATCCTTAAAAAAGGCTTGGCTACATTTAATATCATTGTCTTCAAAAAACTGGTGAAGAGTTATTTTTTCGCTAATGGCTTCTAAGTTTAGGCTAGGGAAAATACCTGCACAAGCTTTTACTTCGTAATCACCTTGAACAGTATTGTACAGTAAAAACATAGTTCCATCGATTTGAAAGCTTTTACTTAGAAGCTCACAAATATAGACAAAAAAGTTGAAATAAGGATTTTGACCTTCGCTTTCCTGTAGTGCTTTTTCTAGTATTTCTGTGGCGAAAGCAGGGTATTCTTTTTTTGTTATTTGAGGCTTTTCTTTTGTCTTTTTCATTGCAATTTGAAGTGTAAAAAGTAAAACTACAAGAATAAGAGAAATAGTAATTATTATTAATGTGAACCCTAATAAGGGAGGAAATTGTATTGTATCACTCATAAATATCTATTCTACCTTAGTTTTCTTTATACAAGCAACCATCTTATTGAAAAAACACTTTAAAAAATTCTGGTTGTGAACACTTTTAAAATCAAGCGCTGCTTCATCAAGGCTTAGATCAAAACCATATTTTTGCTGTAGTTCTGTCCAATACTTTAAAAGCCAAACATACATATCACCAGTTGTTCTTTTCTTAAATTTTTTCATAATTGATTCGCGTTGCAAGATTTTTACAACTGGTACATAAACCTCATCATACCACGATTGAACCGCTTCAACCTTGTCTAATGGACTTTCTTTACTTTTATACTGTTTATGTACATTTATATGATTGTATATAACATCATATTGTCCAGAAGAAGAAAAGTCAAGGTTCCAGCAATCTGTTATATCGCCAAACGCTGTTTCTGCATAAAATACTCTTTTTTCATATTCTATAACTTGTTTTAAGATTTGTTTTTTTGTCATATTTGGCTTAAGCTTTATTTCACTTTTAAGGCTAATTACTTCTGCGTCGATATCTCTTACACCCTGACTTCTTGCAACTGAAACTCTATGATTTCCATCTCTAACAAAGTATAAGCCTCCAATTTCATAGAGCTTAATGGGAGGAAGGATTACATCAGTTAAGCGTGCTGCATCAATACTTTTCCACCTATTTTTTAAGTGAAGATTTTTTGGAAAAAAATGGTTGTCAAAGTCGTTATATCTACCTTCGCTTCCAACAATATAGTCCACAGGTATTTCTTGCATACCCATATAAACTTCGTTTTTTGGCTTTAACCATTTTTTTATATCGGTAAAAGATAATAGTTCTGTCTCAGCGGGATTTAAAAAATGTTGTATTTCATTAAATAAGGCTTTATTGCGTGCCTTTGAAAAATCGTCTTCAGTTTGGCTTTGGATTCTTGTATTCATTTGTATCTCCTAATAGAAGGTAGCTTTTAGGCTATATATTCAATTCAAATACATAGTGGCTAAAGGCATTTACAATAGTAGTATCCTCAAATTTTGAAACACGCACTTCTTGTTGATCATATAAGTGTATGTGTCCATGTACCATATATTTTGGCTTAAACTTTTTTAAGAACCAAATATAACATTTATATCCCTTGTGGCATAAATCTTGTTTATCATGTATACCTAACGGACTTGCATGTGTTAAAAAAATATCAATGTATCTTCCGTGTATAAGCTTGTTAAGAAGGAGTTTAGGAACCATCTTCAAAAGTCGAAAAAACATTTGACTTTCTGTATACTGACAATTACCGTTATTATAGCGCATAGATCCAGAGCAGCCTGCAATTAGTGTTTTATTCTCTTTTGCAACTTTAAAACCACTGTAAATTGCTCCATGACAATGACTTAAAGAATCAAGATTTTTTATGCTATAATTTACTTCACTTTGATGATAATAACCAAACTCTTCTAAATTATGGTTACCAAACACAAAGTAAGTGGGTTTATTTAGTGTTGTAACTATGTAGTCAATGTATTCCATAGCTAAATCGCCTGCGCATAAGATTAAGTCTATATCCTTAAAGTATTCTTTTGCTCCAGCAGAGTATACAAATGGATCTATTTGATCTGACACACATAAAATTTTCACAGTTTAGATTCCTATTTTGTCCAATAAATTTTGGAGTTTTTCGTTGCCAACAAGTTCAATAGGGCGGCTTTCTGCAAAGTTAATTGCACTGCGTGCAAAATCTGAGCTTGTAAAAAGAAATGCTTTTGCACAGCCTTTGTTTTTTGATTTTTCTAAAATATTTCGTAGTACACTTTCTTCTATTAGGTTTGTTTCTCTATAAAAAACTAAGTATATAAGCTTTTTTCTTGCTTCCATCCAGCTTGAATCTTTCTTTTCAGTTGCAATAATTTCGCAACCAAATTTTGTCACTGAAGTATCTTGTGCAGATAGGCCCATTGTTTTCAAAGCAATATCTTTACAAATAGTAATAAAGTCTGCATCTGAGCATGTTAAATATTCTTTCATTGAATCATTGTCATTAAATTTTTTATATTCTGCTAATTTTGCTGGAACATCCTTGAAATTTTTATTGATTTTATTAATAAGACTCCATTGGGCTATGGCCTTATCAATATTTCGCTCTCTTTCAAAGCATGCTGCTAAAAAATATCGCGCGTAGAGGGTTTCATTTCCCTCTTCATTCTTAGTAATATTGATAGCTCTATCAAATTCAACTTTTGCTTTTTCTAAGTTGTTTGCAGATAAATAACAGTTACCGCGTTCTATAAGCGCTTTTTGCCTAAAATCAGAATCTCTAGTAGCTTTTTCAAATGCATCTACTGCACCCGGATAGTCTTTTGCCTCTTTTAGCATTTTTCCTAAGTAATAGTAGTATGCATAAACATCTGGGTTTATTTGTATTGCTAAATCAATGGCTTTTCTTGCTTCTGCGTACTGTTTTGCTCTAAATAATATCATCCCACGTGCTGCATGAGCTCTACCATGACGACTATTAAGTTGAATCGTTTTGTTATAATATCCTACGGCATGTTCATATTTTTTCTTTTTTTCAAACAACTGTGCTGTTTCAAAGTATATATCTGCATTAGTAGGGTCAAGCTTAGTTAAAAGAATATATTCGTTAAGTGCATCATCCAGATGATTGAACTTTGAAAGTAGCTTTCCAATACTTAGTCTAAATTCTTTTTCAGGTATATTCATAATATCAAAAATTGCTTCTTTATTTACAATTTTAAATTCCATAAGAGCTAGCTCTTCTTTTGAATCTGCTAAATATGCTCGTCCTAAGTAATAATGTGCTGCAATATCTCTAGGATCTTTTGCTAATATAGCCTTTGCTATTTTGATTGCTTGAGTTACTTTTCCTTGTAATAGTAGATTTTTTATTGTACTAATTTTTTTAGGCGATTTAACCGATTTTATAACAATGATGGTTAGTAAAATTGCTCCTACGCCAAGAGCAGATATTAATACTAATTGTACAGCAGCCATTAATCCTCCAAGATTAACAATTGAAAAAAAATAATTTTTATGTTACTATATATAACATATGAAGGTGGGTGAATCTATGTATAGCAAAACGTTCAACTATATTATAGCAAGAATTTATAGTTTTTGTATACTACTTTTTAAGAAAGCAATGGTTTTTTTTGTCATTTTATTGCCAACAGTTTGCTTTATGCAATCATTTGATGAAGGTGAATCTTTGTTTCGCTCAAATCAACCTGAACTCGCTATTCCACAATTTCAAAGATCACTTTTAGATGGAAGTGCAAAACCAAGTGTGTATAATTATCTTGGAATTGCTTACATGCAAACAGGTCAAACTCAAACGGCTTTAGATACCTTTGTTCAAGGTACACAAGTTGCAGGATCAGATAGGAGAAGCTTATACTACAATGCAGGAAATGCAGCATATGTTTTACAAAGTTATGATAAAGCGAAAGAATATTTTTCCTATGCTCTAGTAGCAGATAAGGCATTTGCAAATGCATATTTAAATCGAGGGAATACAAGTGTACAACTTACATCGTATCAAGAAGCAATAGATGATTATAAAAATTATTTATTGTTAGATCCTAATTCTGAGCAATATGACGAAGTTGTAAGGATGATTGCTTCGTTAGAAGGTGAAATAGCATTTCAGCTGCAAGAAAAGGAACGCTTAGCGGCAGAGCAAAAACGTTTAGAAGAAGAACAAAAGAGAATTGAAGAAGAACAATTACGGCTAGCGGCGGAAAAAGCTGCAGCAGAAGAAGCTCGAAGGCAGAGGATATTGGCAGAGGTGTCTGCATCATTACAAGCTGGAGAGGCAACTAATTTATCAGCAGGATCTGAGGGAGGGCTAAACTATGAGTTCGAAGAAGCTGAACTTGAATAAAGATACATGGGATCAAAAATGGGAAAAAGATCCCCCTATAAAAACAAGAAAACCTGCGACAACATGGGAAAAAAATGCATCAAGTGCAAAAAAGGATAATGAATCGGTGGAAAAAAAGACTACACGTGCTTTAGGTAGCACAAAAAAGAGCGAAGGAGAGGAAAAGAAATCTACTACTACTTCAGCTCAAACAAAAGAGGGTATTGCAGCCAAAACAACTAGATCGTCTACTTCAACTCGTACTAGTACTGCAGCAGAAAAAAAATCTTCTGTAACTGCAAAAGAAGGTGTAGCTCCAAAAACTACACGGTCTACAACTACTCGTGCTACTACTGTAGCAGATAATAAAACGATTGCAACTCCTCGTGCTAGTACCGTAGCAGAAAAAAAGGCAACTACAACAGCACGTTCTAGTACCTCTACTGAAAGGAAGCCGGCAGCAACTACACGTTCTAGTGCAGCTACGGAACGAAAGACAGTTACTACTCCTCGTGCTAGCACTCTATCAGAGCGTAAAGTTTCTACCTCTGCAAGTACGTTAAAAACACCTTCAAAAACATCTGTAACTAGACAGAGTGTACAAGCTGAAAAGAGTGTTGCCAGTGCAAATATCGTAGCGCCTGAAAGAAAAATACCTTCGCTCTTAGATAGGGCAAAGGAAAAGAATATATCAGAAACTCAAGATACGTCTACTACAAAAGAGATGTTTGCCTCAACCTTTGATAAGATAAAAAGTAACATGGAAAGCGTATCTGCTGCTACAAAACGAGCATTACAAATGGATACTTCTACCTCTGGAAATGGTTCAGACGATGGTGGCGATGGTCTAGACGATGAAAGTGTAAAAAAAGAACGAAAGAAAAAGATACTAATTATTGTAGGAATTGTTGTTGCAATGCTTGGATTAGCTATAGGTTTATCTATGCTAGTGAGAAGTTGTTCTTCACAAGACGCAGCTTATTTAACAAGCGAGCAAGAAAGACAAAATATACTTAGCTTAGTTGAACGGTACATTGAAAGAGGTGAGTATGACCGAGCAATGGACCTTTTAGATCAATTACTAATAAAAAATCCAACTGACGAAGAGGCTCTTGAATTAAGTGATAGAATTATTACTTTAAAAGCTGCAGCTGGTTCAGATGATGTTTCTGCGAACTCTAATAGTGCTGTTTCTATTGATACAAGTGGTATTGAGGATGCCTTTGAGAGGCTTGCAGCTGAGAATGCAGCTTTAGCGGCTGAAAATGCTGCAGCACTTGATGAAATGAGAAAAAATCAAGCTGAACAAGCTCAAGCAGAAGAGCAACGACGGCAAGAAGAAGATGAGCGCCGCCAAGAAGAAGAACAAGCAGAAAAACGCAGACAAGAGCAATTAGCAAAAGAAGAGGCAGAGAGAAAAGCACGCGAAGAAGAATTAGCAAAAAAGAATGCAGCTTTAGCAAAAATTATAAATGAGATAAACGATGAAGTAGCTAGTGGTAAAGCTTTGCTTCTCTCTGGTCGTTATAATGAAGCACTTGACCATTTTGAACAAGCACATGATCTTTTATCAGATAATGCATTAAATGGACAAGACGATTTTGCTGGTAGCAAACTCTCTGAAGTAGCGGGTTTATTGCAAACTTCATCTCAAGATGAGCCAAATGAAGCTTCACAAGATTTACTTGTAGACAATGCCGTAAAATATGCAAATGAAGCCTTGCGTTACTTGCCTAATGATGCAAATTCTCACTATATTTTAGGGAAAAAGGCTGCAGCTGATAAAAAATATCAAGAAGCTAGCGATGCCTTTACAAAGGCTACAAAGGCAGATCCAGCAAACGCATTGTATTATTATGAACTTGGTAGAATCCAGTATACTATGAGAAAATATAGTGAAGCTAGAAAATCTTTTGAAACTGCTGGTGAATTAGATCCTGATTTTTATCAAGCATGGTTTAATGCTCATCTAGCCTATAATAGATTAGGTGACAGCGATGCAGCTGTAGCAGCACTAAAAAAATCTGTAGATGCAAATGGAAACTATGTGAATGGTTGGCTTCAACTTGCTCGTATGCAAAATACAAAACGAGACTATGCTGGTGCTAAGACTTCTTATGGAAAGGTTCTTGAATTAGACTCAACAAATATGAATGCACTTCAAGAACTTGGAGCTATTTACTTAAATGAAGGCTCTTATGCAGTTGCTGAAGAGTATTTTAGAAGGGGAATTAGTTATTCTGCAAGTGATGCAAAAACAAACTACAATTTATCTATTGCCCTTTATGGACAACAGAAATTTGACGATGCTGTAAGCTATGCACTTAAAGCTGTAGAAAATGAAAATACTAATGCAACATATCTCTATAACTATGGTTTGATTTCTGATACCTTAGGTGATTTTGATGGTGCATCAAGTTCTTATGCGAGAGCATTACAAATTGAACCAAATCATGTTAAGGCAAATATTAACATGGGAAAATTGTTCTTGGATTTAGGTGACCCAGATGGAGCTTTAAGGTATCTATCTACAGCTGTAAAGGCTGATCCAAATAGTTTTGAAGCAAACAACAATCTTGCTGCAACGTATCTTGAAATGAAAGATTACGATAATGCCATAACTTATTTTTTAATTGCATTAAAAATTGATAGAAACAATGATACTGTGCGTATGAACCTAGCGCAATCATATGTTTCTTCTGAGCAATATGATAATGCAAAAACGGTGTATGAAGAAGTTATACAAAGAGATGCTGATAATTTAGATGCGTATTTTGAACTCGCAAAAGTATGTATTGCACTTGAAGATAATGAAAGTGCTGAAAAATATCTAATTGTTATACAAGCAAAAGATTCTTCGTATAAGTCTGAGGAAGTTTCTGCGCTGTTATCTTCAATTTCAGTGTAGTTTAATAATAGAATAAAAAATGCTGTCTAAAAGTTTAGGACTTCATAGACAGCATTTTTTTTATGTTCTTCTCACTTTTTCAAATAGCTCTTGCTTGCTAATTTTTGTCCACAACGGGCGCCCATGTGGACAGTGTGGGTCCTCTAAAGAAAAAATATCAACCAATAATTTTTCAGCAGTATTTGGGTCTAAAATATGCCCATCTTTTACGGCACTTCTACAAGCAGTTTTTTCTGCAAGTTTTCGAATAAGTTCATCAGCATTTAGTCTCTTTTCAAGTAAATCTTCTTGCAAGTCCTTTTCCGTACCTTGCCACTTGATTGGAACGGTGCTTACTTCCCATCTTCCACCAGAGCAGTTTACAATTGAAAAGCCTGCCTTTTCAAGATCTGAGGCTATGCTTTCAATATAGTCATCATCTTCTTTGTTAAGTGTTTCAATAACGAGTGGAATTAACAATCCTTGTTTTTGCCCACTTGTTTTCATAAAACTTTCATATAACACTCTTTCATGTCCTGCATGCTGATCTACCATGTATAATTCATTATTCTTTTCAACTATCAAAAATACATCAAGAGCTGTCCCAATATATCTAAAATTGGTTTGATTGCTTGAATTATAATTTGAGTGAGCGTTGTTAAAGTCGCTGTTCACACTTTGCATATAAGTATTCTTATTTGGACTTGAAAATGTGGGGTAAACTTTTTGTTCTTGCGAAATGGGGGGGTGCGAAAAAGTATTAAGAGATGCTGCTTTAGGTTTATATTCAGTTACTTTTTCATTACTATCGCGAAAATCACTTATTGGATTTGAAGTAGGGTAGGAAAACTCATTTTGTAAACTGTGTGAATTATTTTCAGACGTTTTATCATTTAATAATGCTTTTACAGAAAAGTCCCTGTAAAAATTTCTAACTAATGAACTTACTGTTTTGTGTACGCTTCCTATATCCTTAAAACGAACTTCTTTTTTAGCAGGGTGTATATTAAAATCTACAAGTTTCGGATCGATGTCAATAAATAGGCATGCAACAGGGTGAGAACCATTAGGGAAAAATCCTTCTGCACCATAGTCTAGTGCTTGCAAAAAGGCAAATTCTTGTACACGCCTTCCGTTAACATATATATACATTTGCTTTCTATCATTTCGATATACAGATGGTTCTCCTAGAATTACTCGAACATTCCATGCCTCGCATTCTTCTTTTACTTCATAAAATAAACTCTCTTTTTCTTTTATGTCAAGTACACTTGTAAAACGTTGTGCTAGTGTTTGATTTTTTGCTAAGTCCAGACGGATTTTTCCATCCATTGTTAGACGGAAGGCTATGTTTGTAAAGGGTAGGGCTTTTTCAATAAAAATTTGCTTTGCTAGGCTGCCTTCTGATTGCGGTCTTTTTAAAAATTGACGTCTCGCAGGGAAGTTTTCAAATAGTGCTTTACTTTGCGCAATAGTACCTTCATGCAAGCTAGCTGGCTGGATATCGTGTTCTTGCTCTAAATAAGATTCTAATTTCCATGCGTTTTCATTACGTGCACTAGTAATGCTCAGTCTGCTTACTGCAGCAATTGAAGCGAGAGCTTCACCTCTAAATCCAAGTGTATAAAGATTTTCTAAATCATCTTCAGTTGCTATTTTGCTAGTAACATGAGGACGAGCACATACTTCAAGGTCTTCTTTGCTCATCCCCCAGCCATTATCAACTACACGAATTGAATCTATTCCACCACCTTCTATTTCTACAATAATTCTATCTGCATTTGCATCAATGGCATTATCTAAAAATTCACGAAGGACAGCATTAGGCCTATCTATTACTTCTCCTGCAGCTATTTTTCTTGCAACTTCAGGGGGAAGTGCTTTTACTTTTCGAGGCTCTGTAATTTTCTTAGATTGAGAATTGTACAACGTGAGATTTCCTTATTCTTCGGTTCCAGAAAATAGGTCCAATTCTACCTTGTCTTCAGGCATGTTTGGCTGATTCATTAAAACTTGAATTTTCCCTTCGATTTTATCAAGTTCTTTTTCCATACCCTTGGCAAGTTTAATACCTTCTTCAAATATTTTTAATGCTTCTTCAAGTTTAATGTCATTTCGTTTTATATCACTTCCAAGTGCCTCAAGTTTTGTTAAGTTTTCTTCAAAATTTTTCATTTCTTTCTCCAATATATAATAGTAGTCTTATTTATATAAACGTCTGTGAGTTTGTGTTTTGTAAAGTCAAACTATATTCAGAATTATAGCATAGAAAAAAATGATTAGCAACTCTTAACACTTGTTAAATATACTTATTTTGTGTCATCTTAGTTATAAAGAAGAAAATAATTTTTAGTATAATTTTTTTTGTGCTAATCTAAATATTTTTTTGAATTTTTAATATTTATGTGTTATACTCTATGTTAAGTAGATTGTAGTACAAAGTACTTGACAAAGGTATGTAAATGCAGTAAATTCATGCAACAATACCAGTTAAAACAGTTGTAGTTAAAAAAGTAAAAAGCTTAGGGATAAGCAAAAGATTAAACTGTAGGAGTAAAAATGAAAAGGAATTCATTAGCATTGGTAATTGTATTAACAATTCTTATCACAGGCTGTAAACAAGCCACAGGACCGAGTGTACCAAACGTAACGGTACCAGAGGTAGAAGCATTACCAAAAACAATAGATGTAACTCAATTAAAAGGCGCTATAGTAACAGTAGCCGCTGGAACAGAAAGTGAAGCAGGGGTTGCAGGAACAAATTCAAATTACATTAAAGCCTCAGAAAAGTTGTCAGGCATTCAATTTGATGTATCTGATATATTTACTGAAAGTCGCAGAAAAGAAGCTTTAACTAAAATGATCAACCAAAGTTTTAGCATTTACTCAGAACAAGGGCTAAGTGTAGATAGTGTATCAATAGTAGTGGAAGAAACTGTTAATGAAGGTGGACTTAGTATAAAGAAAGCAAGTGCTTTAATAACATTTAGTATAGAAACATTATTAACAGACAAAGTGTTTACAACAGACTCT
>CAYJKA010000023.1:5531-17839 GCA_964370655.1 uncultured Treponemataceae bacterium | reverse complement strand
TTCCAATGGCGCCTTGAATGGCAATCTTAAATTGTTGTTTGGTAATTTCTTCTTTAAGCTGTGAACAAACGTGTCTTGCGTGGTCGTATGCGTTTCCACGGAAAGAAAGTTGCGCTAATGCGTCAACACCCTTACCATTAATAAGAATATCAATTTTTACAAGGTCTGTGTCTCTGTATCCTATTAACTCATAATCAAATGACGCATAACCTCTAGTACAGCTTTTAAGCCTATCATAAAAATCAAACAACACTTCTGCAAGTGGCATTTCATAAATAATTTCTACTCGTTTTTCATCTAAGTACTGCATGTTAACCTGTATACCACGTTTTTCAGTGCAAAGCTGCATAATAGGCCCTAAGTAGGTTGCAGGTGTTATAATTGCAGCCTTAATGTAAGGCTCTTCTGCTTGAGCAATTTTTCCACCATCTGGGTAATCTGCAGGGTTATCAATATATTTTTTTTCACTGTTATTAAGTGTTACATGATAGCGCACAGATGGTGCTGTAAAAATTACAGATTGCCCAAAGTCTCGCTCTAAGCGTTCTTGCACAACTTCTAAGTGTAAAAGACCTAAAAAACCGCATCTAAAACCATGTCCAAGTGCCAATGAAGAGTCTTTTTCAAACACCAAGCTTGCATCGTTAAGCTTAAGCTTGTCCATGCTGTCACGGAGCTCTTCGTAATCATTTGTGTCAACAGGATAAATTGATGAGAATACAACAGGTTTTACTTCTTTAAATCCTGCCAATGGCTCTTCTGCAGGATTATCTGCCATAGTAATGGTATCCCCTACTTTAACGTCAGCAACGGTTTTAATACCTGCAATAATATATCCAACGTCACCTTCTTCCAAAATTGCCTTTTCTTCTAGCTTTAACTTAAAGATACCAACTGTTTCAACCTTGTATTCAGTGCCAGTTGCCATGTAGCGAATAGTTTGCCCAGGTTTAATAGATCCAGCAAAAACACGAATGTGTACAACAACACCTCGGTATGGGTCATAATGACAGTCAAAAATAAGAGCCTTAGTTTTTCCAGACTCATCATGAGTCGGACAAGGAATTCTCTCTACAATTGCTTCAAAAAGCTCATCAATACCTTCCCCAGTCTTTGCAGAGCATAAAATAGCCCCTTCTGGATCTAAGCCTAAGTCATGTTCAATTTGTTTTTTTGCAGATGGAATGTCAGCGGCTGGTAAGTCTATCTTGTTAATAACTGGAACCATTTCAAGGTCGTGTTCCAAAGCTAAGTACATATTAGAAAGTGTTTGAGACTCTACCCCTTGGGCTGCATCAACTAACAATAAGGCGCCTTCGCAAGATGCAATTGCCCTAGAAACCTCATAGGAAAAGTCTACGTGGCCTGGTGTATCAACGAAATTAAGTTCATACGTGTTGCCATCTTTTGCAGTGTAAGGAATAGTTACCGCTTGGCTTTTTATAGTAATTCCGCGTTCTCTTTCAATATCCATACTGTCAAGAATTTGGTTTTGAAATTGCCTGTCGTCAACAATGCGGGCTTTTTGAATAAGGCGGTCGGAAAGGGTCGACTTTCCGTGGTCAATATGTGCAACAATACAAAAGTTGCGTTTTAATTTTAAGTCTTTCATTAGCCACTATTCTATAGGAAAAAGGGCAAATTGTCTATATGTTATGAAAAATGATTTTGTTGTTTTGCGCTTCGAACACTCATTTCGCACTTCGCTACCGCTAAGGCACTGAAAAACTTCAGTTTTTCAGTGGTTACCCTTAATGTAACGCGATGTTTGCTACGAAAATAAACTAATTTCGTGCAAACTCGACAGTTCACTGAATAAGCTACAGGCATATTCAGTGAACTACGGACACTTCGTGGTGCTACAATCGTACTAGAAAAGAAAAGGACTGTCGAGAGAAGATCCTATCGCTACTGCAACTTCAAAATAGCCACTTTTTCTCTTCTTAGTGTATGTTTCTATGTACACAGCATTCTTATCTTCTGTGAGCACTGTTTTACGTATTTCTACTGGGTCATGAACAGAAAAGCCAGACTCATCTGCAATACTTCCCTTTACAATTGATTGTACCGTAAATAAATTTTTATTTCCAACAGAAGACGGAATAAGTTCCATTCCAAACATTGGATAAACCATTTTATATGCTGGCTCTCTTTCATAAATAGATAAACCGGGGTATTCTGGGCGTACTTCCAAATATATTGGCATAGTTTTCTTTTCAGATTCAATAGTTTCTTGTGATTCAATTATTGCAATTGAATCAGGAATGAGATGTATTAAAGCAAATTGTAATTCTTCTACACTTTGTACGTTTATTCCATTAATAGAAGTCACAACAGTACCTGCTTTTAGGCCTGCTAGATCCGCGGGGCTTCCAGGCATAACATATAAAACCTCAACACCAAGGCCTAACTCATCAGAAGGATAACGCTTTATTGTTTTCCCATACGCCCCTATCCAAGAGTGTTGAACCTCACCTTCTGAATATAAGCGTAGTAGTATAGCACTTAAATACTCAACAGGTATTGCAAAATTTAAGCCTTGAAAACTTGCAAGACCTGCAAAAACAATACCTTGCACCTCACCCTTATCATTAATTAAGGGACCCCCAGAATTGCCTGAGTTTACAGCTGCATCTATTTGCATAACAGCAGCAGTGGATAATAATTGACGGTCAAATGCAGATATAATTCCAGATGTAATAGTGTTTTCTAGTCCTACAGGAGAGCCAATAGCATAAATAGGTTTTCCCACATTCAAGTTCCTTGATGAACCAAGTGAATATACATAAGGCGCTGATATTTCTGTTTTTAACAATGCAAGATCGAGTGTTTTATCCCACCCAACAACTTTTGCAGGAATTCTTGTTTCTGAATCATTTGAAAGTTTTATATAAAGACGTGAATAACCTTCATACTCTGGATCAACAAGCTCTGAAATTACATGGTGGTTTGTAATAATGTATCCTCTATCATCAATAAAAAACCCAGAGCCTAAACTTCTATTTGGAAAACCTAACCCTCTTTCTACTTTTACGCCTAAATCCACCCATATTGTAACAACTCCCGTAATAAACGTGGATATTTCACTACCCGGCCTTGTTTCGGAATTATTTTCAGAACTAGAAGAAAACTTTGGTAACTCTATGTAAGATTTTTTTGCTAGATCATAGTTACTAACAAAATCGTCGCCTAGATTTACGTATAAAGCTCCTGGTAAAAGATCCATAATAGAAATAAGGGAATCTCCTAAACGTAAGGCTTCAAGCCAGGCCTCTTCTTGAACGCTTGTATTAAATTGTGCTTTTACCGCATCAACACAATCATGGTATAGTTCTAAAGCGGCACTTTCGTTAGTTTCGGCATATAACAATGTTGAAAGCCACAAAGAATAAATTGCATCATCATCTTTACTTGCCCTTATTCTTTGAACTTCATTTTCAAGTATTTCTGCATTAGTAAAATCTGGTTTAACATATTCATCAATTTTATTTGTTTGACATGAACCAAGTAAGAACAAAGCTATAAAGCAAACTGCAGTAAAAAAACACCTATTCGTAGTAGACTTCGCCAAAATATGTATCTCCATTTTTTACACCAACAATTCTCATAAATTGATCTTTGTCCTTGTTCCACAATAGATCAGTAACCATAAGAGATATTGCCGATTCTTTTAATGAAAGCTCTGTAATTATTTTAGTAGCATAAGAGCTTTCAAGGTTTTCACCTATCCAATAAAAATTAACAGTTGAATCCAAAACAACTTCTTTACCATTTGCAAGAACTGGAATATCATTTTCAACTCGAATAATACTTCTATCGCCTGTAATTGGATGAATATAGTGTATTTCCTGATTTAAACGATCATTACTTTGTGTAAACTGTACATCCCATTTACCATCGCTATTACTATCCCAAAAGGACACATTAGAACCTGTAGCAATATACTCTTGCGTAAAATCATCTAATCCATCATCATTTAAGTCAACAGAAACACTTTTTAGTTTTACGCTAGATGCTATATATTCAAAACCAAAAATTGACAGAAGTGAATCATCAAAAGAATCCGATTGCTCAAAAATCTCTATAATTTCAAAGCTACCATTTCTGTCCTTGTCAACATTCCTCATTACTGGCAACCCATTTTCAAAAAGCATATAAGCATAAGGTACTTCAGAGTCAGAATACACTGCATTTTTTATAACACCATCTAATAGTGTGTAGCGCACTCGGCTGTCATCATATTCATTAACTTTTGCATCAATTGAATATGCAGCATTATATACATCTATAAAGTCTATAGTATCAAGTTCTGCCACAAAAGGAGTATAAAAAGCCATCCTTAAAGTATTCTTAAATACATCGTTTTCTTCATACCTTACTACAGGAAGTGATATAGCGTCTGAAACTAAATAATAAACATTTTTATTATTTGAATTATAATTTTCTTCGATAGTATGAATATACGGCCATGAGTCATAGTTGATAAAAACTTCGTCATTAAAGAAATCTATACTTATTGGAACACCAAAATCGCACACAATTTCCCATAAAAGCTTTCCATCTTGATTATCATCATATTGTATGAGTGAAGGTCTACCTCTTTCATATTTTACTAAAACCTCATTTTGAAGATCTTGGTTTTCATCAAAACGAATAATACCTTCATAATGTAAAAAATATTCTTGAGCGAGACTCATAACCTCTTCATCTTGTATAAGAGAAATAAATTCCGTTAAAAGGCTATAGTTAATATCTGCGAAAAAAGGCTTCATATAGTTAAAAGCTTCTATTTCATTTAACATATTTTCTTTCAAAGCATAAATAGCAAATAAAGGATGTGTTTTCCCTTGTGTATTCCATGCACGTAAAAGCCTTGTTTTTTCTTCGCTACTTTCTGAAAAAATTCCAGCAAACAAAAGTAAGTTCTGATTTGACTGTGAAAATTGTTCAACACGACTATTAAAAAAATCTCTTAAGATTTTAAACTCATCTTGTAAATTTGTATTTAAAGGCTGTATGTCTTCTTCTACAGTTTCATGAACTGTAGAAATAAGATTCTTATATTCATACGTGTAAAAAAGTTCATCAAATCGTGTATCTAATGGAAACTGCTTTGCACCACTCATTACATAAAATCTTGCAAGTTCAAGGTTATTTTGAATGTAATTTGCCTTTGAGCGTATAAATAAGGCATCGGAGTTTGTAAGCACAATATTTTCATCAATGAGCTCTAAAGCCTCTTCTGGTTTTTTAACTGATACAAGCATCGATGATAATAACAAACGAGCTGAATCCCTATTAAAACTGTACCAAGCCACTGTTGTTTTATCAAGGCTTTTTTCCAATAAAGGAATAACTCTATAATACTCTGCTCCTTGCTCATATAAGCTTATTGCCATTATGTAATAAAGGTCAGCAATTGAATCATCATATATAGTTGCATGATCTGCAAGAGCATAAGCACTTTGCCACTCTTGCTCAATCAATTTACTTTGCGCTACAGAAAAATATTGTAAAGCAGTCTTATTAAAAGTTGAAGGATTATTTATTGTATAAGGAAGTGTTTCTTTGCTATCAGAAAAATCTTGTGCAAATGAAGGCACTAGAAAGTTACAAGAAATCAATAAAACTAACCATGCGTATCGAACTCTAAGCATTTTGCACTCCTTATAATTGCTAAAGTATAATAATATTAATCTTCTTTTAAGTGAATATGAGGACCTTCAATTCCAGTTCCAGACTCTTGCTCATTTTCTGACAATGCCTCTATTGGCTTAAAACCTAAAAGTTCACGTATTTCACTATCACTTAACGTTTCTTTTTCAATTAATGTTTTTGTAAGTAAGTCAAGTTTCTTTCTATTTTTGTTCAAAATAGCTTTACAGCTTGTTAGTGCTTCATCGAGTATTTTCTTAACAGCTTCATCAATTTTCTTAGCACTTTCTTCTGAATAACCCTTTCGTCGTTCAATTTCCTTAGCCATAAAAATAGGTTCATCTTCTTGTCCAAAGGCCATTGTACCAACATCCTCTGACATTCCCCACTCACAAACCATTCTACGTGCAATATCTGTTGCTCTTTGGATATCATTTTGAGTCCCAGTTGTGGTGTCCCCATACACTATAGATTCTGCAGCGTAGCCACCAAACATAATCACCAATTGGTCTTTTAACCACGATTTTGTATGAGAATATGAATCTTCCTTGGGTAAGCCCATTGTTAATCCTAGTGCCCTACCACGAGGAATTATAGTAACTTTATGTAAAGGAGAAGCATTTTTTAAGTAATAGTATGGAAGTGCATGGCCTGCTTCATGACAAGCAGTCATAGCTTTTTCTTTTTCTGGCATAACCATGCTTTCACGAGCAACACCCATAAGCTGTTTATCTCGTGCTTCTTCCATTTCTTCTAGTGATACTTTTTTCTTACTTTTCCGAGCAGCAAAAAGGGCTGCTTCGTTTATCATATTAGCAAGTTCAGCCCCACTCATTCCAGGAGTAGCCCTAGCAATTTTATTTAAATCAACATCGTCAGTTAGTTTTATTTTCTTAGCATGAACTTTTAAAATTGCTTCTCTCTCTTTAATATCTGGTAAAACAACATTTACTTGTCGGTCAAATCGCCCTGGTCTGAGCAGTGCTGGGTCTAGTACGTCTGGACGGTTTGTTGCTGCTAGAATAATAATACCATCCTTGTTTTCAAATCCATCCATTTCAACAAGCATTTGGTTTAGAGTTTGCTCTCTTTCATCATGGCCACCACCAAAACCGGCACCCCTTGCACGCCCAACTGCATCAATTTCATCAATAAAAATAATTGCTGGAGCCATTTTTCGACCTTGTTCAAAAAGGTCACGGACTCTACTTGCTCCAACACCTACAAACATTTCAACAAAATCGCTCCCTGAAATATGTAAAAATGCAACTTCTGCTTCACCAGCAACCGCACGTGCTAACAATGTTTTACCAGTACCTGGATTACCTACAAGTAATACACCAGTTGGGATTTTTGCACCAATAGCTTCATATTTTTTGGGATTTTTTAAGAAATCTACAATTTCTGCTAATTCTCGCTTTGCCTCTTCTTGACCAGCAACATCACTAAATGTAACTTTGTCCTTTTTGTTGGCATCGAAAACCCGAGCTCTACTTTTTCCAAACTGCATACCCCTATTATTTTGAGATGCAGTTTGTCTCATTAAAATAAAAAGGAAAAATATCATAATAAGCAAAGGTAGAAAATTAAACACGGTGCTCCAAAAACCAGGAGATGATATCTTCCCCGTTAAATCAACTCCCTTTTCTTCTAGAAGAGGTACTAGAGTTTCATCTGTGTATGGTATTACTGTTTGAAAATTGGTATTCTGAGCAGTTGTACTAGATTTCATAGTTCCTATGATAGTTTTTTGATCTATAATTTGTACTTCTGTTACCTGACTTTGTTCAACTGCTAATATAAAGTCCGTATAAGAAATTTGTGGATGTGTTGCCGTTTTATTGTTTAAAAACATAAATAAAGTTAAAAAACCTATCATTACTATAAAAAGGGTCATTCCAAAACGACCCCCTGTAGGTGGCTTTTGTAATGATTCATCTACTTTTTTGTGAAACTTGTTTTCATTATTTTTTGGATTTTGCGAAAACTTTTTGTTGTTACTCATTTATTATTCCTCTTAAACCGAATGAAAACGCTTTGCGTATCATTAGTGTTATGTTGTACATACCAATTTGAATACCCGTATATTTCTCCCCAAAGGCACATAGTCTCTCCATTGTATTCTATAACTGGAATTGCGCTCTTATGTCGGGCGTCTACTCTCCACTCGGAGAATATCTTTTTTACAGACTTATGCGTTCCTTGAGCAGTAAGCACGGTTTCACCATTTTTTTTACTCCTAATAACTAAGGGCAAAGAAAATGGCCCAATACAATAGTATCCTTCTTCAGTATCGGCATGAAATGTATTTTTCTGCACAATTGGCTGAACATCAAATTCACCATTGTATGTTTTATATAATCCACAGGAAGTAATCTCCATATTTTCTAACTTTGTTAAAATCTTAGATGAATCTCTTTTGCGAATAAAAAGATTTTCACCTTTATGAAACAGTTCGATGCTTGAACTTTCAGCTTTTTTATGTCCTTGGGCAATTGAACGCACAATATCATAAGGGAAACGACCATCAACACCAATGAGCTCTAATGCTTTGTATATTGCTCTAACTCTAACAGGGTATCCTGCTAAATAAAAATCATGTAAGTTGGTTTTTACACCATCACACTCTTCCCAGATTATTTTAGATGCTAATTCATCAATAAATAAAGCCTCTTGAAAAGCTTTGTCACTGCCATTAAGTAAAGCTGTATCCCAACCAGTAAAATGCTCATTTAATTCTGGAACTAAAGTATGACGTATTCTGTTTCTAAGATACTCTAATTCAGTATTTGTGCTGTCAGTTCTATATGGAACATTATTTTGCACAGCATAGCTTTCTATGTTTGCCCTACTAACATTTCGAAGAGGCCTATATAATAAAATATCATAGTTTGTATTATTTTCAGAGCTAAGTGAAGGATATGTACAAAATTGCCTTATACCACTACTAGAATAACCTGAAATACCAGCACTAGCGCCTTGTAAAAAATGCTGAATAAGCGTTTCAAGTTGGTCATCTCTGTTATGCGCAAAAAGTACTACATTAGCATTTATTTCACGAGCATATTTTTCTATGGAAGTATAACGTATATAACGAGCAGCCTCTTCAATGCCTCGTTTACGAGTTTTATTCAATGTAGCTATTACATTTTCTTCAATAGTAATTACCTTGCAATCTAAGTTTAATGCTTCAGTACAGTAATTGTACACTAGCATAGCATCACTTTTAGATTCTTCGCTAGGTCGAATGTTATGATTAACGGTTACAACAAAAATATTAAAACCATACTTATCTTTCAAAGTATTTAAACAATGTAGCATTACTTGTGAATCGACTCCACCTGAAACAGCTAGTAACATTGTAAGAGATTTACTATTTTCGTTAGATGAAAGAAAATCCTTCACACTACTTTGAGACCCAAAGAGAATACTTTTAATATCTGACTGCACTATTTGCAATAAAATATTTTCATCTCTTGTTTCTAGTAAATGCGAAGGATTTTTTAAGTCATCACTTTGAGTATGCAAAGGAGCTTTCCTCAAGGATTCATTATTCCTTTTTTTCAATATTAGCGCATTGGGCGAACAGTAGCAACAACCACTTCAGGATCAGTTAATACTGTAACACTTTTTTCAAAAGGAAGATCTTTAATACAAATTTTTTCATTTAAACCAAGGTTTGAAACATCTGCAACAATTCTAACTGGTAAGTCAGCAGGTAGACATTTTACTTCAACTTTAGCTGCACCTTTTTCAAATACACCACCATCACGTACACCAACAGGGTTACCAGTTGTTAAAATTTTCATTGTTGCAACAAGAGGTTTGTCTTCATCAATAACGTGAAAATCTACGTGAATGTTTTTATCCAAAATAATATTGTAATCTGTTGATTTAATAAAAGCAAGTACACCTTTTCCACCATCTACTACAAGTGAAATTAATGTTGTAGGTGTTGCTTGTTTCCATACTTTGAAAAATTCAGATTCTGTGATTTCAAGCATTCCTGCTTCACCTTTTGAATTGTACATAACAGCTGGTAATTGTCCTACAGCTCTTAAGCGTCGAGCTACACCCTTACCTGACTGTGTTCTTGTTTTTGCATTGATAACGAGTCGTTCCATAATAATACTCCATAAATTTATTGAGAAAAACTAGGAATGTACAGGTTGAAGGCTTAAAGATAGTTTATACTATCTCATAAAAATGCACATACCTACGTATGCGCACTCTAGATAAGATTTAAGCACCCCATCGTTCATCACGCCAGAGTTTTTCCGTAGCTGAGTCGGCAGGATTCGAACCTGCGGAATGCCGATACCAAAAACCGGTGGCTTACCACTTGCCGACGACTCAATATTATTTACATGGCTACATAATAGTGTAACCATGTTATAACCTTTTTTAAGCAATTAAATAATTCGTCTGAATTATTCGTCGATTGGAGTTGACCCCAATTCTACATTGCCTGCCTCATACTCAGCGAGTATTCGGTCTTGTAATTCATTTCTAAATTCAGGAGTAATTGGATGTGCTACATCTTTGTAATCTCCTGTGCTTGTCTTTCGACTAGGCATAGCAATAAATAGTCCAGTTTTACCTTCAATGATCTTAACATTGTGCACTACAAAACAATCATCAAATGTGACAGTAACGTAAGCTTTAAGTTTACCATCTGCAATCATTTGCCTAATGCGAATCTCGGTAATTTGCATAATCACACCCCATATAGCTCAATTTTCAGTCATTACATAACATACGTCATGTACTGCATTGCACTTGTCTCAATAACCCAATAGATTACATTTGACTTATAGAATAGGTACGCGCCATACGGCAAGTCCATTCCATACTTAATTGAGTGTAGGCCCTCTTAGCTTCCTCTTCATTACCGAAAACACCAAATACGCAAGCTCCTGATCCGCTCATTTGTGTAAAAACAGATCCACTTTCTTTTATACAGGATAGTGCTTTGCCTATCTGTGGATACCGCTTTACTAGTACATCAGTAAAACTATTTGTAAAACTCCAGTTTTCAGCTGACATTCGGTATACATCCTCAACCTCATGCGAACTTAAAAACTTTGATGTTTCATTTTTTTCATAATACTCATCCAAAGCTTGAAAAGCTTCTTTTGTTGAACTATGAACATCCGGCATTACAATAACAAAATATAAATCATTTCTTGGTATGATTTGCCGAATAATTTCACCCCGTCCCGTTACCACTGCCGCGCCACAATACATAAAAAAAGGAACGTCGCTCCCCACCTTTTCGGCAAGTTTAACTTTTTCACCTAAGCTAAGTTTTGTTTCAAACAAAACATCCAAAGCTTTGATTAAAGTCGCTCCATTCGATGATCCACCGCCAAGACCTGCTCCAGAAAAAATCCGTTTAACAAGTTTAACATGAACACCCTTTTTTACACCAGTATAGGCACAAAACTCTTTGTATGCAACAGTAAGAGTGTTTTCAATTGGTAATTTCATTGAAGTGACTTCTACAGTACAACTACAGTCATCACCCTTCTTTGTTACAAAAAGGTCATCAAAAAAATCAATCGCTTGAAATATACTTTCTATGTCATGATATCCATCTACCCGTTTAGGATGAACTCCTAAGTGGAGATTCAACTTAGCAGGCGATTTCATAACCACTTCATTAAGCATATATATATTATACAAATATTCAAAGTTTTGTCAAAGGGTTTTACAAAATTTTTAAAAAAAAGTTTTTTTTTAATTAAAAACAGTTGACACAACTCGCATATAGGATTATTCTTTAATTATAAGGAAAGTTAAAAAAGGAAGTGTCCAATGAGTGCCGACAATTACACCCAAGAGTCTGTTAATATAAACGATATCTTAAGTGATTCATACGATGATTATGAAGATGACGATTTAGACGATTATGACGATGATGATTTCTTAGATGATGACTTTAGCAATCTTGACGATTTTGATCAAGAAGATGATGACTTTGATTACGAGGATGACGATTTTGAATACGACGATTTTTCGTAATATTCAAATTGTTTACAGTTCGTCCTTATAAATAGGCAACAGCATCTCTTGATATACAGTACTCTTTTATAAAAGACGCTCCCCACCGTGCCAAAGTTTTTCTAAATCATAAAAAACTCTTGCATCTGCTGATAATAGATGAACCACAATTATTCCTAAGTCAATAAGGTTCCAATCATCACCAGATGCTATTTTTTTGTTTGGTACATGAATTTCTAAGTCATTTTCTTTTGCGTAGTCTTTAACTTGTTTAAACAAGCCTTTCCAGTGCGAACTACTGTTTACCGTTGTTAAAACAAAGTAATCGGTCCATGAGTTAAGCTTAGAAACATCGAGCACCATGGAATCAACACCCTTATAATCTGTTAATAATTCTGCTATTTCCAATGCTTTTTCTGCGTTTGTTTTCATTATTTCTCCTATAAAAAGTCAAGAAAAAAGCATCAGCTTTTGCCCCTTGGCTTTTTTCACGCCGATTTGTGCATCGCTAAAAATCGGCAGTTAATATTAAGTTTGCATACGCAAACTGCTAAATGAATTGAGAGGCACCATTTCTGCCTCGATATTCATTATCTCTCCTATAAAAAGTCAAGAAAAAAGCATCAGCTTTTGCCCCTTGGCTTTTTTCA
>CAYJKA010000023.1:0-5431 GCA_964370655.1 uncultured Treponemataceae bacterium | reverse complement strand
TGCTAAATGAATTGAGAGGCACCATTTCTGCCTCGATATTCATTATCTCTCCTATCGTAATTATATTTGTATTGACATGAGCATTTGTCAAAAAGTCCTCTATGACACCATTAGCCCTTTTTTTTAGTGCTTTGCTACTTAGAGCAGGGAGCGTATGCGAGCTATGCCATTTCTCACCTTACATACCTACCGTCAAAATCTGTTCCTAGAACAATAGTATAGTCAACAAGTCTGTTATTGTCAGAAACTGTTGTGTCTAGTTCACTTTTAATAATAGTATCACATCGTATAAAGTCACCAAGAGCCTTAGCCACTTCATCATTTCCAATGTGATTTATTATGTATGTTTCAGTATGGTTATTATCTTCTGCATTTATAATACTAACAACGTCATACCCAGTACTCCTTAAAAGGCTTGCAGTATTCCTTGCTAAACCTTGTATTGTAGTACCATTTTGTATTTCAAGGGCATACACCCGGCTAAAAGTTGTTTCTGAAACAAGAGCCATTACTGTTTGACTTAACACATCTTTAATAAGCTGCCCATCATTGTAAGGGAATAGCAGTGTTTCACCATCAACTACTCTCTCTGAACCCGTAATTACCTGCGGGAATAATCTTTCAGCATCTACCTGAGAAATAGTTTCAAGCAAAGTATAAAAATCCTCAGTCCCTATATTAGCCCTCATTCTTTGTGCATAGTATTTAAAAGTATTTTTAGTAAAAATTTCATTTGCATTTTCATTCAATGCTTTAAAAAATGACACAACAACGTTTTCTGCCCGAATACTTTTATCAGTAGAATCTTCAAGTTCACCCTGGTACGTCAAATATGTAACAACCTTATCCCCATCTAGGCGTATTTGACCAGAAGGTAGTAGATAATATATACCGTCTATTACATCATCAATTGGGGTTAAAACAGATACACTCAGCCCCCCAAAAAGGTCTGTAAGCACTGAAAAATCGTCCAAACTAATTTCAACAGAAAAAGGAATTGTTGTATTAACTAATTTTTCAATTTCAGCACGATAAGCATCAATGCCCTTTTCTTTATATACGGCATCTATCCTATCTACTCTACCTAAACTTGAATATATACCACCTGTGTTACCAAGGATATCAATTATAGCTCCACGCTTAGACACAGGGTAATATGTTAAAATAGTTGTAGACATTGCGTTCCCGCCATCTTCTACTACTAAAAGCATTTTTATAATTTGGTCGTTTTTTAATACTTCTTCTACAACATTCGTTTTAAGAGTAAAAAAAACAGTTAAAGACATTGCGCCAAGGATTACTAAAATTAGCACAATAAAAATAACATGCCTTCCTGCTGACAAAATTTTCCTTGCCATTATAACCGCTCCATACTTCCATAAACACTAGAAAAGTGCTTACTTTGCATTTTTTTCCAACACCCAAAGAGCCTCTGGAAAAACCTCATCTTTTTTCTTTTTTCGCACACTTATAACCTCTTTAAGAACAGAACTTAAAAGTGCATCTAAAGATAATTTTAGCAGATTTTTCATTTTTGAAGAAGACATATAGGGCCTTCCTGGCTCAATTTTATCTGCTATGCATACAATTTTTGCAATATTGCACATTTTTTTCTTACCAAATGTATGATAAGAAACAGCTTCTAATACATCGCTATCATTTATAGAAAAGTCTCTTTGTAAAATGACCGCACAAGCTCTTCCATGAAGCAACGATGGTTTTTTCATTTCTGTTTCTGATAAACCAAAGCCATCTTCAATAGCTAAAGACTCAAGCTGTTTTTTATCCAACTCTTTGCACATATCATGACTTATTCCTGCTAAAAAACCAGCATAAATATCTTCATCATATTTTTCGCAAAGCACTTTAGCCATTTGTGCAACTCTTAGTGAATGCTCATACCTCGGTTTTGACAAAGAAGACAAAGCATACAATCTAACACTTTCCAATACTTCACAGTCTAATATATTAGATATATAATTTTTTGGTTTGAATATATTCTGCAACGCTTTTGCTGACATAACAATCTATATCCTTTTTATGCTTTATTGCATCTCGAATTTCACGAGACGAAACATTAACCAAAGCATTTTTCATCATAACAAAATCAAAATCAATGGTAAAGTCTTTATATGTAGATTCACCTTCACGAAATGCAACCATAATATTTGTCATATTTATAAGTGACTGCACATCTTTCCAAAGGTGAAAACCATCTACTAGGTCTTCTCCAATAATTAAACCAATCTTACCCTCTAAGACATCTTTATATTTTTCATACAAGTATGTTACGGTATCAATGGTATACGAAGTTCCTTCCCTATCTATTTCACATGTTTCAATTTCTAAAGAAGAATTATTGGCAACGGATAAGGATAACATGGCACATCTGTCGTCGTTTGTAGCACCAAGAGCCAAATTTTTATGTGGTGGATTAAAAGCTGGAACAAATATGACCTTATCATAGCCATATTGTTCAACAGCTATTTTTGCAAGTGCTGTGTGACCTACGTGAACAGGATTAAATGATCCACCCAACATTGCTAGTTTCATTATTCACTGCCAGGATACTGCACCATTTCATCATCTTCATCTGTATAAACAGATCTAGCTTGTAAAAAATCACTTTTTACTTTAATTGTTTCAGATGATGATTTTTTTCCAGTAGAACGCACTCCCTCTTCAACTAAAGTTATAAGAGCACTTTTTACTTTATCTAAACCTTCTTTTGAATGCACTGACATAGGAATACATATAAGGTCTTTGTATTTTTCAGCTAATTCTGCAGCTCTAACTGCAGCACCTTCTACATCTATTTTATTACACAAAATAATGCTAGGCTTTTTTAAAATTGGCTTTGAAAAAGATGCTAATTCTTCTCTAAGTTTTTCGTAGGCATCGAAATAATTATCATCGGAGCAGTCAATTAAGAATGCTAAACCTTGAGTCCTAGAAATATGTTTTAAGAATCTAATACCAAGCCCTGCCCCATCTGAAGCACCTTCAATAATTCCTGGAATGTCTGCTATAACAAAAGAGTCTTCATCGCTAACGTGAAGAACACCTAGGTTAGGAATTTTTGTTGTAAATGGATAAGGCGCAATTTTAGGACGAGCATTAGTCATAAAATCTAACAAGGATGATTTTCCTGCATTAGGAAAGCCTACAAGACCAATATCAGCCATAATACTTAGTTCAATACGAAGTTTTTTTATTTCTCCATCGCCACCTGGATTTGCACGTCTAGGGGCTTGTGTTACAGAGCTTTTAAAATGGACATTTCCCCAACCACCGTTTCCGCCTTTGAGGTAAACAAATTCTTCATCTTCACTTTCAGTGGTAAATTCACACACAAAAACACCAGTTTCAGCGTCAACTACACGTGTACCTGGTGGTAAAAAAATAACAACATCGTCACCATCGGCTCCGTAACGATTACTACCGCTACCATCTCCACCGTTTCTGGCTTTAAATACATGTTGTTTGCGTAAATGAGATAATGTTCTGAGATTTCTTTTTACTTGAAAAATGACATCGCCACCACGACCACCGTCGCCTCCGGCAGGACCGCCATTGGGTACATATTTTTCGCGCCTAAACGCTATGCACCCATTACCACCTTTGCCGGAACGAACTTCAATAGTAGCTTCGTCTGCAAATTGGATCACTATTGTGCGGCTACAATTGATGCAAGTTTTCTACCCTTGCGTTCGTGGTATAATACGTTACCTGTTTCAGTTGCAAACAAAGTATCGTCTTTTCCTCGTCCAACGTTATCACCTGGGTGAATTCTTGTTCCACGTTGACGTACGAGAATTGAACCTGCTGTTACAAATTCTCCACCATATACTTTTACACCTAAATATTTAGGATTTGAATCTCGACCGTTTTTAGCGCCACTTCCGCCCTTTTTACGTGCCATAGTATGCCTCCAGTTAGCATTAGAATGTTATTAAACATCCCTTTCAATATGTAATGTTACATGCTCAGGATACTCATTGCATAAGGTCATAAGTCCTTTTTCTAAAAAAATCCTAGCATATATCAGAAAAGATGATTCAGCATTAAACAACACCTCACCACCCTCTTGGTATTTATTTTTTATACAGAACGATAACGTTCCGCGTTTTGGAGCATTTGTTTCAAGCTTAATAGAATCGTTAGACTCTAAAACAGAAAGTGTTGTTCGAAGTAAAGTTGTTACTGCCGAACAAACAATATCACTACCCTTCTTAGCGAAAAGTGCATGACCTTCTGCATTACATGAAACAAGCTCCCCATCTTTGGTGACACCCAGCATAATTTTAATCATCTGTTACACCAAAGATATTTGCTTATTCAGCGTCTTTTTTAGCAGCTCCAACTTTGATACCTGTAACACGAATGTTTGTGTATCGTTGTCTGTGCCCAATTGTTCTGTGGTAGTCTTTTTTACTTTTGTATTTGTATACAATCACTTTTTTATCTTTGAAAGTATCTTCTACAATCGCTTCTACTACAGCGCCTTTTACATAAGGAGTACCGATAACAACATTTTTGTCATCGTTTACCATAACTACTGTATCAATAGAAATAGATTGTCCTTGTTCAATATCAATTTTGTCAACTCTGATTAGGGCATCTTTTTCAGCTTTGTATTGCTTACCCTTATACTCAATGAGTGCGTACATATAACACCTCTTAAAAAAATATGTTCGTTTTAATCTCCACAGTAATACTGCTCCACCCTTTGACGAAACGGGGATAGTCAAAGCGCTAGACCGTATTTTATCAAATTTTGGGGGTGTATGTCAATAGCGCTTTTGATAATTAACAATTAATAATTAATAATTGCATAATTATCATTCTGATAAGAAGCAGATTGCAATAAATAGCTATAATATGATATAGTACCTCAGATAAGGAGACCTCACCATGAGAAGAAAAGATAGAGAAATAACAGATAATACTACAATTGATAGTTTTATTCAAAAATGTCATTGTATTAGACTTGGCTTAGTTGAAAACGGCAAAGCATATATTGTTCCTTTGAACTTTGGTTTTACTCATGAAAACGACAAGAGAGTATTTTATTTTCATGGGGCAAAGGATGGGCGTAAAATTGATTTAATGAAGCAAAACTCATCTGTGAGCTTTGAAATGGATACAGGATATACTTTAACAGAGGGGCCAAATGCTTGTGACTATGCTTGCACCTTTCAAAGTGTTATGGGTGAAGGGAAAGTGAGCTTTATTGAAGACTCTGACTCAAAAAGAGATGCCTTAAATAAAATTATGAAAAAGGAAACTGGTAAAAGTGATTGGTCTTATCCTGATGCAATGTTAGAGCAAACATGTGTGTATATGGTAGAAGTTGAAAGTATCTCTTGTAAAGAGCATTTGTAAAGATTTACCTTTATGGTATTTTTACAAACGTTAGCGATTGCAGGGG
>CAYJKA010000022.1:0-18365 GCA_964370655.1 uncultured Treponemataceae bacterium | reverse complement strand
ATGATATTATTCAAAGACCCGAAGGTCATTGATTTCATTTTGATGTCTGTCCCTTTGTCTCTAAAGGAACATCAGCTACTTTCTCCTAAAAGAAAACAGCTTCTGACTTTGATAGCTTTACGCTATCTATATTTTCGGTTCGTGTTTATTTTCTTCCACTAATCTAATTACTCAAATTAGCTTCACGCTCTCTTTGCTACATAATTGCTTATGTACTTCATTAAAACTTTCATTTTAACTATCTTTCTTTCCTTCCCTATTTATTTCTCAATGTTCTCTTACTCGTTAGCGCCTTGCTTCTGCTCAGCGGCGAGTGAATCCATAGTATCATATTTTGTAATTTTTAGTCAAGTGCTTTTCGCATCTTTTTTAACTTTTTTTTCAAAGTTTCTTACTTTTTATTTTTACTATTTCGTTTCTCGCTGCTTTCGCTGTTGCTCAGCAGCAAGTTTTAAGAATATATCAGTTACTTAACTTTATGTCAACTAGCTATTTCACTTTTTTTTCATTTTTTTACATTTTCTTACACTTTTTTTGCGTTTTTTTGTCTTTTCTTGCAAAACAACGGCATTTTTGTGCTTTTATAGCATCTTTTGCTTTTCTTCACGCACTTTTATTTCGTTTTTCAAGCGAATAATCTCTTCAATTGCCTTTGCTATGCTTTCATCTTTTAATGAAACAGTCTTTTTTTCTTCATTTGACAAGAGCTCAAACACTGCAAGCCCAAGTTCAGTACATTGTTTTTGTGCCTGTTTTTCTAATTGATGTATCTCAAATTTTGTAACACCTTTGTCGCTTAGATCTTTTACTGTTTCTCCAGCTTGGTCCAACATACCTTTTGACGCTTCAATTCCTTTATCTGCAAGCGTTTTCATTTTTTCTAAAAAGTCATTCATGTTTAATTCCTCCATCATTAGCAAATGCGCAAGGGATAGTAGGGGCGCCGCAGGCGTTCGTGCCTGCAGGGTCGCATTCCATATGCGACCTCGACATGGCGCGAATGAAGCGACAGCGGAACCCCGAATAGCCCGACCCGCATTGTAGGGCGCGGATTCCATATCCGCCCGTGCAATGCGTGGTTGCGCCCAAAACAAATTTACAGCATAAAAAAAGTCCGAACCCCTCTAAGAGATTCGGACTTTTGTACCGGGAACCAGAATTGAACTGGCACAGCCGCAAGGCCGAGGGATTTTAAGTCCCTTGTGTCTACCGATTCCACCATCCCGGCATAGTCATCACTTGTCGTTTGACTTTCTATATAATAACAAAAAGTGTTTTATGTGTCAATGACATACCTATTATTTTTTTAATATTTTTTTTACCTAGTGATTTTTTTTCCGAATAATGCTACAATTACTATATGAAAGATTTACAATTTAAGGATTTACCCCTACCCGAAAAGGGATCAACCGTTATCGTTGGAATGTCGGGTGGCGTTGACTCAACACTTACGGCCCTTTTACTACGCAATGCAGGGTGCAATGTTATTGGTGTTACCATGTCTAGCTGGAACGAAGACCTTCCTATACCGCCCTCAACAAAGGGATTTAGATTTTCATGCTACGGTCCCGATGAGCAAATTGACATAAACCAGTGCAAGGCATTTTGTAAAGAACAGAATATAGAGTATCATGTAATTGATGTTAGAGACGCGTATCAAAAGTATGTTTTAGGATATTTTAGAAATGAATACAGAGATGGTCGCACTCCAAACCCTTGTGTTCACTGTAACCAAAACGTAAAATTTGGCGCCTTACTAGAAGGAGTACGTTCATTAGGGATAGAATTTGATTATTTTTGCACCGGTCACTATGCCAGAGTTGTTACCCCTACAAGCGCAATTTCAAAAGCTTACTCAGAGAATGACTTTTCACAGGAAGATTTTGATGACTTTCCTGCAATGGTTGCTTGCGGTACTGACACCTTAAAAGACCAAGCCTATTTTTTACACCGAATTCCAAGTGATGTTTTAAAAAAGGTTCGTTTCCCGTTGGGAACATCAACAAAGGCAGAGACAAAGGCAATGGCTCAAGAGATGAATCTTTTTGCAGCATCCAGAGCCGAGAGTCAAGATTTTATTCCACCTGAGTATTTTGACATTGTCTTTTCTGACAAAGAGTCTATTCCGGGCGATATTATTGACATTGACGGAAAAAAACTTGGCACCCATAAGGGAATTGAGCATTATACTATTGGCCAAAGGCGTGGTCTAGGCGTAAGTTCTACTAAACCACTATACGTACACGCCATAAACAAAGAGAATAACACCGTTGTTTTAGCAAGTAGCGAAGAACTTATGGCGTCCGAATTAATTGCAGACAACTGGGTATGGGCAGGGGGATTTGCCCCGAAAAATGAGTTTAACGCACTTGTAAAAATACGTCTTGCATCAAAACCTTGTATGGCAACCATTATTCCCCTCGATGCAGAGAAGGCAAATGCAAAAGAAGCTCGTTATAAGGTTATTTTTGGCGCCCCACAAAGTGCCATTGCACCCGGTCAGTCTGTTGTTGCATATGCAGAGGGAGTTGTATTGGGCGGCGGAGTCATTTGCAATTAATAATTAATAATGCATAATTAACAATTTTTTAGACAACAGCTACAAAAAGACATAAAAAATTAAAGATTCTTTAGCTTTGTTAATCATTTACAGGTTTCAACAAGTAATATTAATTATTAATTGTTAATTATACATTAATTTACGCTTATCCTATATCGTGCAAAGGTTTGTGTATTCCCAACGCTTCTAAGAGATATTTCTATTGTATTTGTTCCTCTTGGAAGTAGCACTTCTGCAAGTCTCATAGTGTTTTCATCTGGATAAACATCTTTGTACGTATAGCTTTTATTTCCATATAGAACCAAAGAATTGTTTTTTTGTCCTAAAGTATCATAGTTTACCGATTCTTTAACTTCACCATTTAATGAAACACTTGAGCTATGAAGCATTCCTGTTTCAGGACGCTCCATATACAAAGTATACGCCCCTGCTTTTAAAATAGCCCCGTTATATAAAGAATAAGTTTCACCACTTCTATCTGTTGCTTTCACTCCTGAAATTGCCACTCTTCTTGACACAGGAGCTTCTTGCATTAACACTACAGGATTTATAAAGGTCTTCATCTTTGTATCAATAATTTGAAATCCAGCTCCTTCACCAGAAGATGCCCATGCAGAATGTCCGCTAACTCCAATTAAATCTCCAAGTCCAAGCTTCTTTTTTTCAGATTCAATTTTTACATTTATTAAATTTGAATAAACTGACAACATATCATTTTTATGAGCAACAATTACAGCATTCCCCAGGGGAGAATCAAACCAGCCCATACTAGCCTGATCATTTTTAAGCATCATTATTACTTCACCGCTTTCAGCCGCATACACTTCACCTGAATTTGAAAATACAACCCCTGAATTGAAGGTATCGCCTCTCATTTGTGAAAAAAACGAATTTGTTTGCATTGGCTTTTGCGCCCATTCAAAGGCTGCCAAAAAAGAAATTCCTACTACGCTACAAAGGACACTTACAATTATTATTATTATTTTCTTTTTTGTCATACCCACTCCCATGCCTTATCTCTCTTGATTTATATATATTTTTGAAATAGTTGTGCCATTTCCTATGTAAACATTCTCTTCATCTGTATCTAGAAATGTATTTTCTTCTTCAAACGAAAAGGAACCTACTTTATAAAGATTTTCATTTAACACACTAATTGTGCTTTGTTCACGGTCTTTACTTAACACAAAATAGTATTCTCCGTTATACACTTCTTTAATTGTAATAACCTTTCCTTTTATATCAACATGCATTTCTTCTTTTGTATCTAAATTCACAATAATTACAGAATTTTTTACTCCTGAAAAAACATATTTTTCATTTGCACTAAAATACACTAAACTTTGTTCAATAGTTTGATTCTCTACGTAGGTATGTAACGTTATTTTACTTTTACTACCGCCTACATCAGAAATAACAACCCTTTGATTATCTAAGCCTGAAAGGCAAGCTACGTACTTTCCTGATGCCGAAAGTGAAGCTCCAAATATTACCTCATACTCACTTCCCCCAGGGTAAAACTCGTGTCTAATACGTCCCTCTGGGCTAAATACTACTATTTTACCATCTGCATACCCTGCTACAACACCTTCTTCATTAGAGTGAAATGCTGTAATAGGAACATAGTTTTCGTATCTCCATTTCTCTTTACCGTTACTGGAGTGGACAGAAAAAGAACTTCCTGTAGGTAAAAACAAGAAAATTCTGTCTTCATCAAAAAAGGGGAAACCAGAACCTTCTAAAACGCCACTTACCTGTCCATCTGGAACATAAAAAGAGATGTTATTTGCATTAGACGAAAATGGAGCCATATAATGATTTGAAATTGCCCCCCTTTCTTCTAGTGTTTGTATAGAAGAAACGCCTCCTTCTGGAGAGTAATAACCAATATAAGAGCCTAGCTTAAAAGGTTTATCATGTGAAGATGTTGGAACAAGTGTTTCTGAACTAACATCAGTTACATCTATTGTCCATTTCGGATCAAAATGAAATGCGTTTCGAGTAGGTTTTACTGCTACAAACATATATACAACTGAAAAGAAGATTAATAATCCTATAAAAGGAAATGTTTTTTTATTTATTTTCATGCTAAGGTATGGTATAATAGAGTAGCCTCTCTAGTCAAGGGGCAATGTGCACCATATTTTTATTTGGAGGCTAATATGGATATTACAGACTTATACGACAAGGCATACGAGGTTTCAAAAAACTCTTATTCGCCATATTCAAATTTTCCTGTAGGGGCAGCTTTACTGATGGAAGATGGAACAGTAATTACCGGGGTAAATGTTGAAAACAGGTCTTTTGGTGTTACAAATTGCGCAGAAAGAACAGCCCTTTTTACGGCTATAACGCAAGGCTATAAAACATTCAAAGCCTTAGCCGTAGCAACACCTAGCGCAGATTATCCTGTAAGCCCTTGCGGACTTTGCCGCCAAGCATTATCGGAGTTTGCACCTCCTGAAACACCTGTTTGTTTTGGAAGTAATAAAGATACTATTGTTAATACAACACTGGGAGAACTTTTCCCTTTTGATGCCTTACATGAACTTTCAAATAAATAACATACTAACCGAACAGAATAATATGGAAAATCCTTTTTTCAACACTTGACAAAATGTCACATATTATGCAAAATATTGTCTGCACTGCATAAAATATGCAGTGCCTATTTTTTATGCTACTTTTTGTTCAAAGGTGCACAGGAGTAAAGATGGAAGAGGATATTCTAACAATCGAAGAAGTCGCAAAATACCTTCGCGTTTCAGAGAGAACCGTTTATGATTGGGCTCAAAAAGGTGAAATTCCATCAGGAAAAATTGGAACTGTTTGGCGGTTTAAGAAAACTGAAATTGAAAAATGGGTAAATGATCGACTTGCAACAGGATCAAAATCTTCTTTGGCAACAAACCAAATTCAAGTAAGAAATATTTTATCACCAGACAGGATTGTATTCTTAAATCATTCAACAAAACGAGATGCATTACTAGCCTTAGCTGAAAATCTTGGAAAAGCCCCCCAAATTAAAAACACAGAAGAACTTGCAAACGAACTTATAAAAAGAGAAGAATTAATGTCCACTGCAATAGGAAGAAGCATTGCTATCCCTCATGTTCGCCTATCATCAGTAACAGATTTAGTTATGGCAGTAGGAATAAGCAAGGTTGACATTATTGATTTTCAAACAATAGATGATGAGCCTGTTCGACTTCTATTTATGATTGCAGCTGCCTACAACCAACATGCATATTACTTACAAACGCTTTCTTTTTTCAGCTCAAAATTAAAAAATAGAGATTTAAGAGATGCCTTATTAAAAGCCGAAACAGAAACAGAAGTTTATAACCTTTTAATTAATGCAACAGACTTATTACAATAATATAATTATAAGCCTTCTATAGCTATCCATTTTGAAATTTCGCTCATGTCTTGAGGCACTAGGCCAATAGAGACAGGAGCGGTTGTTTCACCCAATAAATAACTTATACCTTCTGCACTCAAGCGAGCCCCTTCACCATCAATAGCAATTCCAAAAAATGCATGACCGTAATCTCTCGACACAAAAAGCATTGTATCATATCGCATATGACTCATTAAAACAGCTAAAAAAAGCGCACGACTATCACAATCGGATCCTTCTCCAAGTACTATTGCAGGGAGAGGAACAAAGTCTGTACCCAAAGGAATCCTCTCATATTCAAATCCTTGCACCCACGTTAATAACGTTTGCGCTAAAACCCTGTCAAAATCTTCGCCATGTTCTTGTTTTATGTCTGCTTGAAGCCCATTGTATATAGAGAAAGAGAGTTTTTGCAAACGCTTATACGCATCTTTATAAATCATTCTATAAAACCTTTGCCACGCTTCTTTCCACAATGGCGTTTCTGCAAAAAAGGTTAAAATGGCATATTCCCTTTGAACAACAAATTCATTTGCTAAAACATCACTTTTATCAATAAATGACCGTATCTCTTTGAGCCCAATTTCAACCGTAACCTCTACATCTCCTTCAGGTGGAAAAGCGTAGCGAGTAAGCAAACCCTGATCCAGTGCTGTAGACCCTATAATACCTACAGAATCCAATGTTGAAACTATAACTTGCTCAAGTGAATCATACTGACTTGTAGGAGCATAACAAAGAAAAACAGAAGTTCCCATATTTCGAGGCATTGCTACTGATACAGCCCATCCCTTATATTCTTGTCCCTCAATGACCATTGAAAAAATGCCTACAGTATTTATCGTTTGTCTCCAAGTCACATTTTCTGAATCTCCATCAAGTTGCAATGCAGAATAAACACCATTAAGGGCATCTTGCGTAGACGCATATCTATCCTGTCCATAAGAGGCAATAATAAGTGTAATTGGTAACATTGAATGATCAAACTGGTACCTAGCATTATTATCATTTGAGGACATTACAAATCCCTCTGGTAAATCCAAAGAGTATCCCCATGCATAATTTTGAAGTTGCTCAGAAAAGACACCTTGTATTAAAACTATAATAAAAATAAAGCTTATCAAATATTTTTTTGTATTTTTCACTATTACCGTCCTTATTGTAATGATACCCGTACTTGATGATAAAAAAGATATCCTATATAGTATATCGGATGAATACTTTACCTATCGTATATGAAAACGAAAACATTTATATTATACACAAGCCTTCTGGCCTTGCTACTCAAGGAGGACAAGGCATAACCCATAGCGTAGATACAGTACTGGCTAAGCAAGTTGGAAAAAAAATACACCTAGTACATCGTTTAGACAAAGACACCGAAGGCTTGCTCATTGTAGCAAAAAACTCGTCATCGGCCCACACTTGGACAGACTTACTGTCGGAAAAAGAGATTCAAAAAGAATACTATGCCTTGTGTATTGGTACATTCAGCAAAAAAGAAGGCATAATATCGGAGCCAATAACGCACAAAGGCGAAACAAAAGAAGCCCTCACCTATTATTCAGTGGAAAAAGAATTCACGCACACAATTGATTCCTTACCTGAAAAAAAAATAGTACACACAAGTTTAGTTCGTTTAAAGCTTGGCACTGGGAGGATGCATCAAATACGTATTCATCTTGCAAAATGTGGAAACCCGATAGCTGGAGATGATAAATATGGAGATTTTAAAATAAACAAGGCTCTAAAAAAACAATATGGCGTAAAAAAACTTCATCTTGCAGCAATTCAACTGAGCATTCCCTCTTCATATTTAGAAACTACAAATAGCGTTGACAACACAAAAACAACCTTACGTGTGTTTTCAATTCCTATACCAGATTATATTCAAAAAACTTGCCAAAATGAGTCGTGAGCACTTGACATTACTTGCAATAACATTCATCATGTGCCTAGGAAGAAAAAGGAAAATGAGGATGATGCTATGGAAAGAAATGACTTAACGCGTTCCTACCTTGAAACGCTATCATCAACAGACCTGATCGCCCTAAGCGATGACTTTGGAATTGAAGCTGAAAATCTTGCACGTTGCTTTATTATTACAGAAATATTGGACACACTTGAAGATCATGCAACACAAAAAGCAGAATCTGTTGAAGACGACAAGAGTACTGGAGGATTAGAACTCCCCTTTACTTACAATGAAAATAAGATTGTAGCAGTTTTACGTAACCCTGCATGGTGCTATGTTACGTGGGATTTTAAGCATGAAACACTTCTCTCTCTCAACAATGACGATGATTTTGAGTCTTACATAATACGCCTGTCATATCATCCAAGCATTGACACAAATGATGTTTCTCAAACTGTTGATTTAAAAATTGATAGTGCAGACAGGGAGCAGTTCGTTTTATTAACATCTGATGCACCTGCCTTTCACGTGTCACTTATGGCAACATTTGATGAGAAAGAAACAGAAATACTAGCTACATCTCAAAGAATTATAAAACCGAGAATTCCACTAAATATAAATCTTGCCGGCTTAAAAGAGGCATGTTCACCATTGCAGACATTGTCAGGATTGCAAACTATTTTGAAAACTCATTATAATGAGCACCGACATTCTTTTGTTAGAGATTAAAAAATATGAAACAAAACACAACTAAGCACTCTCTTGCATTATGCATAGTGCTCCATCAGCCAAATTTAGCCGCATCTAATCAAGAAACAAATCTTGTTCAAGATGCATGGAATAATGTATTATTCCCAACAATAACAGACACATACATCCCATTATTGAGAATGTTTGATAGTCTTGCACAAAACAACATACCATTTAAGGTAAACATGGTTATTTCGCCTACACTTTGTTCTCTGTTAGATGATTACATTATCCAAGAACACTATACATTATGGCTTGAAAACCTTATTGACCTTGGCGAAAAAGAAATAAAAAAAACAGCGGACAACCCTGTATTACATGAATTAGCTCAAAGTTATATGAAAAACTTAAAACAAGCGTATTCATACTTTGCCGGTGTAAGCCAAGGAACGTTACTAGCAAAATTCTCAGAACACGCAAAAGAAGGAAGAATTGAGTTTCTTGCAACAACTGCAGAACACTGCTACCTTCCTCATTATATGCACGTTCCTGAACTCATAGATGCTCAAATTGAAGCAGGTTTAGCAGCCCACAAAAAAGCGTTTAAGACTACTCCTGAAGGTTTTTGGCTTCCTTTAATGGGATATGCATCTGGAATTGAAAAAAACATACAAAAATACGGATTTGACTACACAATTCTTAATACTCATGGTTTTCTTTTTTCAGATCCACCTCCTCAAAAGGGTATCTTCTCTCCAATGCGCTGCCAAAATTCTCTTGCTGTTTTTTCGCACGACAAGTTAGGATGGGATAGTGTATTTGGTTCAAACGGGTATTCAAAGAATCCTGTGTACAGAGATCAAAACAGAGATATTGGATTTGAAGCAACGATAGATGATTTGCAAATGTTTTTCAAGAAAGACCAAGCGCGCTATGCAACAGGTTTTAAGTATTGGTCACAGGCAACTCCTCATACTTACTACAACATTGATAAAGCCATAGAACAAGTCAAAATTGATGCAAAGAAGTTTATTGATGATAGTTCAGAACGATTAGTTGCAGCTTCAAAAGAACTACATGGAGAAGCAGCATCATTACTTTGCGTGTTAACTGACCAAAATCTTGGTCAAAACTGGTACGAGGGGATACGCTGGCTTTCAGAAGTCCTTGTACAAATAGCTTCACATGATGTTATTGAAGGGTCAACACTTTCAAAATTGTCTGAACATAAGCAAGATTTCGAAAAGGCAACCTTTTTTATGAGTTCTTCAGAAGGAAGTGGTTATGGGGAAAACCTTCTTGATAATACCAATAGTTGGATTTACCATTACAATTTAAAAGCAATTGAACGAATGATAGAACTAGCACAAAGGTTCCCTGATGACACTGGTTTAAAAGAAAGGGCATTAAACTTAGCTGCACGACAAATTTTATTTGCTTCTTCTTCAGACTGGGCAAAAATGACTCATGACCCTATGCACAATGAAAGAGAACTCGAGTTATTTGTACAGAGTATTCTTGATTTTTCAACTATTTTTGATTCTTTAGGGGCTAGTAGCATTAGCACAGAATGGTTAACCCAAGGTGAAAAGCATTATCCTTTCTTTTCATGGATAAACTATCGCATTTTTTGCCGAAAGAAATAAAACGCTTATTCTACTGTTTTCTCTACATCTAAGCTTTGAACCTGCTGTATAGTGGTTCGAAGCAAGATGGAATCATTTGCAGCTTTTATACCATCAATTGCAGGATCGAACAAAGGATAAAGAAGGAGCGCTTCTTCCCAAACCGATATAGCCTGAGTAAACTCACCATTTACATAATAATTTAGCCCTTGGGTATAAAGGCTATCTACAGTATCTTGTAATTCAGCTCGGCCTTTATCGCCTAAGTTTAGCTTTGCAGATAAGCTGATTCTGTTTACCGGAGTCAACGAAGTAGTTAAATCAAGAGAATAGGATAAACTAAATGTAAGCGATTTCCAATCTACTTCTGACCCTAAACTAATTTTCGGATTTCCACCTTTAAGAAGAAACCCACCTTGTAAAGAGAAAAAATCTGTAATTGTCCCTTCTATACCAAAACCTACGGCAAACTGTTCAGTTTTACTTAAATCAAGAATATTAAATGGTTGTATAAAATCTACGCTCAGTGTAATAGGCCGAATCATTTTATAAGATACACCAATAGCAGCTTGTGTTGGAAGGGCATCATCTAATTCTATATCAGTACTTAACGATGTAAATGCTGCCCCTAAATTTGTTACAGCCAAGCCAACATTAAGATTGGGCTCTCTTGATGAATACAGTTTTCCCGCATTAAAGCGAAACAATAGTCCAATATCACCCATTACAGCTATTGCAGATTGCTCAAGCCCTGAGTTTAAAATTATTTCATTTGTTGTGTCGTCGGTATAGTCTGGAATGCCTCTATAAGCAAATTTTAAATTGGTACCAAGTGAGAGCCCTTTAAAATGATATCCTGCTAAAAAATTGTATGATACGTTTATCATACCAGTTGTTTCAGAATAATACCCGCTTGAAACTCTTTCTCCAACAATACTATATTCACTAAAGGGAACATAAAAACTTTTTAATGAAGCCCCAAAACCTAGATTGGTATTTCGCTGAGAAAAGGCTATCGTATCTATAGCAGAATCGGCTATCCAAAAATTATGATAAACCGACACTTCTGTATTAGGAAGAACTGCGCTAATTGCAGGATTATACGCTATAGCAGCAATATCATCTGTCATTGCAGTGTAAGCCGTCCCCATTGCTTCTGATCGCCCTCCTAATGGTATTGTTAAAGAGCGAAAAACGGTACTACCTGCATTGGGGTCGGTTAAATCATAAAAAGGACCAAATAACGATTCGTAAAAATCTGAATAATCAGATGCATAGGTAAAAGATAATGACATGCAAAGGACTATAAAAACGAGAATTTTAATTTTTCGTAGAAATTGGCATATCATACGCATATTATATATTATTTTCGGAACTTTTTCATTATTTTTTAACAAAATATACCGAAAATAATATGAGATAGGTTTAAGATTTAAATATTTACCACAGTCATAGTGAGCTTTCTTAAAAAAGATGCCAATTATATGCAAAAAGTGTTTAATGTTGAATTTTCTGTTATCTTATACTACAATATAGGAAAGAATATAAAAAAGTGTATTCAATAAAATCCAAGGGAGGTTTGCCATTTTGAAAAAATATTTGCTCAGCTGTTTGATGCTACTCATAGCCGCAAGTCTTTTTTCTGGGGCACAACCTGATATTCAACTAGAACAGGTAGATACTCTTATTGCAGAGCGAAGGATAAACGAAGCTCTCGACCTAGTAGAAAAATATATACGTGAAAATCCAAAGGATTTTGATAATGCTCAAAAGCGTGTAGATATAATTTTTGAATTACGCAATAATTACAAAGAAAAAGCTGATGAACTCGTTAAAATAATTGTTGAAGACCCTTTGAATGATAAGCTAAAACTTGACATCATTGATGAACTAGAATCCATGGAAGCAAATCCAAATCTTGAAGAAAGAGAATTTATTAGAAATGTAAAAGTTACATCTCAGTTTACCTACTTCCGAGCCCTCTATGAACAAATTGTACAAGACGGAACAGAACTTTTAGCACAAAAAGATTATGTAGGCAGTGCTGAGCGTTTCACCGATGGATTTGAATTATATTATGAAGACTTTTTTGAAAGTGGCTACGATGAAGCTCTTATTGAAGAAGTGCTTATAAATCTTTCAACAGTTAATAACTCCATTAGAAACTATGGTACTATTCAGGAAAATCTCTTAACTGTTTTTGAACGTTACAACGCTGCTTTAGCTGAAAATAACGTTGCTTCTGCATTAAGCCAATACGATGATGTAGTAGAAGCGTTAAATACCTTTGCAAATGTAAGAAATGAAAGTATATTAGCAGGATTTTATTTTGAAGAACAATCTGCATTATTGCAGCAACAAAATCCTGAACTTAGTGACGCTTTTTTCCTTCCATTTGCATTCCGTCTCATTTTGGGGCGAGGCGATGATGCAGAAGCAGACATTACAAAAGCAATGGATACACAGTGGGAAGACTTGTACGAACAAACAAAAGTTAATTTATCCTCTATGCTAACTTATTACTCGAACGATTTAAATCAAAGCGTCCAATTATCTACGATAAGCCAAATAGGCGGTGGCGCTGAGACTATCACTAATAAGGCAGATTTATTACAGTCCATAACTTCCATGGGAGAGGATTTTTTATCTCAATATGGTCTTCTAAACAATTCTCCAACAACATTTGAAGAAAATCCTCACACCGAATATCAGGACTTATTAATTTTCACAGGGCAGCTTATTGCAAAGACAAATTCTCTTATCGAAAACAGTGCCCTCTTTGTGGCTTCTCGAAATGAGCTTGAAAGTTATCCTCTTCCAGATAATCCTGACACAGAAATACGAAACCGAGACACATCATACTCTCTTTTTCATGTAGCATCTTCCCAAACGTCTACTCAATATGCGCAAATTGCAGCAGCTGAAATACTCGAAATGCAAGAACAAAAAAGTACTATAAGTAGCAATGAAACCAGTTTTACCGTTTATGAAAACACACTGTATCAATCTGCATTTGTGCTTTCACATACCATAGAAACCCATTTTGACTCGCTTATAACCGAAAACTATGCAGACGCCCTCATTGCATGGGAAACACTAGCGCAAAATTTACGTGAAGGCTCAACGCTTATCGAGGCATCTTACTCAAGACCATACGCAGCAGCAATACCACTAATTAACGAAGAGCTAGATATAGCTGTTGTATCAAACCCTGCAAATGCATTGATAACATTAGAGTCACTTTTAGAAACAATTGACCAAGATATAAATAATCTTCAGCTTGAATATGATTTCTTAAGTGTCCGTCCAGAAGACACAGCAATAGGATTGCAAAACTCTAGCACATACGATGCAGATCAAGCATCAATACTTGAAGATATTTCTTCATTACAAGAAATACAAATAGCATCAGAAAGCTATATAACACTTGCAAATCAACGGCTAAGACTTGCACAACAAGCTGAAAATGAAGCAGATCTTCGTTTTTCACAAGCGCAACAATTCTTAGACCAAGAAAATTTCACCGCAAGTCGCGATGCAGTACAAAGAGCTAGAACAAAATACAATGAAGCTCTTTCCTATCAATATTCTGAAGATCTTCAAACTGAAAGCGACGAGCAACTTGCAGCATTGGGTGAAGAAATATCATTTATGGAAAATGAAATAGTTGTTAGAAACGTTCGTAACTTTATTACTCAGTCAAGACAAAACTATTACAACAGTAATTTCAGCCAAGCAGAAGCACTTATTTTACAAGCTGAATCGCAATGGGCTCTTACAAATATTCAAGAAAACCCTGAAATTATAGCATTAAAAGCACTTATAGGTAACGCGCTTTCAATTACAACAGGTCGCTCAATTCCTGCAACAGATCCTCTCTATCCAGAAATGAGTCAAACTTTAAATGTTGCATATCAGCACTTTAGCAATGCACAAAACCTTCTCGATAGAAACAACAGAAATACAGCACTAGAAGAACTTGAGCTTGCGCGCGACAAGATTCGAGATGTTCAAGTATTATACCCATTCCATCAAGAAGCAAGTCTTTTAGCACTACAAATAGATAAACTTATTGACCCTGTAGCATTTGAAGAACAGTTTGAACAAAAATTTGAACAAGCTCAAGCAGATTATGATAAGCCGGACACAAGTGGAAGAGCATACATCGACCTTCTTGACCTCTATGAAATAAACCCTGATTACCCAGGGTTAGAAGACTTTATTTATATTGTTGAACTTGAATTGGGAATTATTCTTCCTCCTCCAGATTTGCAAGCACTAGCCCGTTCAAATACTTTAACGCAACAAGCAGAAGATATTTATGACTCAGGCGCAAGAGATGAAATTTCATTAAACAATGCTCTTTCTCTACTTAACCAAGCCATAGATCTTAATGCAGAAAATCAAGATGCTCTAATACTTTTAGACAGAATTAATACATCGTTAGGTGGAGCTGCAGTAATTGTTCTTTCATCAGAAGCAGAAAATCTTTATCAACAAGCAGTTCAAGAATTGTCAAATGGAAACACCATTACAGCAGCAGCATTGGTATCACAACTCATGCAGCTACCTGGCGTTCAAAACTCATCAAAAATTATTGACTTACAAAGAAGGGTGGAATCGCTACTATGATGTTTCATAAACGTTTAACAGTTACCATACTTATATTACTCAGCATAGCAATTGTCCCTGCATTTTCACAAGATTTATACTGGGATGACACAGTAATAATTTCGGATGGAAACGGCCTCTTCCCTTCAGTTGGTGGAGAAAATGAAAATGCTTTTGTAGTTTGGCAAGAAATTTCTAGAGACAGCGATAACTCCGGAGAAATTTGGCTTTCGGCACAGTTTTTTATAGCCTCTACCCAAGAATGGGTTACGCGAGAGCGCTTTGCCGGCCCTTTCCCTTATTCAGGAGAAATACCTAATATTTTCTCAGCAACAGCGACAGACTCTGGTTTAGCATCAATTGCAGTATTAACGTCACCGAACACTATTTCAGTGTATACAACATCCGATAAAGGAGAAACATTTAGGCAGTCAAATATTGGGAATGATGACACAGATCTTGTTGCTCCTCGTATATTCAAAGATGGGCGAGGTGGATTTGTTATTCTCGCAACAAAAGGGGTTGAGCAATCATTCTCAATGGAAATTGCACGTTCAACTGACGGGATAAATTGGAATAACTTCACAGATTTTTCACCTTCGTCAACCTTAACAAATTCATTTGTACCTGCCTTTTCTGTATTACCTGATGGTAGCGAAATGGTTGTATTTCAGTCAACTGTAACTGCAAATAACCGTATTACATATCAATTATATTCCTCAGTAAACAAAAGTTTAACATCAGAAGAATGGAGTGAGGCCTATCTTGTTACAAGCACACAAGATACAGGCTTAGACTCAAATAGCTATAGTAATCAACGACCTTTTTTGCACATATTTGACAATAAAATATATCTCGCATGGGAACGCTCTCCTGTAACACCTCAAACACCTAGTATTTTTGTTGCCGAACTAACTCTATCAGGGCAAATACTTGGACAAATGGAGCAAGTAACGCTTCAAAATGTTATTGCAAGCCAACCTATTCTCTTTACTTATAATAATGAACTTACAATTTTGTGGTTTGATACACGCTTTGGGCTTGAAAATATTTACTTTGCACAAAAACGTGGTGTAATTTGGTTTGAAACACGTGTCTCAACAGAAGATTTATCATCCGTATTTGGGCTCCCTCTTGTTACAAACGATAACAGAGATTTACATATTCTTTGGGAACAACAAGGAAACAACGAAGCGTCTCATGTTGTGAGACTTTCTGTTGATAGGTTTACTCGGCCTCCATCATTTTCTGCCGTTTCATTTACAGAAGGAGAAAGGTCTTCTGCTGATAGAATTGATATAAACATAAATACAGGATCTGACTCATCAGGTATTGCCGGGTATTCATGGATTGTAACAAAAAGTGCCTTTCTCGACCCACCAGAAAGATTTATGGCATTTCCAAACGAACAAAGAATTACAACATTTGTAGAAGAAGATGGTCGTTGGTACGTAAAGGCACGTTCTCTTGACAATGCTGGAAACTGGTCTGACAGTGCCGTAATTAGCTATTATCGAGACACAACTCCTCCTTCAGCACCATCTATACAAGATTCAACTACCCTTGATATAGATGGCTACCAGGAATCTAATACCTTTAATCTCTCATGGGAAAACACAGATAAAAATGATATTATTGATGGGTATACATATTCGTTGCAATACTTAGCGCCTTTATCAAGCTATGAGGCAAACCCAGATAACTTTACAGATGAAGCTTTATCGAACATTCCGTCATCCCTTCCAGCAAGAATAATCACCGATGACACTATTGCAGGATGGAGCAACCAAGATAATGGTGTATACCTATTTTCAGTTGCAGCTATAGACTCAGTTGGAAATATTGGGCCTTCTACAAGCAAGCCTGTCTTGCTTAATAAATATGTACCATTTACAACAATTACAACAGCCGTTCCGCAAACAGACGTATTTGGAAATACATCATTAACAGTATTCGGAAAAGGATTCACATACGATGGTATAGTTTCTGCTGTATATATTGACAGAGACGGCGTAGCTCCTTACGACCTTGTTCTTGAATATTCATCCGACGATTACAGACTTATTTCTGATAGTCAAATCCGTGGCATTGAATTTTCTAACCTTGAAGAAGGTGTTTACAGAATAGGCTTACTCCATACAGACAGAGGCCTTTACATGTCTCGTCCAATACTCCCTATAGATGAGTTTGGAACAGTAAAAGTAGGCGATTACTCATATAGGTTTAATCCAAATTGGACTGCAATTACTCAAACATATGATTATATAATTCAAGCAAGTGATGTGCTTTTATGGACTGTATTTATTTTTGCTTTCATGGGAATGATTTTTGCCATACGAGGCATAATTATTACAGCAAAAGATACTGTTGCGGTTCAACAAGAGGTACATGCACTAATAACAGGAGGCGCTATGCCAGGTGAAACAAAGAAAAAAACTGCAGAATTAAAAAGCAGAGGGATTAGTCTCAAATACAAAATGATGTTCTTTACATCGGTATTGGTTTTGGCAGTAATTCTGTTAGTAGCCATTCCATTTGGAATTGTATTTATTACTACACAAGAAGAAACTCTAACCGAAGGTCTTCAAGAAAGGGTTAATGTACTTTCTGATAGCCTTGCAGCTGGTGTAAAAAACTTTATGCCAACAGCAAACATCCTTGAAATGGGGCTCTTATTAAATCAAACAGAGTCCATGGATGAAGTTATTCACGCTACAATCCTCGGGATGCCTTCAGACGGAAGAGATACAAACCTTGACCATGTTTGGGTTTCAAATGATCCTGCAATTGTAACAAAAATTGATACAGAGTCTCTAGTTTTAGGCTCATCTCGCTACACAGAAGCATCAATAGTGCCTATTTTAGAAAAAACTATTGAAATAAACGAGACCGCAATACAAGACGTTGGAGAAATAACAGAAAACATAAGCGCCCTTACACAAGAAGGTATTTCTCTAGCGCTAGCTACTGACGAAGCATCAGTTGCAAGGCGAAATGAAATTCAGTCAATAATAAATCAGCTTACAGAAAATCTCACTATTAAACTTAGTGCATTATCAGTAATAGGTTCAGGATCCTTCCCTGAGTTTTCAAGTGAAACATTTTCTGCAGAAAACTCCGAGTTTACATTTTATAAACCTGTGCTTTACCGACAAGGTTCAGAACAAACATATACCCGTGGACTTGTAATTATGCAAATAAGCATTGAAAACCTCTTGCAATCATTGAGGGATGCTCAGTTAACAATTGTTACAACAACTCTTATTATTGCATTTTTTGCTATTGCAATAGGTGTTATAGGTTCATTTACGCTTGCAACAATTATTATCCGACCTATAAGACGGCTATCAGATCACGTTCAAATGATACGTGACACAGAAGACAAAGAAGAGCTAGATGGAAAAGATATCGAAATTACTAGCAAAGATGAAATTGGATACCTTGGAGAAATTGTAAATGATATGACCCATGGACTGGTAAAAGCTGCTGCTGCTGCAAAAGACCTTACTGTTGGTAAAGAGGTTCAAAAAATGTTTATTCCTCTATCAACAGATGAAACAGGTA
>CAYJKA010000021.1:0-18809 GCA_964370655.1 uncultured Treponemataceae bacterium | reverse complement strand
TTGGAAAGTTTACCTATTTTGTTGTAACCGGAAAGTTTAAAATAAAAAATCCCTTGCACCGTAAGATACAAGGGATTAGAAAATCTATTTATTTAGAATAAATTCTACACGGCGGTTTTTCCACCAGTTTTCGCGGTCATCAAGGGCGGCTACTGGAACGCGGCCTCCTCTACCAACGGTGCTAAGACGGTTTTCATTTATACCGTATTCAACAAGTACTTCTTTAACGTACTCTGCTCGGTCTTCACTGAGCGGAACAAGTGGAATGTTTCCATTTGCTGTAGAAGTTTCTTCCTCTTCTGTTCCACTAATGTTGTTTGCGTGTCCTTCAATAGTAACGTTGTAATCTCTAAACTTATTTAAGATTTCAGCAATACGTTTTAAAACGCGCTCGTTATTGTTAATTACTGACCTATCTAAACCACGTTGTGGATCAACGTCTTTACCAGCAAAGTCTGCATTATCACTTCTAAAGATAATAGATGGTACTTGCATTTTTAACACATCACCAATTCTGATAACAAGAACGTCAACAGGAATAATGCCTTCTACAGTACTTGTCATTCCAACAGTGTCTGTTACAGTAAACACGTATGGATAGTCTACGGCAGATTGTACAAGTTCGCCTGAGTTACTTCTACCATCCCAAATAATTCTTTCGGTAATTGATGATTTTCCAGAAGTATTCCAGAACACATTGCCATTTTGTGGGTCTCTAATTTCAAATGACCATGAAGTAAATGGTACAATGCTTTGTCCTTGTAATCTAATAAATAAATCATCGTCAGATCCATCATTGTCTGGACTAAAGTATTCAGGTGCTGTTTGTACTGTAAGTCTTGGAGCGGTTACGGTACTAATAAATGGTGCAGATGTAACTGATACCTTGTCACCTTTTATGTATGATAAGTCCAAGTTTGCTATTAAATTGCCTTCTACAATAGTTCCATTTTCTGATGCGCCATTCCATTCAATTGTTTCTGGAACATTTTCTTGATCAGAATTATTCCATTCTTGTACTATTGCACCTGTATCTACATTTTGAATAGTAAATGACCATGCACTAATTCCTTCTGAAACACTTGTGCGAATGCTAAATGTTTGAGTGTCTAGTTTTCCATCGTTGTTTGGGCTAATTGCCTCACTCTCAATTGTTACGTAAGCAGTTGCAACTCTGTTATCAATTTCAATATTTTTAATTGAAGCTTCTACTGTGTTGCCAGCTTTGTCGGTGCTTGTAATAGTAAATGTATAACTTCCATCAAGCACAACATTGCCTGCTTCATCTGTTCCGTCCCAATTAAATAATGCTCCTGGTACTCGTGTGTTCCAGCTAAGCGATTTAACTACTTGCTTATTGGCGTCTGCGGTAATTGTTGCAGTCCATAATTCTTCATCGCTAGATATAATGCTTAAAGGAATTGTATCTTTATTTCCGTCCCCGTTTGGACTAAATAAAGTGTAAGGAGCTTCTAATGTAATTTCTGGATATGTTGAGTCAAGAGTAAAGCTAGGTGTGGTAACTCTAGTTTCACTACCATTGTTTGACAATGTGTATAAAGATGCACTGTATACGCCGTCGCTTGCTCGAACTCCTTCGTCAGTTAATCCATTCCATTCAAGACTTCTAGGCAAGCTTCTTTTTTCTGAGAATGTTTTTACTGTTTGCCCACTTTCATCCAATATTAAAAGTTCATACTCAGCAACACCGGTATTTGTTCTAATAATAGGAGAGAATATGAGTTCATCTTTAACACCATCTGCGTTTGGACTAAAGGCATCAGGGCTTACTGTAAGAATAACTTCTGTTGTTCCTGTGTTTAATTCAATTGCAGTAGTTTGCTCTTCTCTCACGTTTCCAGCAAGGTCGGTGCTAGAAAGAACATATTTATAAAAACCATCTACAATTTGGCCATTATCGGTTACACCATTCCAGTCAACTGACGCAGGTGGTATTTCCCCAAAGTCCCATTGTTTTACAACTTCGTTTGATTCATTGATAATTGTTCCTGTCCAAGCTTTTTCTTTTGAACCTTCTTGGAAAATAGTAATAGTATCTAATCTTCCATCGCCGTCTGGACTGAAAATTGTTTTGTCTGCTTTTACAACTGCAACAGGAACAGTATTATCAACAGTAATATTTCTATTAATAATAGATTCTTGTCCGTTACTAAAAAGTGCTGTAAAGGTAAGTTTATAGTTTCCATCAGAAAGTACTGAACCATTAAGAGACTTTCCATCAAATTCAATGTTTTGTGGTGGCTCGTCTGTTCCATCAAAGCTAAAAACTGTGTTGTTTCGAGTATCTAGAATGTCTATGCTCCAGTTAAGTAAGCCTGCACTTGTAGACATAGTTGGCAAAATGGTAATAGTGTCTTTTACGCCATCTCCGTTAGGTGAAAATGGGCTTCCTTGTACCATCATGTTTACAGCTCTAGGAACTGCATCATAAATAATATTATTAATTTGAGTGCTTTCGTTTACATTTCCTGCTCGGTCGGTAGAGGTAAGCTTGTATGTGTAAGCTCCTACTGCAACTGCAAGGTTGTTGTCATCTTTTCCATCCCAATCAACATTTTTAGGTTCTGAATTTTTCCATGTAAATGTGCGAACAGCCTTACCAGTGTTGTCAAGAATTTGTCCTGTCCACAAATCTTCAATTGAACCTGATTGCTTTATTGAAAACTCTGCTTTATTACTTCCACCAAAAATTTTAGATGATTCTGATGGTTGTTCTAATGTAACACTTGGAGCAGTGTTATCAACAACTACTGTAAAAGATGATGTTCTACTTTCATTATTGTTGTCATCGCTTGCTCTTACATAATAGGTGTATGTGCCATCGGGGGCAACTTCTCCAGAATCTAGGATACCATTCCATACTACTTCTTTAGGAATTTCAACACCTTTTTTTGTGCTAAATAGCTGTTGAAAAAAACTTGTAAATGTAAGTTGTTCTGGAAGAGCAACTTTGTTTCCAATAGTTCTTGCTATGTTTTCATTTTCATCTTGTATAACTAGCGCCCATTCGCTTATGTAGCGTGTATCTTGAATTGCTAGTGGTATTGTAAGTTCATCTTGTATACCATCATTGTTTGGAGATATGTATACTGTTCCCTTTGTTGCTTGTGCAAAAAGGGCAATTCCTCCAAATATGAATAGAGATACTAATACTATTGTAATAATACGAGTATGCTTTTTAATAGTAGTCATTATTCCTCCCATAATTTAATTTCAGGTGCTTGGGTATCTTCTAGTCCAAGGTACAATGCTGCACTTCCTGAAACAATGGTTACATTATTATTTAATGGTTTATAAGCACTTGATGCAATAATTTCATTTTCTGCTAAACCTCTTTTTCCTAATACAGATTCCTTATCGGTAGAAAAATTAAACTTTACGCTTAATGATGCACTAGGATAAAAGTTTGGCTTTGCTTCTATTGTTTCTATCATGTTAAACTGCCAGCCTGTTGAAAGTTTAATCATGTCAAAAAATAAAAAGCTTAAGTTTGTGTCAAAAACAACATTTTGGAATGTAGGGAAAGAAAAATCAAGCGAAAGACCTGATGTTACATGATTCGTTTCAAATAATGTTCCTGCAAATCCAAGTCTTGGTGTTACCATACCAGGGAAACCTGTTGTTTCTGTAGAACTTGCTTTTACTCCAGTACTGTTTGGATTGTAACTTTTTCCCAATTGAGTTAAAGATGCTGCGAGTCGCACATCGCTCATAAAGGGAAGCCATGAAATGGTGTCAATAGCATACACAAATCCTAGATCTGCTGCGAGCCCCCAATCTGAACCAAATGTTCCAGAAATTCCCAATCCTACAAAAAGGTTGTCTAAAATATCTTTAGAATATGCACCTCTAATAGTAAAACTATTTTGAAGATTCATATCTGCAAAAGGAATAAAAACACCTTGTACACTTCCTGTAAAAACACCAAAGCGTGAAGGAATAATTGTTCCTGCGCTAAAAGCTTGTCCATAGTTGTTTGTTTTTGTTTGTCCAAACAAGGCTGTATACGCTGCATCAATTACAATTCGTTGTTCCCCTGCTGGAATTGCAGGGTTTATGCTGATGTGCTCAGGAAAAACTTGAAAAAGAGATCCGCCAGCTGTAGAAGCTTCACTTGATAGCATTGATGGACTCGTAAAATTAAACAGGTTTTCTCCTGCTAAAGGTGGATTATACGCATGTGCAGAAAGACACAATGCAGAAATCGCAAGACAAAAAAGAATTTTTTTTGCGTTCATAAAAAATTATACCTCCAAAGTTGCATATTATATAAATATAACATATTATAAGAAAAAAATCCATATTTCTATAATATCGGAAAAAAATGTGCGTGCCGATATAAAAACCATTGCAAAAAAGAGTCATTTTCCCCTGTCATAATATAAAGTAAGGTAGATAATAACTGAAATAGTAGATTTTTTTCTACTTTTTTGTTACATTATGAGTATGAATAGAAAATTTATACAATTTAATATCGTTGCGATAGCTTCTTCTCTTGTATTTACCTTGTTTCAAATACATTTTGTAGGTGATATTTCAGCTATTGCCTTTCCTGTGTCACTTGTTTTTTCTGTATGGTTTGCATACGAAAGCTATGTGCAACTTATAAAACACTTAAAAATTGAAAGACTTTCACTTGTTGTTAAATTGTTCCAGTATTTACCGTATGTTTTACTTGCATCATTTGTTTTTAGGCGAGCAGGGGAAACAGGGACTGCCCATTGGTACGATGTTGTTACCGTTCTTATTTGGATTGTAGTAATGATTTCTTCTCATGGAGGCCTTTATTTTTTAAGCCACAAGAGAGTGTATGAAAAAAATCCTGAACTTAAAAAAATTAGGGAGCATAGCCCAACTCCAAATAGAAGTTTTTTCAAAAAAGTTGTTTTTGAAATACTAGATTGGGTAGATGCTTTTGTTCAAGCTATATGTACCGTAGTTCTTATAAATATTTTTATTTTCCAATTATATGAAATACCATCAGAATCAATGGTAAGTGAATTTCTTGTACGCGATAGGGTTGTTGGATTAAAACTAGATGCAGGGCCAAAGTTTCCGTTAAGCGAAGTTGGAATCCCAGAAATGAAAAGATATGAACGAGGCGATATTGTTATTTTTAGCAATCCTCATTATGGCGATGACAGGGAATCTGAAGTAACATCCTTTCTTTCACAACTTGTATTCATGCTTACATTAACAACAGTAAACTTAAATGTTGATGAAAACGGAGACTTAAAAGCGGACCCTCTTGTAAAACGCATTACAGGTGTTGAAGGAGAGCAGCTTGTTATGCAAGATGGAATTCTCTATTCAAGAACTGCAGAAAATCCAACTTTTACGCCAGTTGTGCAAGACTCACAGTGGGCTCAGTGGAATGTAGCAGGACTACCTGCAGAAACTCTTAACAAGGTTATAGATGTTCCTATGAGCCAATCTGAATACGATACAATGCTCCAGTTAGAATATGAAAGAAGCATGCTAGATGTTGAAGCTGCAAAAGAAGAAGCAAAAAGCCTTTCTGAGCAATTTGCAACACTTTCAAGTCGCTCATCAATTCGTCAAGGCAGTATACAAAAAGATAGTTTTTCTTCTAGAAATGAATTACACGTATATTCCTTTTTGTCAAACAGTGATGACATAATTAGAAGTATTTATTATTCAAATGGTGGATCTACTTGGTTTACTTCTTTTATGACCGATTGGATTGATACAGTTTCAATGTATGGTAAAGATGATTTTATAGGTGGAGATATTTATAGCGATGCTATGTTTAGGCAAAACCTATCTATGAAACTTACTTTTGGGCGCTTGGCAGTGAGAACTGCAGAGCTATTAAATGCAGGTATAAGTTCTAACGACCAAAATCAAGATAGAGAAAGGTTTCAGTATTTGCAACAAGCTCAAAATTTGATGCTTTATGTATTAAGTATTAATGATATGCGAAATATGGAAGTTTTCCCTCCAAATGATGAAAATGGAAATGCTCAATACATTAGTAAAGATAATTTCTTTGTAATGGGTGATAATCGTTTTAACTCTTTAGATATGCGACATGTATACGATTCTGAGCGAAAAAAAATTACAGAGTATGACCCGTGGTCATTATACTATGATTCAAATCTTTCTCCTCAACAAATATCTACGGATGATATTTTAGGTACTCCTGTACTACGATTTTTCCCTTTCAGTAGATTTGGAATACCTGGCAGCAAATAAAAGTATATAGGTGAACATTGCAAAGTCGTCAAAATTTTTATGGCTTTGCAATAGGGCCCCAAGTAGATGTTTTTAAAAGGACTTATATGAAAAAAATAGAAGGTGTAGCTTACCTAGCATTTGATGAACAAAAAAGGGCATTAAAAGAAGAACTGGTACATAGGTTTGGTTACACAACTGAGCCTATTGAATATGAAAACCTTCTATACTACAGTGCTGAACAATTTGTTAAGCCCTGGTGGGCGAAAACGTGTATGAGTGAAGTATGGGAACATACTTTTGATTCTATTTCTCAGGCATCAAGTGCTTTAAAAGAAATTATGAGAAACTGGGCACAGTACTCTTATCAGCATTTTAGACGTTCTACACTTATTCAAGAAAAACTTCCTTATGTAAATACAAAGCTAAAAGAATTTCCTTTCTCGGTTCCACATTCTGAAATGGGGGTATTTACACTCATCGATAAAAATAAAGCCTTGGTGTTTCCTAAGACTACATCATTGTTTCCTGCTGGAAATATTGAACTTATCGAGGATCATGAAAATCCACCTAGTAGGGCGTACTTAAAATTACAAGAAGCATTATTGCGTTTTGAACACCACTATGGAAGTATGCCAGTGCGCTCTGAGCGTTGTTTTGATGCAGGCGCATGCCCTGGTGGTTGGACTTGGGTTTTAACTGAGCTTGGATGTCGCGTTTTTGCTGTGGACAGAAGTGAACTTGATACACGTCTTATGAAAAATCCTTTTGTAGAATTTAAAAAGCATGATGCTTTTACTTTGGCTCCTACAGAATTGGGTACATTTGATTGGATTTTTTCTGATGTTATTTGTTATCCTGATCGTCTTTTAGAATGGGTAAAAAAATGGATAGATTCTGGAAATGTACAAAACATGATTTGTACTATAAAAATGCAAGGGCAAACTGATTGGTCTCTTTTAGAAGAATTTGAAAATATTCCAAATAGCTTTGTGCAGCATCTTCAATATAACAAGCACGAGCTTACGTGGTTTTGGAAAAAATAGGCAACCACTTTTTACGCAAATTTTCTAACTCTTTTAATACAAAAAAATAATTATTCGTATACATTTTATTATAAATTAGTATAATGGAATATATGAAAAGTTTATATTCGGTATATGAGAAAAACACAGGAGTAATGCGTTTTTTAACTGCGGTACTTCTATCTGGTTTGGCATACGGTCTTTACAGAGGTGTGCAAGACAATTACTTTGTAGAAATGGCTCACATAGATGAGTTTGAGCGTGGTGCAATAGAATTTTTTAGAGAGCTTCCAGGTCTTTTTTTAGTATTTATTTTAGCCATAGCATATCGCATGAGCGAGGTAAAAGTTTTTAGGGTTGGACTTGCCTTAATGCTATGTGGTTTAATAGGATTTTTGCTTGGTACAACCGATAAAATATATGTTACGCTTTGTACTGTTTTATTTAGTCTTGGTGAACATATAATTATGCCTGTAAAAAGTACTCTTGCCATTGAATATGCAAAAGAGGGTAGAGGCGGGACATCTCTTGGTGTTTTAACAGGAATTACGAATGCAGGAAATATTCTTGGCTTTATTATAGTAAGTGTTGTATTCTTTGTCTTTGCAGGAAACTCCGATGCTCTTTCTACTTTTAGAATTGTATTTTCTATCTCTGCAGCCCTTGCCTTGTTTGCAGTTCTTGTAAGTTTTTCAATAAAAGAAAATGGCATACACGTGCCACGGCCTCGCCTTTATGTTCGCAAAAAATTTACAACTTTTTATATTTTAGAAATGTTTTACGGGGCAAGAAAGCAAATCTTTTTAACTTTTGGCCCTTATGTTCTCATTTTACAGTATGGTGCAGATACCGCAACAATTTCAATGTTGTTAGCTATTAGTGCAGGCTGTTGCGTGTTCTTTTCTCCCATTATGGGTCGCATAATTGATGCAATTGGTTACAAAGTTGTAATGATTGCAGATACTCTAATATTAATTATCGTGTGCGTTTTATATGGCTTTTCTCATCGTATTTTTCCAGAGCACATTGCATTTTATGTAGTATATGTAAATTATGTTATTGATACCGTAATTTCAATTGCAAGTATGGCAGCAAGTATGTATGCAAAAGATTTATCAGATTCAAAAGAAGAATTATCAGCCACACTTACAACAGGAATTTCTGTAAACCATCTTATAAGTGTAATTATTGCTCTTGCTGGAGGTTGGATTTGGCGCATAACTGGAATAGAAGTTCTATTTACTATTTCTGCTATTTTAGGCTTATGTAATTCTATTTATGCTGCAACAATAAAGGTTCCAAAGAAAAAAGAAGCATAAAAAAAGACTGTCCGTATTGGACAGTCACTTTTTTAGTCGATAATACTTTTATCAAGAATATCAATAATTTCAGCTTTTGAAAACATTCCAATACGAACTAAATCATCGCATTGTTCACTTACTGTTTTATCAAAAAATAATACATCGTCAGTTGCAATGGTCACATTTACACCTGCATCATATAGTTTTTTTATAGGGTGGACTTCTAAGCTTTTTACAGCTGAAAGCATAACATTGCTTTGTGGGCAAACATTAAGACGAGTTTTTTCTTTTGCCAAAAACTTCATTACATTTTTATCGTTTGCAGCTCCTATTCCGTGCTGAATTTCTTGTAAATCGAAATATTCAACAGCATCTTGTACTGACTTTGCATCTGAAAATTCACCTGCGTGGGCCTTTGTTTTTAAACCTTTTTTTTCTGCAAGCTTGAATAATGGTTTAAATTTTTCAAGTCCATCTAAAACTTCTGGCCCATAAAGGTCAATGCTCTTAAATACACCGCTTTCAATACAAGCAGGAGCCCACTTTTCTATTAATGAAAAATCAAAAGTTTTACCCATGCCGAGCTCTGGTCTAAAATCTATTTTATCTTTAAATTTTTTCTGGATTGCTTGAACTGCCGCAAGAAATTTTTCTATACTTCCAAAGTGATTAATAAAGCCAATATCAGCACTACCTTCCAATATTGTAACACCATCATCAATTGCAGTTTCTACGGTCATTGTAAGTAAGTCTTCTACATCTTTTGCAGTAGCACTTCTTGGCCGAGTATACTCTGCAAGAATTTCATGCATTTCAGTGAGACCCGTAAGCTTTCTTGGAAAGTTAGGAATAGAAAATCCTGCCCATGGGACATACTTATCATAACGCATTCCTAAATTGAGGTGATTATGTGCGTCCTTTTTAGGACGAGAAATGAAATCTCCAGTTTTTCCCATTACAGCTCTCCACTTTTCTGTATATTCTATTATACACTATAATCGGCAGAAAATTCAATTTTCAGCATATATTTTTTTAAAATACTCTATATTTTTAGTTAAGAATTTATAAAAATAAACATTTGTATTATTTTGAATAATGTGATATAATCACTTTATAATTACAATAATAATAGTTATATTAGTATTATACGGAGGCAAACAATGGAGACTAAAAAAAATCTTTCTATTGCATTTTTTGATGCAAAACCTTATGACATTACTTTCTTTTCCAAACAGAATAGAGAGCATTTATATGACATTGACTTTCTTGAGCCACATTTAAACGCTAAGACAGCAATGCTAGCAAAAGGGGCAGATGTAGTATGCGCCTTTGTTAATGATAAACTAGATAAAAAAACAATTGAAATATTACACGAAAATGGTATTAAGCTCATAGCAATGCGTTGTGCTGGTTTTAACAATGTTGACCTAACAGCCGCACAAGGGAAAATTCCAGTTGTGCGTGTTCCTGCATATTCACCACATTCTGTAGCAGAGTATTCTGCAGCACTTTTATTTTCTTTAACTCGAAAAATACCGATTGCTTTTAATAGGACACGCGATGGAAACTTTCAGTTACAAGGGCTAACAGGGCGTGATTTGTATGGAAGAACTTGTGGAGTTATTGGGACAGGTAAGATTGGAAAACTTATGGCTCAAATTATGAAAGGCTGTGGAATGAAAATACTTGCCTTTGATGCGTATGAAGATAAAGCTTGGGCAGAAGAATATGGCGTTGAGTATACAACACTTGAAAAACTGTTCAGAGAAAGCGATGTAATTACACTTCATTGTCCTTTAACAAAGGAAACTCGTCATATTATAAATGAAGAAACACTTTCAAAGATGAAAGAAGATGCAGTAATAATAAACACTGGGCGTGGCGCGCTAATTGATACAAAAGCGCTTATTGAAGCTCTAAAAGATAAAAAGCTAGGCGGTGCTGCCTTGGACGTATACGAAGAAGAAGATGAATACTTCTTTGAAGACTGGTCTACAACAGTTATCCAAGATGATGTTTTAGCAAGACTTCTTTTTATGCCAAATGTTATTGTATCAAGCCACCAAGCTTTTTTAACAGAAGAAGCACTTACTGCAATTGCAAAGGTAACATTGGATAATGTTAGTGCATTTGAAAAAGGTGAAGATCTTCTAAATGAAGTGAAAAAAAACTGATATACGTAACTAGAAAAAGATGGGGCTTGTCACTTTGTGTGATAGCCCCATTTTTTTTATCCAAATTAACAAATCTATTACATACGCGTTCTTGACTTTCTTAAACAAATCGCTATACTAATTGTACAATAAATTAAAAAATGTTTAAAATAATACAAAAACTAAAAAAGTGTTGTGTTATGAAAAACAAAGGAAGTTAGATATGAGCGATGTTCAATTTAGTGGTGTTGAAGACACTAGTTTTATCCCCTTTGCAGGACGAGTTGCTGCGTCAAAAATGTTCCCAGAATATTTTTATGATGAAAAAGCTCTAGAATATGCAAATTTGGAACAAGTTAAAAGAGTAAATGAGGGGACTAACGAATATACAATTATTTCAATTGCAACTCGTTTTTATCTTAAAGATGCTGTAACAAGAGAGTTTTTAGAAAAAAACAAAGATGTTAATATTGTATGCTTAGGTGCAGGATTTGAGACAATGAATTATCGAATTCAAGAACCTTCTGTACATTATTACCAAATAGATTTTGAAAGTGTTATAAATCATCGCAAGGAACTTTTAGGAAAAACAGAAAATGAAACCTTAATTATAGGTGATATTACAAATATGGAATGGGCTAGTCATATTGATAAAACAAAGCCTGTATTGTTTGTAGCATCAGGAGTTTTCCTTTATTTTGAAGAAGAAGTAATCACAAAACTTATTGCAGATTTAAAATCTACATTTCCTGGATCTCATTTGCTTTTTGATACACTGGATTCTTTTGCAGTAAAAATTGCAAATAAAATTGTTAAAAGAACAGGGAATGGTAACGCACTTATCCTTTTTTCACTAGATGATGAGCACAAATTTTGTAAAAAAAATAACATTGAATTAATTGCATCTCCTCTTTATTTTGAAAAGGCGCGGTCAATACTAAAAAATGTCAAGTTTACTTCAAAGCTTGCAATGAAAATGTCAGATAAAAAAGAGCGTGCAAAAATTCTTTTAGTTCGATTATAAATACTTATACGGGAAATGTAGGTACGGACACAAGGTTTATAAAACTTATAAGCTTTGTGTTCGTACCAATATTCTTTTCTGCTTTCCCTTGCGACAATCTTTATAGTTTGTTATACTTTTAATATAAGGATTAAGAATGATAAAAAAGGGAAGCATTGTACTATATAAAAATCAGGCAGCACTTGTAAACGAGGTGGGCGAAAAATACTCTATTAGCTTTACAGGAGGCAGCCAACTGGTGCGTGAAAAAGATATCGCTCTTTTGCACTCTGGCCCAATAACTTCGCTTTCTGCAATAGAGGCAGCCAATGATACAATTCTAAATGATTCTTTAGTTGAAGCATGGGAATTGTTGCAAGGGGAAGACGCTGAAAGTTTTACGCTTTCACAAATTGCAGATCTTTCTTTGGGAGAATTTTTACCGCAAAAAGCTTGGTTTTTTTATTCAGCACTTACTCATCATCCACGCTATAATGCATTACCTGTCAAAAATCCAAATGAGCCTACTTTTTCTTTAAGAACAGAAGAAGAAGCCCTTGCAATTATTGCAAAGGAAAATGAAAAGGGACAAGAACAGGAAATTAGAAATTCTTTTATAAGTCGCTTAAAACAAAAGCAATTAGAACTTCCTCAAGATGGTATTTTCATGGGGGAAATTGAATCAGTTGCTCTTGGAAAAACTGCTACATCAAAAATTATGAAAGATGCAGGATTTTCTTGCAGCCCAGAAAAAGCGCATAAACTTTTATTAGATACAGGTGTGTGGAACTATGCTCGAAACCCTCATCCATCACGCTTTAACTTATCCAAGCAGTCTGCAAGTGAACATTTAAGTCATCCCCCAGTGGAGGATAGAACAACAGTAGAACACGTAGCATACGCAATAGATAATGCATGGAGTACCGATCCCGATGATGCGATAGCATTTGATGGAAAGTATTTATGGGTTCATGTTGCAGATCCTGCAAGTACTGTGTATCCAAACTCAGAAATCGATTTAGCTGCCCGTGCTAGAGGCGCAACCTTGTACCTTCCTGAAGGTGCTTCTCGAATGCTAGCAGAAGAATCTTTAACCGACTATGCCCTTGGCTTAGCAGAAGAACTTTCTCCACCAGAATTATCTCGGGCACTGTCTTTTAAAATTACATTAGATGACGATGCAACAATACTAGATGCAGAAGTGTTAAAAACATTTGTAAAAGTAGAAAGATTTACGTATGAAAAAGCCGATGAACTGCAACAAGAACGTTATCTTGCACCTCTTTATGAAATCGCCAAAAAAAATATTGAAAAAAGAAAGAAAAATGACGCTGTTTTTATTGAACTTCCAGAAGTTCATTTAAAAGTAAAAAAAATAGAAAATGATGTTGAAGTTACAATAGAACCGGTAAATCAAACAACTTCATCTGAAGTAGTTCGTGAATGTATGCTTTTAGCAGGTGAAGCTGCAGCTACATTTGCATTTAAAAATAACATTGCATTTCCGTATGTTTCGCAAGAATCGCCTGAGCTTCCAAAAGAATTGCCTTCTGGTCTTGCGGGGCAATATCGCTTACGCAGATGCATGAAGCGCCGTTCAGTTGGCATTACACCGCGAGGACACGCGGGTTTAGGAATTTTGATGTATTCACAAGTTACTAGCCCTCTTAGACGATATAGCGATTTGGTTTCGCATCAACAATTGCGTAGCTTTATTGATGGCCGGGAACTTTTAGACAAAGATGAAATGCTAGAGCGCATTAGTGCAGGGGATGCCGCAAGTTCTGCCACTGTAAAAGCAGAGCGAAAAAGTAGCCTCCATTGGACATTAGTATATTTAGCAAGAAATCCTGAATGGGTAGGGGATGCTATAGTTGTTGAACTAAAAGATAAACAAGCGGTTATTTTAATTCCATCAATTGCACAAGAAGCCCTAATAGGGATAAGTCCAAATACTCAGTTGAATGATGCACTAAAAGTTAGAGCCATGGATATCAACATCCCTGAGCTTACCGTGAAGTATGTTCAAATATAGTTTTACCATTGACAGGAGAAATTGGTAGGGCTATAATTAAAATAGGAGTGTTACATGAAATATAAAATTGCTTTTATTCTTGTTTTAATTCTTTCGTGGAGTGCATTTTCGCAAACAAATGCTGACTCAGTAGGAAAAATTAAACTATATGTTGCTGATGATTTAAGAAACAATTTAGATTTAATTTCTGAAGAATCACAAAACCTAACCTTAGAAGAAAAAGAAAGTTTGTATATGGATCTTTCTTATGAGCCAATAGATGTATTAGGCCCGTTTGCTTTGAATACCTTTTTTGGATTCGGGATAGGTTCTTTTGCACAAGGGGACATTGTTCCTGGCTGGATTGGCTTCGCTCTTGATTTAACGGGTTCTATTATTGGTGGCGTGGGCATGTCTTATTTTGCTGTAGGGTCTTTGCAATTTTTTCCATCACTCTTTGTTTCTGTTTTAACTGCAGGTAATGATACTGCGTTGATAGAAGAGGGATCTCAAAATGTAGTTGTTGGTACAAACTTATTGGTAACAGGATTGGCTATACTTGCAGGCTCTAGGATTTATCAAATGATTATGCCTTGGACATACAAAGACTCATACAACAAGGATTTACAAAAAGCCTTGGGTGTTGAAAGCATTGCTTTTAATATAACACCAACTTTTGACTATGAATCTGAAAAACCGCAAATTGTAGCTTCAATTGCAATTAAATTATAATACTGTATTATTCTTTTGTATTTTGTAGCATTTTAATTGAATAAAGTGTGTAAGCAAGTGCAATAATAGCGGCAATCCAGTTTATTGCAGCTATGCCAATAAAAATTCCTCTGGCTTTTAATCCAAATACGGCACTAAGTATGTAAAAAACAATTGCGGGTAAAATAAGCTGGCGAGAAAAGCCAATCCACATTACAAATTTCGGTTTTTTTATTGCTTGCAATACTGAATTACAAGCAGGAAGTAAAATATAACAGTAGTAGGCTAATACTTCTAAGCGTAAATAAAAAACGGTATAATTGATTATTACAGGATCATCGCTAAAAAGTTCAGCAAGTTTTCGGGCAAAGGGTGTTAGAACAATTGCAGCAAAAGCTAAGCTAACAGCTCCAATGCGTAAGCCAACTATAAAGGCCTTTTTTATTCTGTCAAATTGTTGAGCCCCAAAGTTTTGCCCAACAATTGAAAGTAGCGAAACGGATATGCCCATTGCAGGAAGTAAAAAGACTTGTTCTATGCGAAGTCCAACTCCGTAGGCTGCAATTGCATCTGCATTTGAATACGTGTTAAGAAAATAATTTATTACATACATTCCAATAGCAACGGACATTGAGTTTAGAATTGCAGGGAAAGCTTGTTGAAATACTTCTTTTATGATGTTTCGTTTTGGAATAAAAAAGTGCGATAGATTTTTTCGTATCAGAGAAAATATACCTACTCCTTCTTCTATTTCAATTTTCGAAACTTGTCGAATAAGATAAAAAAATGCCATTACTTGAACAAGAACGGTCGCAAGTGCAATACCTTTTATACCCATGGCAGGAATTATCCAAAATCCGTATAAAAAAAGTGGATCCAAAGCTAGGTTTGCAAAAAATCCCACAATGAGTACATTTCTATAACTTTTTGTATCTCCTCTGGCATTTAGAAGGCTGTTTAAAATGTTATTGAGAATAAAAAATGGAATTCCACTAAGAATTGTTTTCATATAGGAGGAGGCCATTTCAAGTGAAGCGCCTGTTGCTCCCATAAATCTAAACAATGGCTCAACATAAAAATCTTTAAAAATTAAAAGAAATAGAGAAAGGATAAAGGCAATTATAAGAGATTGTGTAAAGTATAAAACGCTTGCATCATTTTTTTTAGCGCCTATTGCATTTGAAATAAGAACTACTGACGCCGTTCCAATACCCATTCCCAATGCAAGTATTGAAAAAAAAGCAGGAAAGGAAAGAGAAAGCCCTGCAAGTGCATCACTTGAAATTTTTCCACCGTACCAAGTGTCTGTAATATTGTAGAATGTATTAAAAATAAATCCTATGCTAGCGGGAAAGCCTATATCAAAAAAGAGGTGGGGAATGTGACCTTGCGTAAGATCTAGCTTTGTTGCTTTTTTCATATACTATTGTTATGCAAGTCCGCAATAATGTCAATAGTAAAGATAAACATTTGATGGATTTTACAAATATTTCTTTGCAAAGTCTTCTATTGGTAGGGGTTTATCAAAAAGATAGCCTTGTCCTTTACCAAAGTTCATTTCTCGAAGCAGGTCGCATTGTTCTTGTGTTTCAATCCCTTCTGCAACAGAAGTTTTAACGTGTAGAGAATTACATACATCTATGGAATAGCCAACAAGTGCCATTGTCCGCTCGCTTGTGGTAATTGAATCAATTAGGCTTTTGTCAATTTTTACTTCATCAAATTCTGTATCAATAAAAAGTGAAAGATTTGAATAGCCCGACCCAAAATCGTCAAGAGATAAAATAAAACCTGCATCAGAAAACTCTTTTGTGATGTTTGTTAAAAACTTAATATCAAGTAACTGAATACTTTCAGTTATTTCAATTACAATTTTATCTGTCGTTATACCATTTTGCTGACAAATTTGGACAAAGTCTGCAACAATATTTTCTTGTTGCAATGTTATTCTAGAAAGGTTTACTGCAATGGTAAATGTTTTGTATAGTTCTGTTTTTTTCCAAGAACTTAAAAGCTTGCATACTTCAGAAAAAACATGCTTATCGAGATATTGAATAATATTTTCTTTTTCATAAAAAGGAATAAAAAAGAAGGGGCTTTCTACCTTACCATTTTCGTTTGTTTTTCTTACCAAGGCTTCTGCGCTTGCTATTTTCATTGTTTGTAAGTCAATTTGTGGTTGAAGATAAACCTGAAACATTCCTTTTTCAATTTCATTGATAATATTTGTTACAAGTAGAGCCCTGTAATTTTGATTTATTTTATTGCTCATGTAGTGTTGCTTTTCAATATACATAAGCCCGTCTGCTTGTCCAACTTGATCTTTTACGCTAAGTACTTTTCCATTCCATAGTGAACCTATAGAAACTACTAGGTCTTCTATGCCAGATGCTTTATCTCGTAATTCTTGAACAGCAATATCAAATTGTTCTTGACTAAAGTCTTCTTGTAAAACAATAAACTCGTCTCCATCAATTTTAAAAACATTTTCACCAAATAATTTGGTAAGGATATTCGCAAGGGTTACTATAAGATAGTCGCCGTGTTTGTATCCCTTGCTTTCATTAATGTGCTTGAGTCCATTGATGTTAATATAGATTACGCCAAGTGTGTTTGGTGGGGTAAGTTCGTAGTATTCAAGTCGTTTATTGTAACTATGCCTGTTAGCTATTCCTGTAAGTGTGTCTATATAGCTAAGGTTGTTTAATTGCTCAATAAGCTTAGTTTTGTCAAAAAAATCTTCAACAAATTTTGCAACTGACTTTATGAGTTCTGTGCTTATTTCTTTTCTTGCGCTATTATCTAATCCTAGAAAACCCATAAAGGAACCATTTTTATGGCGCAGTGGAATTACAACAAGTGAGGTTATGCCTTGTGGTTTTAGTGTTTTGTATTGCTCTGAATTTTTGTCTATGTCTTTTTCAATGTCAGCAATAGAAAATTCTCCAAATTTATCAAAAGCATCAAACCAATCTGCTGCATGCTCTACAGGAACATTTTCTAGGTTTTCATTTTGAGGTGTAACACCTTGTTGGCACCATTCATGTGTGTTAGACATTGTAATATTGTCATCATTTATTGTAAAAACATAGCCTCTTTCTGCACCGTAATGTGTTGCTAATATTTCTAAAAGTTTTCCAATTGATTCGTGAGGGGAATCATTTGTGTGCAGTGTTTCAATACAGGCATTTAGAGCTTTTTCATGATTTATTTTTAATTTAAGCTCTGTAATATCAGTTGCAATTTCCATGCGAAATTTTTTGCCTTCAACATCAATTACAATATCTTTTAAAGAGTAATAACTGTTTAATATAGGGTTATGGATTTCCCATGTATGAAAAGTGTTTTCCTGTATGCAGTGATTTGTACAAAAATCACAAGGCTTAGTTTTTCCCTGCAAAAGTGCATAGCACATTTTATTTTGCCAATCTTCTGTTTTTGGGCAATTAAAAGCAATGCGAGCTGCTTTGTTGAGATATTTTATTTCATATGTTTCCATATCGGAAATATATATAATGCTGTTTAAGTCATCTGCCGCTTGTACGGCATATTTTTTATAGTCCATGATATCCTACGTTGTCTGAATTTTAAACACTACCCATTATCTTATCACGACAATATTAAATAGTCAATGTGTGAAATATGAATAATTGACCATTGTATAAGTACGTGATATACTACCGTGCCAAAAGGTTATTTTGTTGGAGGCTATTTATGAAGTATAGAACTATTTTTAGCATGGTAAGTGCGATTTTTTTATTATCATCATGCAGTGACTTGTGGAATGTTAAGGAAACTGCAAATATTACCTTTGAAATTAAGGGCTTGACTTCTGCTGCAAGACCTTCTTCAACACCACAGGGAATAGGGGATGATTCAGACTTAATTTTTGTTCAAATAGAGCTTATTGATGCAATTGCTAATAATGTTGTGGCAGAAAAAAGTGGGCGTTTTCCTGAGGGCAACGCAGTTATTAATTTTGGTGAGCTACCTCTTGTTGGTAAAAAGATTTTTGCAAGGGTTAGCATAATAAATAGTGATGCAAAGAGGGTTGGAGAATCAGAATCAAAAATTATTGAAGAAGGTACAAACCACTTAACTGTTAAAGAATTTGTTGTAGTTGATAATGACGATGATGATATTACCTATTCTATTACATATGTCTTAGATGGTGCAGTCGATAACGGTGGAAACCCAAGTGAGTATACAAGTGAAGATGATACAATTGTATTAAAAAATCCAACTAAGTATGGCTTTAGTTTTGGCGGCTGGTATACAAATTCTAGTTTTGCCGCTGAGTACCTTGTAAGTTCAATTCCTAAGGGTTCTACAGGAGAGAAAACATTCTATGCAAAATGGAATGCCATTGGAAAAATTACAAAGCCA
>CAYJKA010000020.1:13618-18927 GCA_964370655.1 uncultured Treponemataceae bacterium | reverse complement strand
GATAAAGTTGTATGGAAAGAACTTGCCCAAACCCTACGAGGTATGGTATGATAGAAGTATCTAAAAAAATTTAATTAGTAAGGACAAAAAATGAAAGAATTTGTAACATCTGATTTAATCAGAAATAACACCTTAAAAATGGCTCATAAAATCGTAACTGATGGTTTTATGCCTGATATTATTTATGTATCCCTTCGTGGCGGTGCCTATGTTGCAAACGTAATGAGTGAATATTTTAAGCTCTTAAAAACAGATAGACCAGTATTATTTGCAGCCGTTGTAGCACGTTCATATTCTGATATTAGAGAAAATTCTAAAGTTATGATTGATGGCTGGACATACTCACCGGATCACTTACGACCAGGCGACAAAGTTTTAATTGTTGACGATATTTTCGATACAGGAAAAACAATTAATCATCTTGTTGAAGTTATAATGGAAAAAGGTGTACCAAGAAAAGATATAAAAGTAGCTGTTCATGATTATAAATATTTTACAGAACAAGAAGAACAACTTCCTATTCAACCTGATTACTGGTGCAGAAAGTTTGAAAGTCCAAATAGAGACAACGATAACTGGCTACATTATTTAAATCACGAGCTAGTTGGCTTAACCGATGCAGAACTCGAAGAATACTATTACAAAAATGACCCTGAACTACGAGATATTTTGGGGCCACTTTTAAAGAAATAATAAGTAGCTGGAATCTGGAGGAAATAATGAGGATGCTTACGAGAAAAGTCTCAATTTGTATAGTAGGTATACTGTTGAGTTTATTCGCAAAGGTCTATTCACAAGATATAATAGTTTCACCAACAAATGGTATTTGGGCGAATTATCAAAGTTTAGTCCTCGATTTACCTGAAAATGTTGAAGCCTATTACTCTATCACAGGAGGCAATCCTTTAGAGTCAGGCTTTGCTTATGACGGGCCAGTACTTTTAGAACTTGACGGGGATATAAGTATACAAATTGCTATAGTTGAAAATCCCGAAAAGGCCACTGTTCATACAGTAAATTATTCTGTTCGCCTCGAAGATACACCTGAGTATATTTCTCAAATGGAAGGGCAGCCATTAATTGTTATAAATGCAGAAAATAACATATCAATACCAAATAATATTCAATACACCTTATCAGATAGTACAAATTACTCAAGTGGAGAAACGCTTTCTGTATCAGGAAATATGATTTTTGAAAGAAATCTTCTTCTAACCATTAAAAATGGATCAGTTCCGTATAGATATGTTCTGCAAGTGGGAGACGCTCAAACAGGCGAAATTGTAGATTCCGTAGACAACATGGTAGATATTACTGATTGGAATTATATAACCTTTTTACACGATGGGCCTATTATTTATTGCATAGACAATGCTGAACTTCGACAAACAAAATCTGGAAAAATTTACGTTGATAGAAGTGTTGATCGGGAATTAAAATGGCGTACAAGTGATGCAGAAAATAAGGATGAATATACAACTCTTATGCTACCCAAAAAGCCAGAAGTTGTAGGTTTCCCATTAAAACCTTCTGTTAATACTCCTGTTACGTTGCAATTGTCGGATGAACGCTATTCATTTGCACATCCTCTTTCTGGCTCTCAAGTAACGCTTGCAAAAAATTATGTAATAGATACGCTAAATAACGATGCTTTTGGTTTTTCAGAAGAAATTGATATATATTTTGACGGTTACAAACACGGAAGTATTAATCCTGCTTTTATTATTGATAAGGTTTCTCCTAGCACACCTATTGTTACAGCCTCAAGTACAAGTGGTTTTTCTAGAGAAGATGTTACATTAGCAGTTCAAGCAACGGACACCGTCTATTATTATATGATGCCAATTGTTAATTCAAAAGAAGGTTTTAACTCTGATGAAGGCTTCCAAACTCAAAATCAAAGTTTTAATAGTCTAGATGCTTTCACCGTATTAGATTCCGACAGTATTAAATTGATAAACAATTCAGGGCTAGCAAGATTTTATGAACTATATATGTATTCAGCTGATTTTGCAGGAAATACAAGTGATATAGTAAGTTACAAGACTATAATTGACCCGTATAACTACTACTTAACTAATGAAACTGATTTGTCAACAGACACTCCACTGGGTACTAAAGACAAACCATTTACAGATTTTTTACAGTTGTATTCTTCACTTAATAAGGTTGAACACCAAAATGTTTACATTGACGGTGTTTTTTCAGACCTTTCAAGTATAAACTTTACAAAAGATACTACAGTATATGCTAGCGATTTAACTCGGCTTAAATTTTCAACTAGAGAAGCTATAAATGTAGATGGCGCAAAAGTTACATTCTTCGGTGGTACAATTGAACAATCTAACCCCGACAATGCTGAGTCTTTGCATCATACCCTGTTTACTGCAAACGACTCTACCATTACGCTCAATAATACTGAAATCCTTCTTTCTGGTGGTTTAAATTGTAATGCTATAGTTTTAGATAATAGCTCAATTCAAGTTCTTAATTCTGGTATTACAGTTCAAACAGAAGGTTATGGATCCGGTATCAAAGCAAACAATTCTGTTGTGCTATCTACAGGAAGCAGATTTGTTATAGTTGCTGAAACAGCAATTGGTATGAGTTTAGTAAATACTAAAACACAAGTAAATGATTCTCATTTTACTGGTATAGGCCTTTTAAGTAGGGCAATAGAATTTATTGACTCTAGTTATTCTCTTGTTAATAATAGCTTTGTATTTAATGATGCTGTAAACGCGAAAAATATTGATTATTCAGCTGTTTGGGCAAATAATAATACAGTACAAAATGCATTATCAAACAATAATATTGAGGGTTTTACCTCTCTTTTGGCAAACTAACGCTTATGCTTGTATGTGGATTAGATGAAGCAGGTAGGGGGCCTCTAGCTGGCCCTGTGGTTGCAGGAGCAGTAATACTTAGCGACGATTTTCCTCTTGAATTATTAAATGATTCAAAAAAACTAAGTGAAAAGAAAAGATTAGTAATTGAAGAAGTAATTAAGGAAAAGGCATTAGCTTGGGCAACAGCACGAGTGGAGCACAATGAAATTGATGATATTAATATATTGCAAGCAAGCCTTTTAGCTATGAAAAAAGCCTTTGACTCTATGTGCCTTATGCTAGAAGAAAAAGTAGAGGGTGCTGAAGTATCCTGTGTTGTAGATGGTACTTTTAAACCAAATATTTCAGTGTCTTGCGAAGCACTTCCCAAAGCTGACGCAACTGTACCCGCCGTTATGGCAGCTTCTATATTGGCAAAAAACGAACGCGATAGAATTATGTGTGATTATGCTTTGCAATATCCTGAATATGGCTATGAAAAGCATAAGGGATATCCAACAGCTGAACACAGACGGATATGTCATGAAGTTGGCCCATCGCCAATTCAACGAAAAAGCTTTTCATATTAATAAAAAGGGCTATCTTAATTGTTCATTTTAGAACTATTAAGATAGCCATATATGCTATTTATTAGCGAGTATTAAAAATTAGCAAGATTATACATTTCAACTTCTGCATTGATATCACTCGCAATTGATTCAATTACTTCATTAACATCTTTTGAAGGATTTCCGTATAATGTTTCTATCTCATTTTCAATAATAACACGTGCACTAGGGAATACACCCATTAAAGCACCGGCGTATTGAGGTTTTGAGTTTCTAAGAGAATTAATTGTAACCATCATACCTTTGTTCACATTTGTTGCATAATCAACAAAGAAGTCAAGCTCTGCTGCTGAAGTTCTAATAGGAAGGTATCCTGTATCAATTGCAAATTGAGCTTGCACTTCAGAACTTGTAGCATATTTTATAAATGCCCATGCTGCAGCTGCTCTGTCAGAATCTCCACTATCCATCATCCAAAGTGAACCACCACCAACTGAAACACCACCGTCTAAGTTTTCATCAACTTTAGGTAATGAAGCAAATCCAATTTCAAATTTGCCTTTTGCTGCAAGTGCTGTAGAAACGTAGATTGATGATGAGTCATAAATATACCCTACAGTTCCAGTAGCAAACTGTGATTTTGATTCAGCGGTTCCTTTTCCCCATACTCTCATGTTAGGGTTATTTGCTGCTGATTTATATGCGGTTAAAAGCGTTTCAAATGCTCCATTTTGGTCTGCTGCAACAGCAGTAGGTGCACTTTCTCTACCATTGCCATTGTTCATTAATTCTTTACCTTGCATACCAATCAATTGTTCAACAACCCAGCTATAGTTTGTAAGAGAACCACCAACTTCAATACCTTCTACATTAGCAAGCTTATTTGCAGTTTCTTCTGCTGCTTCTAGAGTAGAAAAAGCTGTAGTTGCATCTAATCCTAAAGCATCTAAAGCTGTTTTATTATAAATAAGTACAGGAGATGAACAGTTAAATGGCATTGAGTGTAATGTACCATCAATACTGTAATATGCTAAAATGTTTTCTTCATAGTCTGAAATATCATAGTTGTCTGCATTTATGTAGTCTTGCATAGTGTGTGATAAGCCAGAGTCAATCATCCATCGTGTTCCAACGTCGTATAATTGCATAATATCAGGATATGCAGATTCAGAAGACGACTTTAATTTTGTAATTGCATCATCATAAGTTCCTTGAAACTGAGATTCAACTATTACCTTGTCTTGAGATGCATTAAATCCATCAATAATTCTGGCAACAGCTGCACCATTGGCTTCACCACCAAGTGAATGCCAAAAAATAATTTTTACAGGCTCGTCTGAAGCAATATCTACAACAACTTCAGTAGGTTCATTTGTCATACTTGTATCTTGCTTACTGCACGCAATAAACATCATAGATACGAGTACCATTGTAAAAAGAATAATCTTTTTCATACTTCCTCCAAATAGGATTTTTAATATATAAAAGCACATAAAGGTGCTAATACATGCTAACCTTTAACAGCTCCACTTGTCATACCTTTTACCAATTGCTTTTGACCAAATGCAAAAACTACAATAGCCGGAATAAGAATAAATATAGCAGCAGCAAGAACAATTCCATAATTTACTTGTTCAGCTGACTGTAACATAGATATTCCTATTTGCACAGTACGCATAGTTTCTCTATTTGTAACTAGAAGTGGCCACAAAAACTGATTATATGTGTTAATAAATACGTAAATTCCCAACGATGCAATTATTGGAGTGGATATTGGTAGTAATACTTTAAATAAGAATTGAAAATGATTACATCCATCAATAATTGATGCTTCTTTTAATTCTTTTGGTACAGTCATAAAATATTGACGCATCATAAAAATTCCCATTGCAGAAGTTAAATAGGGTATTGT
>CAYJKA010000020.1:0-13518 GCA_964370655.1 uncultured Treponemataceae bacterium | reverse complement strand
TAAAATATTGACGCATCATAAAAATTCCCATTGCAGAAGTTAAATAGGGTATTGTGAGCCCTATGAAATTATCTGTTAATGAGAGTCTTGAAATTGTTAAATAATTAGCAATAATAATTGAATCTTGCGGTATCATCATTGTTGATAGCACTACAAGAAACAGAATAGCCTTAAACTTAAACTCAAAAAAAGTAAAGGCATATGCAGCAAACGAACATGTTAGTATTTGGAAAATAATAACAATTGCGCATACTATAAAGCTATTAATTAGCATATTAAATAGTGGTGCTATCTTAAATGCCGCAAGATAATTTGTTGGCATAAAAGACTCAGGCCAAAACTTTGGTGGTATACTAGACATTTCGGATAGAGACATAAAGCTCATAAGAAAACCAACAATAAGAGGCGAAATAATAATTAAACCAAGGATAAAGCAACCTATCCAAAAAAGCTTTGCTTGTAAAAGATGTTTTTTAATCATTGATAGTGTACCACCTTTTTTTCAAATCTAAATTGTATAAGTGTTACTATTAGGATAATTAGGAATAACACTATAGATTGAGCAAAAGCTGTTTCATAGCGAGAATCTCTAATCCCCTTTGTATATATAGAATACACAAGAACATTAGTAGTATAACTTGGTCCACCTTGAGTAAGTATTCTAATTTGTGAAAATGATTGAAATGATGTAATTATATTAAAAAATAAAACAAAGAAAATTTGTGGTGATGCGACAGGTATAACGATGTTTTTAAGTCGAGAAAAATATCCAGCACCATCAATTTTAGCACTTTCTATAAGAGACTGAGGTACATTTCTTAGCCCTGTTAATAGGAAAATAAAATTTATTCCTATTGCAAGCCAAACAGTAACAAGGCCAACAGAATAAATAGCATAGTTTGCATCTAAAAGCCATTCAATTTCGGTTCCTAATAGAAAATTTAAAATACCAGATTTATTAGATCTTAGTAATTGTAGCCATATTACTGCAGCTGGTGCTGAAGCAACAGCCATAGGAAGTGCAAACATAGTTTCATATATTGCACTTCTTTTACGTTTTTCCATTGCAATTACAGCTAGTAAAAATCCAACAATTAACGTAGGTAGGCCTACAATAACTGCAAATCGAAAACTCAATAACAGGCTGTCAATAAATCTATCATCGGTAAAAATAGTTTCATAGATTTTTAATCCCACAAATTTTGCAATGTTTCCTCGCGCGTCAGTAATGGTAAATGATTTTATTATTGTTTGTAAAAATGGGTAAAAAACAAAACACAAGAAAATTAACATAGAAGGGATAAGGAAAAAATATGGAGCTAAATTATTTTTTTTATGTATTTTTTTTGTTTCCAACGTGGCCTCCTAATAGTAATAAATTTTTCTTTCTATTACTTTAAGTCTACCACAAAATAGGAAAATTACAAGGCTTTTCTAAGTTATTTTAGCCTATTTAACATATATTTAACACAAATATTTAAAAAACTTAACCCAATGCTTTTTTTACTGTGCATTGGGGTTAAATCAAAAACTATATGAGAAGAATATAATTAAAAAAATTATTCATCAGAAGGAGTATCTACTACTCGTTTTGATACAACGTGTACTCGACCTGTTCTTTTTGCATCAGGATTCTTTTTTGGTCTTTCCAGTCTTTCAGCTTCACCTTTTTTTCCACCAACTTTGTAAATGGCTTTTTTTGAAGCTTTCTTTTCTGCTTGAGCTTTAGCTTTTTGTTTTCGATTTTTTTCAATGAAAGTTAAAGCAGTTTCAAAGCCTTTGCAAAAGTTTTGCATATCTTCAGAAAAAACAGCAATTTGGTGTCGGTCAAACGCTTCACCATTTTTGTTTTTGCTTTCAACAATTTGCAAAAACATATCTCCATTTCTGTTTTCTTTTACATTAAAAAAATAAGTTCTGTTATCTAAAACAATTTGAGTTGTAAAAATCTCGCCCCGTGCGCCCATAATAGCCACCTTGTTAAAAAAATATAATCGCTTACGTGTACTGAAAGTTCCATGAAAAGTAAGTGATACACAATATATCACATATTGTCAGCTATTTCAAGTAGTTCTGTTTCCCAAGTAATAATTTCTTTTTCTATAGTTTGTGTTCCGTTTTTTATGTCCGCCATTACTCTAAACACAGGTTCTGTTCCACTGCCTCTCATCCACATATTTGCGATAGGGCTTCCTTCTTTATTCATAAACCGTATTTTTAATCCACCAGTCCCTGAAACGCCAAAGTCATCAATGCCTCTTAATTCTTTTGTTCCAATTGTAGCTGCAGCTTCCCATGAATAAAAACCATATTTTTCCTTTAATGATTCTTTTTTCTTATCCCAACTAGCAATGAATGCTTTTTGGAAGTTTTGTTTTAATTTAGTATGGTCGCGAGTTTTAATTTTTAATAAAGCTCTTTCTTCTGAAACACCTGTTGTAACATAATGCGGAAGTGTTTCCATTATTTCTACTAAGGTAAAATCTTCCTTATATTTGTTCATTTGGTTTGACTTTTCACACCAAATTTCAAATAAACCTTTTTTTTCTTTCGTAGATCTAATTGTTAATAGCTTTATAAGTGCAAAGAGAGTGTTTATAGGATCTCGCACTGCCGCTGGGTGAGTAATATTACCACCATTTGAGCCTTCTCCTAAAATTGGAACAGTATAACCTTCTTTTCTTTTTTCGCGAGCGCAATTTACAATATTTGCTTCACCAACTTCTGCTCTAAAAACCTGCGCATTAAATGCATTTGCTATGTCTTCAATCCTTGTTGATGTTGCACCATTTACCGCAACTGCAAGTTTCAGTTCAGTATCTGAGGCTGAACGATATAAGCTATATGTAAACTCTGAAAGTACTGAAAGGGTGAAAACTTCCTGAGCTTGTAAAATATCTGCTGTATTGCTCTGTGTATTCCAGAATACTATGTTTCCTCTGTCTCCATCGCAGTCTGGCATATAACCTAATAGTGCATCTTTTTTTCCAAGAGATTGCAGTTCGCTTATTTTTTTTGCGCAATATTCTAAATTTTTTCCTTCTGGGATTATAGCATGAACAATATTACTATTAAAGTCTTCAAATTGGATTCCTAAGTTTGTAAAAAAATCTTTATCAATTGATTTTGTTCGCGCACTTCCATTCATATCACATACAACAGTTAATGATTTTTCTTGTATTGACTTTGTTATAGAACTAAAAAAAGCATCTTGTTTTTCTTTGCTTTCTTCACCTGAAATAACAAGCTTACTAAAATCTTTATAGGCATTATACGAGTCAGTTTTGAACTTGTTTTCGTATGAATATACTTCACTAATAGCATTCTGTGTGCATAGCGATAACACTCGCATTGCTTCTTTTTCTGGTGATTCTATTGAGCAAAGATTTTTAAAACGTTCTATGAGAATTTTTGCTTCACTTCCTGGCATAACGCCACCATCAGAAAAACCAAATTTTATCCCGTTATGACCAATTGGGTTATGGCTTGCAGAGATATATGCAAATCCATCAGCATTTTTTGCAAATGACATTACTTCTGGTGCAGCAACAATTCCAACATATTTTACGTCTATATTATGAGCAAGAAAAGTTTTTAGCATAGCATCTGCAATTGCTTTCCCTGTAGGCCTAGAATCTCTTCCAACTACAATACAACAGGTATTGCCAGTTTTTTCTTTCATATACTCAGAAAAAGCCTTTGCAGCAAATACAGAAATGTAAACGTGCTCATCTAAAATTTCTTCTGTTGAATCTTCTTCGTTTTGAGACTTAGCAAAAACTCCTCGCCAACCAGAAGCCGATAAAATCATGTTTTGTAATAGGTGTTCAAATGTACTCATGATATTAGTATAACACATATTGCAGTTTTTGTCTAATATATGTTATTATACATTATGTTTACAGATACCCATTGTCATATGAATATGATTCAAAAAAGAGGCTATGATATGAGCTCGTTGATACATGAGCTTGTAGATACAAGTGTTCCATTTGTTCTTGATATAGGAACAGAACATGATGACTTGCCCAGACATATAAACTTTATTAAAGATCTCATTGAAACAAATATTAGTGATGATAAAAAGAAACAAGCGTTCGATATGTTTTATTTTTCTGCAGGACTTTGGCCAGGAATAGATTCTATATTAAATAGAGAAAAGTATGTGTTTGAAATTGAAAAAAATATCCTTACATTTAAGGACTCTTATAATATTTGCGCAATAGGAGAGTGTGGTTTAGATCGCAACTGGAATAAGGCAGACGAGAATGCTCTTATTGCAGGCTATGCGGCAGATACAATTTTAAAAGGTGAAGAAGAACTTTTTGAAATGCAAATAGAACTAGCTCAAAAACTTGATCTTCCTGTTATAGTCCATTCACGTGATGCTCCTATAGAAACGTATAATTGTATAAAGAATATGGCCTGGAATAAGGGCGTAATACACTGTTATTCTTATGGTGTAAAAGAAGTTAAAATGTTTTTAGATTGTGGCTATTATATTTCATTATCAGGAACAGTTACCTATGCCAAAAAGAATCAAATGGAAGAAACGAAAAAACTTATTAATTATATTCCAAGCGACAGGCTTTTATTGGAAACCGATGCTCCATATCTTGCCCCAGTCCCAATGCGTGGTAAAACCAATACTCCAATATTGGTTAAACATGTATATGATTTAGTATCTAAAACTCGTAATATCAGTAATGAAGAACTAGCAAACATTGTGTTAGAAAACACAAAAACAGTGTTTAAGCTATAATACTCATAAATTGCTTTTGCGATTATTTTAAGCTTTTCTGTGTAGATGATTTACTATTACGCTCTAATTTCTTTTTGCCATTCTTTAATATACATTTCATAGGCTGCAATTGTTGCAGCTAATACAACATCTGCTAAAGGACCTCGACCTTCCCAATTATTACCATCGCTAATATATAAGTTATTAAGAATTCCTTGTACATCATCTATTGTTAAACTTGGGTCGTGTTCTCGTCTTCTATCTAAGCCTCTTTTTTCTTCTTCTAAAACTTGTTCGTAGGCTTCTTCTAGCCATGCTGTTGATTCACTCATGTAAGTAATATATAGTTTTTTTACAAAAAGAGCAAGTGTTTCATGAGGTCATTGAAACACTTCAGTTTTGTTGTGACAACCATAGATTTATTGCGATGTTGCATTGACTAATTTTTTTGAATTGTTAAAATAGTAATATGAATAGAAAAATTATTTTTATGTTGTTCACGCTCTCTTTCGTAATTTCTGTGTATTCAATGTCTCGCCCGGCGCCACATTTTGTTCTAGGTAGTGTTGGTTTTGTTGAAACAGAGGAACATTGTTTTGTGTTTATTGAAAAAAGGAACACTAAAGAACCGTATGAGTTGAGTCGAATTTTATTTGCTAGTGGAGACTGGAGTACAATAGATTTTGAAACAAAAGTGATACGCCATGAAACTAAGAAAGGTATACTTAGCTCCCTAGAGAGTATGGTTCCTATTAACATGCAAAGTGGCATTAAAGATATTGTAAATGAAGTAGACAAAGGAAATGTTGTTTGTTTGCAAATTAAATTAAGCGATTTAACTGGAAGGAAAATAAATGAGGCAGCATTTGAGTTTTATGACACTGGAAACAAATCGGGTGAATGGCACTCTAATATTGCATGGGCATACATTGTAGAGTAATCATTATTCAACTTTTATGCTAATTTTTTCTAGAATTATTATTAAACTGTCTAGTAAAATCGACAAAAAAGAGGCTACTCAATGAGTAGCCCCGCAATTTTTACTTTAGCAATGATGCAATTTCATCTTGGTCCCACCGTAAAGCAATATCATAGGCAGTTTCGCCTGAAATATTTTTAATGGATTTGTCTAGTCCCATTGAAATTAGGCGTTGAACTGTTTCATAATTTGCTTCTCTAGCTGCATAGTGTAGTATTGTTTCACCTGCAATATCTCTTTTTGTACCAGCTAGCTGCACAATAATGTTTAACATTTCTGTATTATTTTGTATTGCAAATGTTAAGGCACTTTGTCCTGAGTTGTCCATAATAAAAGGATCTGCACCAACTTTTAAGAACTCTTCAACAACTTTTAGCGAACCCTTTTGTGTTGCTAACAATAAAGGAGTTCTACCTTCACTATTTCTTCTATCAGGTGAATAGCCTATATTTATTAAGTATTCTAGAATTTCATCGCTTGTAGTATTGATTACTGCAATATGAAGAGGCGTATTCCCATCAGAATCAGTTAAATTTAAGTCACCTGCTAAAACAGCTTCAACAAGACTTAAGTTCTTGTCAAATACCAGTGAAAGAGGGGTTCTTCCATGTGTATCGCGCGCAAGTGGGTTTCCTCCTGCATCACTAATAATCTTTATTAGTTCAAGGTTTTCTGTTTCAACTGCTTCATGATAAGCATTTCGGCCATACATTTCAGGAATTGATGTGCTAGCTCCATTTGCAATTAATAGTCTCACATTTTGTATGTTCTGTGCTTGTATTGCGTCCATAAGAGGTGTGCGTCCAGCTGTATCAGCAGCGTGAATATTTGCTCTTTGTTGTAACAGTAATACAATCATTTCAGTTTTGCCATTTCGCGCAGCTTGATGTAGTGCTGTTTTACCCGATAAGTTTTTAGCATTTACATCATATCCATTAGAAATTGCTAAACGTGCAGCGTCTTGAGCTTCCCATCGAACACTGTAGTGAACAATAGTATCGCCTAAATAGTTTCGCAAATTTTTGTCTGTGCCATTTTTTAATAGTATTTCAATAGCTCCAATATTATTTGCTTTTACAGCATTGAAAAGAGGGCTTTCACCATTGTTGTTTTGAGCATTAATGTGCCCACCTTTTTCAATTATGCTTGTAACAGCAGCATTTAAATTCCATTCAGCAGCATAATGAAGTGGAGTATTACCCGCTCCATCTTTTGCTCGTATAACTTCAGATGTTAGTACCCAATCTTGTACATCTCCACCCCATGTAAGTGCTAGCCTAAGTGGTGAAGAATTTTCGCTATCGGTTGAAAAGACATCAGCGCCACTTGCTAAAAGTTTTTCACCAATCGAGCGATTATTATCTTGAACGGCTAGATAAAGAGGTGAGTGGCCATTTCTGTTTCGAGCATTTACATCAATACCCATATCAATTAAAAAAGCTATTTGCTCTAAATCTGCATTTTTTGCAATAGCAATATGTAAGGCAGTATTCCCCATAGAATCTCTGAGAGAAATATTTTGAGAATTAATTAATTGCTTTGTCATATCTACACCAGCATCAAGTGAACGATACAGAGGAGAAATGCCATCAATATCTGCTGCGTAAATATCTGCGCCTTTTCTTGCATAAAACTCAATATGTTCAGCTATACGTTTTTCAACTGCCTGTGCAAGTGGTGTAACACCTTTTTTATTACGTTCATTAATGTCTGCACCTTTTGATACAAGATACTCTAAAACATCTGTCTTAGCTTCTGTCAGTGATGCTATGTGTAATGCAGTGTCACCAAATGAATCTGTTGCGTTTATTCTTGCTCCATTAGTTAATAGTAGCTCATAAATAGGAAATTGATTTTCTTCTGGTGTTATAATAAGTAATGGTGTTTTACCCATTGCATCTTGTGCATTTACATCTGCACCTGCGTTAAGAAGTTTTTCAACAATATTAGTTTGACCATAGCGAACAGCTTCATGCAAAGCAGTTGCGCCTGAACTGTCTTTTGCGTTTACTGAAGCACCTTCTTTGAGTAAATAGTTAGCGATATTATCTTCACCCTGTATTACAGCTAAATGTAATGGGGTCTGGCCCTCATCAAAACGCAATGATGGATTTCTCATTTTAACAGCATCTTCAAAAAAACTATATGTTCCTCTTTCTGGAGCTGCATTTCCTAATATAAGTTTTGCTGCAATTTCAACTGACTCAGGGTCTTTTTGGCTGTATGCAAGTAACAATGGTGTAACACCGTGTACATCTTTAATTGATAGTTCCAATTTATTACTAATTGCATATTCAATGCCTGGAATATTTCTATTAAGCACAAGATAGTGAACAACAGATGTCCCTTGTACATCTTGAAGGTTACCAGTATGTTGAGTAATTAGAGCCTCAAAAAACATTGTTCCTTTTTTTAGACCTAGATCTAACGCTGTGTTTCCTTCTCCATCTCGGGCAAAAACATTGTTTCCAATAGCTGCTAAAAGAACTGCAGAATCAACACCATCATTCTTTATTGCCAAATGCAGTGCAGTATCTCCATTATTATTCTTTATTTCAGTATTTGCACCTTTAAATAATAAAAAGTAAACTATGTCAGCATTATTTACGCTGGCTGCAGTATGTAATGCAGTATTTCCATTTTCGTCAACCATGTTTATATCAGCTTGTGTTTGAAATAATGATTGAACCTCATCGGTTTTACCTGCAACAATAAGTTCTTGAATGCTCATTGGAGTTTGTTCTTCTGGTACTTCAGATGTTGTAACGCAAGAAACAAAAAGGATTGCTGCGAGTGAAACCGGTAAAAATCTACTAAAATTTTTCATAAATTCTCCTACGTATACATTATCGAAAAAAAAAACTAAAGTATTAACAGATAAATAGTGTAAGTTATTCTAAAAAACAAACCATCTCCACCTTTTCAGAAAAAATAACTTATGATACAATGGTAAGGAAATTAAAAAAAGGCTTTTATTCAAATCGGATAAAACTGCTACAGGAGGAATATAATGAAAATAAAGGAACAGCGCTTTGGTACTCTAAGTAATGGGGAAAAAGTATATTTATATACGATATCAAATGACACAATGTCATTTTCTGTAACAAATTATGGGTGTATTATTACAAGTATTATTGTACCTTCTTCAACTGACTCAGACAGAAAAGGTAGAAAAGACGATATTGTGTTAGGTTATTCAACTCTTGATGGATATATAAAAGATACTTCTACATACTTTGGTTCTTTTGTTGGCCGTTTTGCTAATAGAATTGCAAACTCTACATTTTGTTTAAACGGAATTGATTATTCCTTAGATGTAAATAATGGTAAACATAGCTTACATGGTGGTTTTGATGGCTATAACAGAATGGTTTGGAAAGCTGAAGCTATAAAGGTTAAAGGCGGAAAAGGAGTTTGTTTTACTCGAACCAGTCATGATGGAGAACAAGGCTTTCCTGGAAATGTAAAATTAAAAGTTTCTTATATTCTAACTAAGTCAAATGAAATAGTAATGAATTATGAAGCAAAAACTGATGCAGATACGCCAATAAACTTAACTAACCATTCCTACTATAACTTAAAAGGTAGGGGAGATGTTTTATCTCATAATATGATGATAAATGCAGACCATTATTTACCAGTTGGAAGTGAACTTATTCCTACAGGAGAAATTGCTTCTGTACAAGATACAGCTTTTGATTTTAGAAAACCAAAAACGGTTGGAAAAGATATAAAAACTGCTGGCGGCTATGATCATTGTTTTTGCCTTAACGGTGGAAAAGATGGGCTACGTCTTTGCGCAGAAGTAAAAGAACCTACAAGTAAGCGCGTAATGACAGTCTATACCGACCAAATAGGAGTACAGTTCTATTCTGGTAATTTCTTAGACATTGAATGTGGTAGAAATGGGCTTCCTTATAAAAAGCATACAGGTTTTTGTTTAGAAACACAATGCTACCCTGATAGCCCAAATCAGCCAGATTTCCCTTCTTGTATATTAAAGAAAGGAAAAACGTATACCTCAACTACAGTACACAAATTTGATATTTATTAAAAGCTAGTGTAAACATACAGAAGGCCCCGTTGATTTCACCATCAACGGGGCCTTTTATGTTTACAGTTATAAAGACTGTATAAGCTCAGAAACCGTTTTAAGATGTTTTTCAATCATGGTATCCCTGTTTGGCATACCTCTTGATGTTTCAGTTAATATATGCATTTTGCAGTTTTTTGCCCTTGTACCAATTCTGTCTCCGCACATTACTGTTTCCATAGATTTTGAAAATCCCTTATCTCTAAGGTGCTCTACAGTGTTTCCCGCAATTGCTAAAAAATGAACATTTTCAAATTTAGGCATAACACAATTTTCGTAGGCAAAACCAAAAGTCCAAACTCTGTCAAACCATCCTACAAGTTTTGCTGGCGCTTCAGTCCAAAATACAGGGTATATAAAAATAATGTTTTTTGCCTTTAGTATTTTTTCTTGTTCCTTTAGAACTTCATCTGCAAGAGGCCTTTCGCCTTCATAAAAGGCTTCTCTAATGTATTCATCTTCACTCATATCGGTAACAAAACCTTGCTTGTATAAATCCGATACTTCAAAAGACCATTCTTTTTTTTTCAATTCTTCAACTACTAAATTTTTTACGCTAAAGGTAAAACTTTTTTCACTCGGATGAGCATAAATAATTAATGTGTGCATGTTCTTTTCCTATTTTGCTAGTGTATATATTTTTTTCATATCTTCAAACTGTAATGTTTTAAAAGTGCCAATTGTACGTGTTTTTTCAAATGAGCATTTAAAAGCAAGTTCTTCAATTTGCTCTTCTGTTAAATGTATCCCTAGTTTTGATATTCTTGTTGGCATTCCTATAGACTCAAAAAAAGCGTCCATTTTTTCAATACATAATAGGGCAGCTTCTTTGTCATCATTCGTATCAATACCAAACACATTTCGGCCTAATGTTGCAAATCGTGAATAATTTTCATTTGCTACATATTTTGCCCATGTAGACCAAATTGCAGAAAGACCTGCTCCATGTGTTACGTCAAACATACCACTCAGTTCATGTTCTATTTGGTGTGAAGCCCAGTCTGTTTGGCTGTACCCACATTGTGTTAAATTATTATGTGAAAGACTTCCAGCCCACATTATTTCTGCTCTTGCTTTGTAATTATTTGGATTGTCTTTTAAGATAAAGGCATTATGCATTGTTGTTTTTATTAAACCCTCTGCGATGAAATCTGTCATTTCACAGTAATTTTCTTCAGAGTGGGAATCTTGGAAAAAATACCTTTCTAAAGTATGCATAAGTATATCGACAACGCCACTCATAGTTTGCCATTCGGGCAAGCTCATTGTAAGTTCAGGGTTTAATATAGAAAAAATACATCTGCATAAATCATTTCTGTAACCGCGTTTTATTAAACCAACTTCATTTGTAATTACCGAACTTGCACTCATTTCACTTCCTGCAGCAGAAATTGTTAGAATACTTCCAATAGGAAGGCATGAAGTTGCTTCGGCTTTTTTTAAATAAAAATCCCAAACATCCTTATCAGTTGTGGCTCCATAAGCAATAGCCTTTGCAGAATCTATTACGCTTCCTCCTCCAACTGCAAGAATAAAATCAACTGAATTGGTTTTGCAAAGTTCTATGCCTTTTCTTACCAAAGAAAGAACTGGATTTGGAACAACGCCTCCCAATTCAATATATTCTATGTTTTCATTTTTTAATGATGTGAATACAGTTTCTAAAAGGCCTGATTTTTTAGCACTTTGCCCACCGTAGTGTACAAGCACTTTTTTGCATCCTGTTTTTTTAATAAGTGATCCCACTTGTTGCTCTGTTTTTTTTCCGAAGATAACCTTAGTTGGTGCGTAGTATTCAAAGTTTTGCAATGTAATCCTCCAATAATTGTAATAAGTATACATTATATACACCTTTGTTTGCAAGTAAAATATGTATATCAAAATGTCATTATTTTACAAAATAAGAAAAATAGAGAAACTTGACAAAATAAATATTTCGTGTGATAATATTTCAATTATTTACTAATACTAAAAATATTTTTATATACTAAAGGAGAAAGATGGTATGGGAGTTAAAAACAAAACTCTAGGAATAGAGCTAGGTTCAAGCCGAATTAAAGCCGTATTAATTGACGATAAAGGATCAGTAATTGCAAGTGGTGCGCATGACTGGGAAAACAGCTTAATTGATGGTTATTGGACATATTCGTTGGAAAAAGTTTGGCAAGGTATTCAAGATGCTTTTGCAAAAGTTTCAAACGATTATAAAGATAAAACAGGTGAAACCTTAACAACTGTAGATGCAATGGGTGTAAGTGCAATGATGCACGGATACTTACCATTTGATAAAAATGGAGAACAACTTGCAGCATTTAGAACATGGCGAAATACCAATACAGTAAAGGCAGCAGAAGTCTTAACCGAAGAACTTCAGTTTAACATTCCAGAACGATGGAGTATCGCTCACTTATATCAATGTGTTATTGAAAATGACACACATACAAAAGAAATAGATTACTTAACTACGCTTTCTGGTTATGTGCATTGGCAGCTAACTGGTGAAAAAGTACTGGGAATTGGTGATGCATCTGGGATGTTTCCAATTGATAGTACTACAAAAGATTTTGACGCAACTCTTATTGCAAAGTCTAATAACCTATTAAAGGTAAACGGTTTTACACAAGATATAATAGCGATTTTTCCAAAAGTTTTAGTTGCTGGTGAAAAAGCAGGAGTGCTTACAGAAAAGGGTGCAAAATTACTCGATCCTACTGGAGTATTCCAAGCAGGTATTCAAATGTGTCCACCTGAAGGTGATGCTGGAACCGGTATGGTTGCAACAAACAGTGTTGCACAAAGAACAGGTAACGTTTCTGCAGGTACAAGCATTTTTGCTATGATTGTTTTGGAAAAAGCATTAAAAAAATTGCATAGAGAAATTGATATGGTAACAACACCGTGTGCAAGCCCTGTTGCAATGGTACACTGTAATACCTGTACATCAGAACTAGATGCTTGGCTTAAAATGTTTTATGAAATTACTTCACTAACTAATGCAAGTATTACAAAAGGTCAATTGTACGATATTTTTTATCAAGAAGCTCTTAAAGGTGAAAGCGACTGTGATGGCGTAATTAGTTATAACTATTTTGCAGGAGAGCCAATTACTAAAGTTGAAAAAGGTGTACCACTTTTATTGCGACGCTCTGATTCTAAAATGTCTTTTGCAAACTTTGCTCGCTCTCAAATCTATGGAACAATGGCTACATTAAAAATTGGTATGGATATATTGTTTAATGAAGAAAGTGTTTCATTAGATACGCTTCTTGGTCATGGAGGTCTTTTTAAAACTCCAGAAGTTGGACAAAAAATTATGGCTGATGCTTTAAATATTCCAATTGCTGTTATGTCAACAGCAGGCGAGGGTGGCCCTTGGGGAATTGCAGTGCTTGCAAGCTTTATGTTAAATAAAGATACAAATGAAACATTGCAATCATATTTGACTTCAAAAATATTTGCAGGCTCAGAAGGAAGTACCATACATCCTAATAATGATGATGTTAAGGGCTTTGAAAGATATATTGAAAATTACAAAAAAGGAATCGCTGTAGAATCTATAGCGGGAGATGCAATGCAATAATTGTAAAAGTATTATATGGTTCCTATGTAATGATGAAGGGGTTGTCTTTAAAATTCTTAAGAGAATAATAAAGCAACCCTTTTTCAATTTTAAATTATTTCTATATTTTTTTCTATATTTTTTTC
>CAYJKA010000019.1:0-19028 GCA_964370655.1 uncultured Treponemataceae bacterium | reverse complement strand
ATGTGGAACTAATAAAAGGCTGGTTTAATGAATCCCTCCCAGTTTTTTTAATGGATGAAGAAAGAGATGTTGCTTTCTTGCATATTGACTGCGATCTTTATTCATCTACTAAGACTGTATTAGATTTGCTTGCAAGTAAAATTAAGCCAGGTACAGTCATTGTATTTGATGAATACATAAATTACCCAAATTGGCAAAAGCATGAGTATAAAGCATTTCAAGAGTTCGTAGATAAATATAATATAGAGTATGACTATTTAGCATTAGGAATTTTAGATATGGCTGTGGTAATTAAAAGCATAGGGTAATATATGAAACAAACACTTGTAATTGGATCAACTGTTGTAGATGTTATAATAGGAATTCCAAGTCTTCCAACAAAATCTCAAGATGTAAATATTCTCAGTCAAATACAAAGTCTTGGTGGGTGTGCTTATAACGCATCAAATATGCTTCATTTAGAGAATGTTCCCTATACACTTTGTTCTCCGGTAGGAAAAGGTATTTACGGAGAATATGTAGAGCGTGAACTATTGAAAAAAGGTATACAACCATTTATAAGACTAGAAGATGTTGAAAATGGGTGTTGCTATTGCCTTGTTGAAAATGATGGAGAGCGTACTTTTCTTTCTCATCATGGGGCAGAATACATTTTTAAAAAGGAATGGATGAAGTGTATAGACCCAAATACAGTTGATTCTGTGTATATTTGTGGAATTGAAGTAGAAGACCCTACAGGTATTGAAATTGTTGAGTATTTAGAAGAAAACCCACAGTTTCAAATATTTTTTGCTGTGGGTCCAAGAATTAATCATATAGAGCAAAGTAGGCTAAAGAGACTTTTTGCACTTAAGCCAGTAATTCATTTAAATGATACAGAAGCGTGTGAATATACACAATGTAATAATGTGAAAGATGCTGCATTAAAATTATATAAACTCACCGATAATTCTGTTATTGTTACACTTGGACAAGATGGAGCACTTGTCCTTGAAGATGGTGAAATATCAGTAATAAAAGGATATCCTGCATCTGTCGTTGATACCATTGGGGCAGGAGATTGTCATATTGGTTCAGTTATTGCAGGATTAAAACAAGGTTATAATCTCGTAGAATCGGTTCGTAGAGCGAATGTTTTCGCAAGTAGCGTAGTCGCAATAAGTGGCGCCGTGTTGGAAGAAAAAGATTATAAAAGGATAAATTTATGAAAAATAAACAATTTAATGAACTTGCTGTATGTGGCAAGGAAGCTGTAATATCACTGGGGAAATATAATCCTCATCTTATAACAAGATTTTATTTTACTGAAGCTAGACGAAATGATTTTTCATCTCTTTGTAAAGAGCTTGCAGAAAATAAAAAACCTTACAACTTGGTTGAAAACATTGATCTAGAGAAATTGTCAGGCTCCACACATCATGAAGGTGTTGTTGCAATGATTTCAAAACCAATCATAAAAGATATTTCCTTTCCATTGGTTCAAAAAATTGCACAAGAAAATGAAGCAATATTAGTGCTTGATAGGATATCTAATGCCAATAACTTTGGTGCTATAGTTCGCTCTTGCGCTTTTTTTGGACTAAAAAATATTATTATAGCAACTGATGATGCTCAAAGCTCAATAACTACTTCAACTTATAGAATTGCAAAAGGCGGTATGGATTTTGTACGTATTTACAAAGCTGAATCTATAAATAGGCTTTTGGGTGATTTAAAAGGGAAATTTGTAAGTATTGGTACTGATGTCCGTACAGAAAATACGCTACAAAATCTGAAAAAGGTACTAAAACAAAAATCATACGAAACTTTACCATGCGCACTTGTTTTGGGGAATGAAGAACATGGTATTAGTGAAGTGGTTAAAAAATCTTGTGATATATTGGTAAAAATACCAGGTATTGCAAGCAAGGGCGAAGGGATTGAAAGTCTCAATGTCGCCCAAGCTGCAAGTGTTTTATTATATGAATTGACTACAAAACTTTAAAAGCGTTTTCTAAATCGTTAATTAAGTCTTGAGCGTTTTCAAGTCCACAGTATATTCTTATCAAGTTTCGTGAGCTATGCCTATCTTTTGCTTCTTCATCGCTTAGCTTGTAGCAAGGCATAATTGCAAGCGATTCAAAGCCACCCCATGAAACACCCTTTTGAAAGATTTTTAAGGCATCACAAAAAGCTATTGTTTTCTCAACGCTTGCATCAAGCTCAAAACTCATGAGTCCTGAACTTCCTGTAAGTTGTGCCTGTGCTAGTTCATATTGAGGATATGACTTAACACCTGGATAGTTTATACGTCTAACTTCTTTTCTTGACTCTAAATACTCTGCTACTTTTTGGGCATTTGCAGAAGACTTTTCAAGCCTTAAAGGAAATGTTCTTATGCTACGAAGTACTTGCCATGCTTCAAAGTTTCCGAGTATTCCACCAAAAATTTCTCTTTCGCGTGATTTTAACTTTGTAATAACTTCTTTTGAACCAACAGCGCATCCTCCAACTACGTCGGAATGTCCACCTAAATACTTAGACAATGTTTGTATACTAATATCAATGCCAAGATCAACTGGTTTTTGGTATACACCTGCAGCCCATGTGTTATCAATAATTGTTGCAATTCCTTTTTCTTTAGCAACTTTAACAATTTTTTCTAAATCTTGTAATTCTAAAACTAAAGATGATGGGCTTTCAAGGTATATAACGCTAGTATTTGGTTTTATAGCTGCAATAATACCATCAGAATCATCATCATTTATAAAATCATGCTCCATACCTAGCGAAACAAGGTTTTCAGTTATAAATGTTCGTGTTGGGCCATACACGTTTTTAATTGTGATAATGTGGTCACCTGTTTTCATGTAATGCATAATCGCATTAGAAATAGCTGCCATACCTGATGCAAATACAGCACAAGCTTCGCCACCTTCAATTGCTGCAATTTTCTTTTCTACTAAAGCTACTGTAGGATTTGATACCCTTGTATACATATATTGATTTTCTTGTGAAGGATCATAATTAAAATAGCTATCCATTGAATCAAATACAAACAATGAGTTCATAAATAATGGGGGAGTTACTGCATTGTGTAATTTTTCTTCTTCACCTAAATGTGCACAAATATATTCTAAATTTTTCTTTTCCATGTTTTCCTCGTGTTATATAATTTTTTCAACTATATATTACTATATTTAAAAAGTCAAGATTACTATATTGTAATATCTAACTTATCATGTAATATTAAAAAAATGTTTAAAAAGCGAATTTTAAACTTGCATTTTATGCAAATCTGATTTACACTTAATAAGTGTTAAAAATACAAAACTCATATCTCTATATGGAGGAGAAAACATGAAAAAAATCGCGTTGATTTTAATGATGGTATTAATTTCTAGTGTTGTTTTTGCTGGTGGTGGCAATGACGGAGAAATTAAATTGACAATGGTTGAAAGCTTAACAAGCCCAGCTCGTACTGAGGTTATTAGAGGCTTACTAGACAAATTTGAAGCTGAAAATCCAGGAATTACAGTTGAATTAATTTCGCCACCTCTTGCAAATGCAGATGATAAAATTGCACAAATGCTTTTGCAAAAACAGCCCCTTGATGTTCTAGAAGTTAGAGATCAAACTGTAAAACAATTTGTAAATAATAAATTCGTTGCACCAATGGATGAATATTATAATACTTGGGATGGAAAAGAAACTTTTCTTTCAGAAACATCTAAGGATGTAAGTCGCGTAGGTGGAGCTGCATATCTTATCCCTTATGGTTTTTATCACAGAATTATGCTTTATAACAAAGCAGCATTTGATGAAGCAGGCTTAGAAGTTCCTACTAACTATGATGAAATTATAGAAGCTGGAGCAAAACTAGTTGATTCACAATCTGGAAAATATGGTTACTCTTTCCGTGGCGGCCGTGGTGGACACTGGTATGCAGATATGCAAATTCAAGCATATGTTAGAGGCGACATAAATACTGACGAAGGTTATTTTTTAGAAGATGGTTCAACTATTTTCTCTCAACCTGAAGCTGTTGATGCTCTTTATGATTACATTAAACTTTATGAAGAAGCTTCACCACCAGATTCATTAAACTGGTCATACACTGAAATGGTAGAAGGATTTGTATCAGGTGTTACACAAATGCTTATTCAAGATCCTGAAGTTATTGCTATAGCTGAGCAAAGAATGGAAGAAGGTACTTGGGGAACAGCAGTTCTTCCAGTTGGTCCTAGTGGAAAATGCTATGGTCCTATGGGATACGCAGGTTGGGGTATGACATCATATTCAAAAAATCCTGAAGCTGCATGGAAACTTATTGCATTCCTTTCAAATGAAGAAAACAACCTAGAGTTCTCAAAAGCAACAGGTTTACTTCCAATTCACACAACAGCATCTGAAGATCCATTCTTTTCTGAAGGACCTTATGCTCCTTACTTAACAATGACAACAACTCCAGACGTTTGGGTATCTGCAATTGCACCACAACAATATCAAGGTTGGGGTGAATATTCAAAACGCGCTGATAACGACTTACAACTACTTCTTACAGGATCTGTAAGTGTTGAAGACGTGCTAGCTGGTTGGGATTCTTTTTGGTTAGAACAAAGAGCAAATGCTAAATAAAAAGTAATTTTTATTTTCTAAATGAAGCTAGGTGTCGTTATTACGGCACCTAGCTTTTGTGCTATATAAAAAATAATTCATGGTAATTTTATGAAAAATAATAAAAAAAACTCTGAAACACGAGTTATTACAGGAATGCTCACTCCAGCTATAGTTGTTGTAGGTATTCTAATTATATATCCTCTCTTTAGAGGTATCGTAATGGCGTTTCAAAAATATACACTTTGGGATATTTTTGATCGTCATTTTAATGGTTTTGATAACTTTATAGTTATTTTTTCTAACCCTCAATTCCCGCAGATATTATTAAATACATTTTTATGGGTATTTGTGTCTCTGTTTTTTCAATTTTCATTGGGGTTTTTACTCGCAATGCTTTTGCGAAACAAATTCAAATTAAGTGGATTGTATCAAGGTATTGTATATGTACCGTGGGCAATCTCAGGGTTTTTAATTGGTCTAATTTGGCGCTGGCTTATGAATGGACAATCTGGTGCTATAAATGATATATTAATGCGTTTTGGCTTTATTGAGGAACAAATTCTTTGGCTTTCTGATGTAAATATTTCTTTATGGTCTGTAATTATTGCAAATATTTGGTATGGAATTCCTTTCTTTGCTATTATGATTCAAGCTGCACTTAAGTCTGTGCCTTTAGAACTGTATGAAGCTGCTGACATTGACGGATGTCCTTCATTTGGTAAGTTTTGGCATGTAACACTGCCTTTTATTAAACCAGTATTAATTTTAACAACTTTGTTGCGAGCTATATGGATATTAAACTTCCCAGATTTGATCTACACCATGACGAATGGAGGGCCTGCTGGTTCATCTCATATATTAACAACATACACACTTGACTTACTTATGTTTAATCAGGATTACGGACAAGCATCTGCAGTGAGTGTTGTTGTTTTAGCAATATTACTTTCTTATGCAATATTCTATTTGCAAGTTACTAAATTCGAAGACGCGGGAGATTTTTAATGAAAAAAAATAAAGCACTTTCAAAAATTCCAGGCACCTTACGAGTATTGGCACTAATAGGATATTTTTTAGCGGTTGTTGGACCAATTTTGTGGATTGCACTTACATCTTTTAAAGATAAGCAAAGTATTTACACGTTCCCAATTCAATATTTGCCAAATCCCTTTACATGGGAAAATTATGCAGAAATTTTTATAATTGGAAACTTTGGCCGTTATTTCTTAAACAGTTTAATAGTTGCGGTTATTGGTTCTGCCGCTGCAATGCTTTTAGCAATATTTGGCGGATATGCCTTAGCTAGATTTAAGTTTAAAGCAAAAGGTGCAATAATGTTGGGCTTCTTGTTAACTCAAATGATACCAATGTTTTTATTACTACCAGCTTTATATGAACTAATGGGAAATTTAAGGCTAATAAATAAGTTACCTGTATTAATGATTCTGTACATGGCAATGTTAACACCTTATTGTACAATTACACTACGTGGATTTTTCCAAAGAATTCCCCGTGCTCTAGAAGAAGCAGCTATGATAGATGGATGTTCAAGACTATATTCCATATTTGTAATTATTATTCCTGTAATGATTACAGGGGTAACATCTACATTCTTGTTTGCATTTGTACAATGTTGGAACGAAGTTTTTATGTCTATTATGTTTATAGATTCTGAGCATTTAAAAACACTTGCAGTTGCATTAAATTCATTTATTATGAAATTTGATATTAACTGGGGTGCGCTTTGTGCAGGTATGGTTGTATCTATATTGCCCACAATGCTAGTCTTTGCATATATTCAAAAGTATATTGCTGGTGGTATGGTCGCAGGCGCTGTAAAAGAATAGTGCAACAATATATGTAGTATAGAGCTCAAGAGAGATTTTCTCTTGAGCTTTTTTTATTACAACATTTAATGTTGTCTTTTAAGAACTATCTTCAAGAAACTAGCATAATAGCCGATATTATGATAGTATGAAACATATGGTAATCTTATATATTCCCTCTGAAGAAGGGTATGCGCATCAAAAACTTTTTAACTCGAAGTCGGCTGTAGAACGATCTACGGACTGGGCAAAATCTTTAAATACTACTCAAATAGAATTTATTGCAGAAAAAGACATTACTGTAAATGGCAACACAAGTTTAATTCTTTTTTTAGAAAAACTAAGTGATATTCTATCTAAAAATAGTGCTGATTATGCAATTTTCTCATGGGCTGACTGTCCTTTTTTAAATACAGATATTACAAAAAAACTCATAGAGTATCATGAGGATTATAAAGCAGAATACACTTTTGCTGAAGGGTTTCCATATGGATTATCGCCTGAACTCATACACTCTGGTACGGTATCAATTTTGTTGAATTTAGCAAAAGCAAAGGGATTCGAAAATGCTTCACTTCAACGTGATTCGCTTTTTTCAGTTATAAAAACTGATATTAATTCATTTGAAATTGAAACATATATTTCAAATCACGACTGGAGATATCTACGCTTGCACCTTGCTTGTTCAAATAAAAGAAATACGCTTGCTTGTGAAAGACTTTTCGACATTGCTGAAGAAGAAATTAATGATGCTATAGCTCTTTCAAGTATTGCTGAAAAAGCTTCGTCTGTTCAAAGAACCTTACCAGCATTTTATGCAATACAAGCATATTCTTCAACAAAGCTACAAACAGTTTATGAGCCATCTCTTGGCGATGACGAAATGTCAATAGAAAATTTTAAAAAGGTAATAAAAAAAATTGAGGCGTTTTCTGAAGATGCAGTTGTAAGTTTGTCATTTTTTTCTGACCCTGTTTACCACAAAGATTTCTTGACATTTGTAAGCGCTGTTTTAGAATGTCCCAAAATAAGTTTGCTTATAGAAACCGATGGTACTCAAATCTCGAATGAAATGATAACTGCTGTAAAAGCACTCGTTGGAGATAATCCAGTACGGCCTAATGGACAAAGAACACTTAATTGGATAATAAGACTAGATGCAACAGATAGTAAAATGTATAATCATGTGCATTTAAGTGAAGGCTCTAACTCTAGTTTTGATGAAGTTCTAAAGACCATTGAACAATTAAAAGAATTTTTTCCTCATGCTGTGTATCCACAGATGGTTCGTATGAATTGTAATGAAGATCAGTTAGAAAGCTTTTTTAGAAAGTGGACTCAAGATGGAACAGGAGACTTAATAGTACAGAAGTTTGACCCACTTTCTGGTTTGCTAGACGATGTTCGCCCTGCAGATTTATCTCCTGCAAAACGATATCCTTGTTGGCATATAAAACGTGATATGAACATTCTTTTTGACGGTACCGTAGTTCGTTGTAAAGCTGCTGCTTTTGCACTAGAAACAGAAGGTTCTGTTCTAGGTAATGCGTTTGAAGAAGATCTTTCAACAATTTGGGCTAGAGGTGAAATTCGTTTAGCACAACAAATTGATGAAAAATATATTGGACAATGTGAGAAAAGTGATGAATACTATACCTTTAATTTTTAATGAACGCCAAATAGAACGTACTGTTCTTGGAGGTGAAAACTCAGAGGACAAAGAATATGTTTACACATCAAAAATCCCATGTTCTCTAATTTTGTTAAATCGAGGAAATAATCATTATAGGCAACAAAATATTGATAATATTTTACGGATAGGTTTTAGCGAAGTTATTTCAATCGAAAGTTCAAGTTTAAGTTATAATTTGGAAGACTTCGCACATAGATATCCCCAAGTTAAGTTTATAGTGCCATTAGAAAAACTAAGCATTGGAGATATGATTAATATTGGGATAGAAGAATGTAGTTGTCCTTATGCTCTAGTTGTTTGGAATGATATACATTTTACACAAAACTTTATAAATTCTATAACATACGAAAAACTCATACATTTTGATTGTTTGTGTATAAGCCCTTTACTACAATCATCATCACTTAACGCTTTACCTATAGAAATGAATCCTGTTATTGATAATACATCTTTTTCTATTTTGCCTAAAAATCCAACTCAAGATGGTGCAAAAACCCTCTATCCTTTTGATTTTATTGGCTTATATAATTGCAAAAAATTTATGCAGCTAGGTGGATATGACTATACCATAACAAATCCGTATTGGCAAAACTTAGATTTTTCTTTGCGAGCTTGGCTATGGGGTGAAAAAATTCAAATAAGTACACAATGGAAAGTAAAATATGAAGAAGGCTCACCCTTTGAAGACACAACGGCAGATATAACCCAGTTGCGATTTTTCTTAAAAAATTGTGCTCCTTCGTTTAATACTGATTATTCATACATTCCTATTTCAAAATTTTTTTCATTTAGTATGCGCTATCCTGGAAATCCATTTGAGGCATACAGTGTTTTTAAAGATGCTAGAAATTGGGTAAGCACAAACAAATTTAGATTTAAAACTGATGTAACAAAGCTTGTAAGGTATTGGAAAGAACAAGTACCCACATTACCAATAGTTGGTGGAGAATGACCATAATTGCTGTACAATGCCGACTTGCCTCATCAAGACTTCCAAATAAAGCATTGCTATGTTTGGGAGAAAAAGAACTTTTACGTTGGACATTGCGCTGTTTAAAAAAAGTTCTTGTGGATGAATATTGGGTTGCCTGTGATGAAGAATCTTATCCAGTTTTATCTGCAATTGCTGAAAGTGAAGGGTGGCATTGCTTTGCAGGGCCTCAGCAAGATGTTCTTGAACGTTATTGTTTATTGGCTGAACACACAAGAGCCGATATAATTTTGCGTGCAACAGCTGATAATCCGTTTTTATTTTATGAAGCTGCAATAGAAACCTTAAAAAAAATACAAAAATATAAGTGCGATTACTTTGCTTTTTTAGATATTCCTCATGGTAGTGGTGTTGAAGCTTTTTCTGCAGCTTCACTTTTAAAAGCAAAATTATCAACCAATGATCCTTATGACCATGAGCACGTCGGCCCTGCTTTGTATAACCATACAGACGTTTTTAACTGTATTTTTGAAAAGGCTCCAGAACAATGGTCCATAGCAAATAGTGAAGGAGAACATCGAACCACGGTAGATACTATTGCTGATTATAGAAGGGCGCAAAGGATGTATGACTATTTAGAAAGCGAAAATGTGCAAAATCCGTATGAAGCTAAACAAATTCTACGTGCACTACAGTCTTCGTATGTTCAAAAAAAACCTATTCTTATTGCTCCCACTGTACAAAAAGGAAGAGGAACAGGTCATATTCGACGTAGCTTAAAACTTGTAGAAAATTTACGCAAAAATCATAATAGACATGCTAACATCTTTTTATACGAAGAACCGTCAGTAGAGGTCAATGTCCTTATTCAAAATGCAATAGATACTGGTATAATAAGAAAATATCAAATTATAAACGAACTTCCACAACCAGATGAGTATGAACTTATTGTATTAGATATGTTTATGCATAAAAAAGAATTAGTAGAACACCTTTATAGTTTGGCAAAGATTATATCACTTGATGACGGGGAAACTTATTCAAACTATATTGACTATAACTTAGATATTTTGCCTTCATTACACAGTGGTAAAAATAAAAATTGTTTTAATCCACGTTTGCTAGAATTACCTGAATGTAAATCGCGTGCAGTTTCTAAAATAGAAAAAGTACTCATAAGTATTGGAGGGGAAGACCCTGCACAGTTTTCAGAACTAATTCATAAATCATTGCAGTGTGTACTTAGTTCTAATAGTGTGGTAATTGACAGTACAAAAATATCGCCTATAAGTAACTTAAGTTCAGTAATTAATAAGTATGATTTAGTTATAACCCATTTTGGCTTTACAGCGTTTGAAGCACTGAGCGCAGGATGCGCTGTTATTACAGTTGCTACAAGCCCAATACATAAAAAATTGTCAAAAAAGTATGGACTTGTATGTTTAGAAAAAAATGAATGTTCGCCGTTAAAAATAAAAAGAATATTACAAAAAAAGGATACGTTATATGGTGATACATTACGCTCTCTTTTTTGTGCTAATTCAAAAGAAACTTTGGCAGGTTTAATTGATGCGTACTCACTTTCTACACGTTATTCTTGCCCTGTTTGCAACGATGTAAATAGCAAAAACGCTGTTATATCACGAGATTCTGTTAAAACTATAAAAAAATGTAGTAAATGTGGATTATCATACATATCATTTTGTGTTAGAAAAGAAAAAGCCTACGCAAAGGACTATTTTTTTGCTGAATACAAAAACCAATACGGAAAAACCTACTTAGATGATTTTGAACAAATTAAGCAATTTGGGCTTGCTCGAATGGATAATATTCTAAAAGTGCTAAATGGTCAAAACTATGACATAGACGACACAATTTTAGACATTGGCTGTGCTTATGGCCCTTTTTTAGCTGCAGCAAACCAAAAATCTTTTGTACCCTATGGAACCGATATTTCAATAGATGCAATAGAATACGTAAACAATTCTTTATCATTTAAGGCAGTAGCTTCACCTTTTTCAAAATTTGATGTATTAAAAGCTTTTGGTAAAGATAGCCCAAAAAATGGAATGTTTAGAGTTGTTACCATGTGGTATGTAATTGAGCATTTTCAAAATTTGGATGAAGTTTTAAAAAAGGTAAACTCATTACTTGTTCCTGGTGGAGTTTTTGCATTTTCTACACCAAATGCGCTTGGTATTAGCAGAAAAGTTAATGCTAGTTCCTTTTTTGCACAAAGCCCGCATGACCATTTTAGCATCTGGGATAAGAAGTCTGCTAGGAAAATTTTGCGTCAGTATGGTTTTTCTATGAAAAAAGTTGTTTTTACTGGCATTCATAGGCATAGATATCCAAGAATTTTACAAAAACTACCTCTTTTTATTATTAAAATGCTTGCAAAAATCCTTTGTTTCGGCGATACTTTTGAAGTATACTGTGTTAAAGATAAGGATATAAAATGAAGCATATACTCATTCTAGGTGCTGGACTGATGCAAGAACCTGCAATTGATGCAGCTCATGAACTTGGTTTTGAGGTTACGGTATTTGATGGAAATGAAAATTCATTCTGTAAAAATAAATGTGAATACTTTGAAACTATTGATTTAAAATATACAGACAAAATTGTTAAAAGAGCAGAGGAAATTCATGCTAAAAACCCTTTTTCTGCAGTGTTTACCGCAGGAACAGATTTTTCTGTTGCAGTTTCTTCTGTGGCACAAGCTTGTAATTTAAAAGCTCATACTGTTGATGCAGCGCTAAATGCGAGTGATAAAATTGTTATGAGATCTTGCTTTACTAGCTATAATGCCCCGTCACCTACGTTTGTTGAAGTTAAAAAGTCTACAAATTTTGAAGATGTTTTACAGTTTGCCTCAGAGCAAACATATCCTATTGTTGTAAAACCGTGTGATAATATGGGTGCTAGAGGGTGCAGACTTGCTCGAAATAAAAAAGAGTTACAAGAATCTATACAAGATGCAATGAAATATTCAAAAACTGAGCGCGTAATTGTTGAAAAATATATGGAAGGCCCAGAGTATTCAATTGACGCCCTTGTTTATAATAATGAAGTTACAATTACAGGCTTTGCAGATAGGCATGTATATTTTCCTCCTTATTTTATTGAAATGGGGCACTCAATGCCTACCTCTTGTAACAACACAGATTATGCAGCGCTAGTAAAGACTTTTGTTCAAGGAATAAGAGCACTAGGTTTAAGTCATGGCGCTGCAAAGGCCGATATAAAACTTACCAATAATGGACCAATGATAGGAGAGATTGCAGGAAGACTGTCTGGGGGGTATATGTCTGGCTGGACGTATCCTTATGCATCGGAACTTAATTTGACAAAACAAGCCTTACAAATTTCTTTAGGAGATACTCCAGAGGATCTTTTTAGTGGACGCAAAAAAATATTTGACAATATTCATGGATTTGATGCTATATATGATTATCCATGCATTAACCATAGTATAGAACGAGCTTGGTTATCTATTCCTGGTTGCGTTTCAAATATTTCATACGGAAGTGAGTCTAATATTATGGATGTGCTACCACGCTTAAATAAAGGCGATAATGCTGTTTTTCCTGTAAATAATGTTGAAAAAGCAGGCAATATTATTTGTGTAGGTAGTGATAGAAAAAAAGCTGAAAAAATTGCAAAAGAGTTTATAGGTGAAACACTCATTTCAATTGAAAAAGGTGACAAAACAACTATTGACTTTCTATGTGAAAATCTTTCTACTGATTTTCCACCTTCGGCATTTAATCTACCTCAATCACTATACGAAAAAATAGAAAGCATTGATAAAAATGAATTGCCTAAAATTCCTCTTAGTCTACCGTCGTTTTTAGAAGAGTATAAGGATGAACTTGACTGGAATGGTATTTCTCTTGGGGAAACTATACATAAAATAAACGCTCATTTTGATATGCAAAAACAAAGTTTTGACTTTTCTCTAGTAAACAACGCGCTTCCAAATTTTTGGTCATGTTTAATTCGTGGAGGGATACAAGGTGCCCTCTTTTATTTATTTGATTTGTGTGATACACTTAATTAAGAGGAAAAGAAAAATGCTCAAGCGAAATTGTATTATTATATTAGTATTATTTCTACTAGTAAGTCTCAGCGCACAAATTCCTCAGGGCTATATGAGTTTACAAGATGTTGCAACTAAGACTGAATCTTCGTTATATTGGGATTCAATGAGCTCAAGTGGTATGTTTGAAAAAAATGGACACTTTTTAAATTTCTCTCTAAACAGTCCTCTTATAGTTTTTGATTATTCTAAAACAGCTATAGTTCCAATGCCCGTTAACTATAATGGTTCTGTATACGTAGCTGACAATTTTTTTTCAACTGCAGAAAAATTATTTAATGAACTTCCCCCCGAGGTTCATTTTAGAGTAGGGGCAATTATTATTGATGCAGGTCACGGCGGCAAAGATCCAGGTGCTGTTGGTACTCATGTTATAAATGGCAAAACAGTAACACAGCATGAAAGTGATATTGCACTGTATGTGGCAAAAGCATTGCATGCAGAATTATCTAAGATATATTCAGATAAAAAAATTCTTCTTACACGAGATGATGACACATTTTTAAAACTAGAAGAAAGAACAGATATTGCAAATGAAGTTGAATTAGATGAACATGAGGCTATACTTAATATTTCGATTCATGTAAATTCTGCATTAAATAAAACAGCAAAAGGATTTGAAGTATGGTACTTGAGTCCTGGATATAGGCGCACTTTAATTAATGAAGAAGATGCAAAAGATGTTGAAGGTGAGGTAGCTAGCATAATTAATTCTATGTTAGAAGAAGAGTTTACTACAGAGAGTATACTTATTGCAAAATACATTCATGACGGTATGGATGCTCAAATAGGGCACCAAAGTCCATCAAGAGGATTAAAAGAAGAAGAGTGGTTTGTTGTTCGTAATGCAAAAATGCCAAGCGTGCTAGTTGAACTTGGATTTATTTCTAATCCTGAAGAAGCAGCTTTACTTTATGATAAAAACTACTTGAATAAATTAGTGCTTGGCATATATAATGGTACTACAGCCTTTGTTACTCATTTTGAACAATCCAGAGGCTTTACAGGAACAACTCAATAAAAGGTGAATTATGAAACAATTATTAGATAGCATACCATTTCCAAAAAAAATTCTTATGTACGTTGTTGTAGGTGTATTCATTGTATCACTTACATTATACTTTGTTTTTTCTCCAGGCAGTAGAGCTACCTTTATTTTTGAATCTATGGATAACGATGTTTTATACTTAGAACATCGCTATATCCCTCGAAATACTGCACAAGAGAGTATTTCATATTTTGTAGATGAACTGCTACTTGGTCCAATTAGTAATCGTTATAAGCCACTGTTTGCAAATGGCACAAGAGCACTTTCATGTTTTGTTAATGAAGATAATGTACTTTACATAAATTTAAATGAAAAAGCTATATTTCAAGAAGATGAATCTTCAGAAACGCTTTTTGCGTGCGAATTATTAAAAAAAAATGTACTTAAAAACTATAAGTATGTCGATAATATTAAAGTATTCATAATGGGAAATTTGATTACACAAAATTAACAAAATTGCTGCTTTTTATTGTAAAAAGCATTGACAAAATGTTGTATAGCGTGTAACCTATAACTATTGAATATAAAAGAATTTTTACTACCAATAAAAAGGAGTTTTAAATGAAGAAGTATTTGTTATTTGTGCTAGTCTTACTTCTAGTTGCAGGGAGCTTCACCTTCGGTGAAAAAGCAACGATTATAGACTTTGCAGCCCTTGAGCCGGATATTGTAGCCGGTGAAGATGGAAATCCTACAGTTCACTCAAGAACAGCTATGGATTTTTCTGATGTTTCATCAATGACATTCGATGAAACACAAAGAGCATTGATGAGATCATCTCTTGCGTTGCCAGACTGGGAAGTTCATTTAAATGACTCAGCACGGACAACTATTAATATGAGAAACTCAGTTGTTAAACCAGCACCAAACGTTGCAGGACCTTATGAAGGTTTAAACGTAATGGGTGTACGTGTTCTTTTCCCAACTGCACCAGTAAATGCAAACGCTCGTATTCAACCAGCATTTGACATTCCTGCATTTGAACCAATGGCAGACATTGATGAAAATGGGCAAAAAGTTCCAGGAACAGAAGTACCTGGTGTTTACCGATTCAGAAAACAAGCTGATGATACAGTAGGTTATGGTGTTCTTGAAAACGTAGGAACAATTAAGTCAATTTCTTTAACAACTTTAGGTAATCAATATCCACATGCTATCTACGTACTTTTAAGTGACAACGATGGTATTGAAAGAAGATACTACATGGGTACATTAAACTTTGATGGTTGGAAAAACCTCATTTGGAATAACCCTGATTACGTAACAGATATTAGAAATCGTGAAATCCGTGTATACCCTGTATACCCAAGAGGACTTCCTTTTGTTAAGTTTGAAGGTCTTTTAGTAACTAGAGATGGTTCACACGAAGGTGGAAACTTTATCGGTTATTTCAAACAAGTTGATATTATTTATGACAGAGCTGTTGCACAAACTGAACGCGACATTCTTGATGAAGACCTATGGGGAATTATCACAGAACAAGAAGACAGAAGACAAGCTCTTGAAGTTACAAAGTTTGGTAATGTTCAAGTAAACCGTTTCGTTGAAGAAAGCAATCTTGCAAGAGAAGAAGCTTTTTCAAGTCAAGTAACTGGTAACGACCAAGCTGGCGAATAATTAAGCACTTTAGCTTATAAGAACCTTCACGTTTATACGTGAAGGTTTTTTTTTGTTGCGATATTTATACAGTTGTGCTATACTATAATCATGACAAGCAAAAAGAACACTTCAGTACATTCAAAAGAAGATCTTAGAGCTTTGCATGAAATGCATAGGCCTCATCTAGAATCACTCCTTGCTTCAATTGAATCTGACATAAAGTCTAAGTTAAAATTAACATCAATGCCATCATACAAGTCTCGTGTAAAAGACTTTGCAAGTTACTATAGGAAGCTCAGAAAGAATAATAAACTATTACAAGAGAAAAAAGACTTTTTGTTGTTAACCGATTTAATTGGTATAAGAATAATTTGCCCGTTTTTAGAAGATATTGGCATTATAGAGAGACAGCTTGAAAGCCTGTATAAGGTAGTAGAAATTGAAAAAAAAGGTGCTGATAGAACTTTTAGTGAGTTTGGATATGAATCCACACATATTCTCCTTTCAATTCCATCTGAGCTAATTGAAAAAACTTGTGCTAGCGAGTACAAAGATTGCATACCAAAAGACCTTGTATGCGAAGTTCAAATTAGAACAGTATTACAAGATGCTTGGGCAGAAGTAGAGCATGAACTTGTGTATAAGGCAGAATTTAATCCGTTTGATTTACCTATGAGGCGCAAGCTGTATTCTATGAATGCAACGCTTAACTTAGCTGAGATTATTTTTCAAGAAATAAGAGATTATCAAAATAAACTAAATGCTGAGCTTGATCAAAGAAGATTTGAGTTCTATGAGCAAGCGGATGTTTTGTCAATGAGTAAAATTGATGCAGACAGTGTTATGAATGAAAATTTTTCTCCTAAAAACAATTTTTCTTCAGGTTCGCCATTTGTAAAAGGAACTATAGACGACATGGTTCTTGATGCACTTCAAGCCCATAACATAGGTAACCTAAATAAAGCTATTGCAATATATACTAAGATTCTTGAATCTAAGCCACAACCTAATAAAATAATTATGTCAGTAATTCACAAACACCGAGGAATGGCATTTTTTTCTATGAATAAGTATGAAAATGCAAAGGATGATTTTATATTAAGTTCTAAATTTGACGAAAATAATTTTAGGTCTTATTATTATTGTGGTATAGCTTGTAGTGTGTTAAATCAAGATAAGGATGCAATTAAATTCTTTGACAAATCTATTGAAATAAACCAATATCAAGCCCATGTACATTTTAGAAAAGCATTATCCTTATATAATTTAAACAGCTTTTCTTTATCAAAAGAGTCACTAAACGAAGCTATTAAACATGGTTTAAATGAGGATGAGTCTGCAAGGTTGACACAACTACTGGATTCTAAACTTACACAATAATTGTCTGCGAATGACTTGAAAAAATAAGCTTGTAAATGTATACTAGTATCGAGGTTACAATGAAAAAATATATGTGTATTTTTATTTTAGTATTAACTGTTTTTTCTGCATTCGCAAACGGCAATGATACTAAATATGTTTCAGTAGAAAAAGTGTTTTTAAAGTCTGGAACAGGCTTTTTTTCTAAAAAAGTAGCAGAGCTTTCTTATGGTCAGCAAGTATTAGTTTTACAAGAGGATGGCTCTAAGAGTTATGTTTCAGTGCATGAAAATGACTCTATCGCAGGATGGATATCAAATTCTAGTTTAACAACAAAAAAAATTGTAGTTCGTGACAACAAGACTGTATCAACATCTGCTGATGAATTAGCATTAGCTGGAAAAGGATTTAACCAAGAGGTTGAGGATTTTTATAAGAATGATAAAGAAATAGATTTTTCTGTTGTTGATGCTATTGAATCTATATCAATTAAAGAAGAAGAGTTAAAAAAATTTATAGTAGATGGAAAATTACATGGAGTTGAAGAATGAAAAAGCGTAGTATAATATGTATTATAACATTTTCAATTATATTTTCATCTTGTGAATCTTTGTCCATGTTAGATATAATTGATATTGCTGGTGCTTCTGTAGATGCTGTAACTGCTATTGCATCAGCTGCCGAAACCATTGAACCTGAGCAGGAGTACTATATTGGGCGCTCCGTAGCCGCAACAATTCTTTCTAGCTATACTGTGTATTCTAACGATGAGGTTACTGAATATTTAAATGAAATATGTCAAACACTTGTTATTAATTCTCCGGTGCCTGATTTATATAAGGGTTATTTTGTACAAGTTTTGGATACCGATGAAATAAATGCTTTTGCAACCTCTGGCGGCCATATTCTAATTACAAGAGGTTTATTGGAATGTGCAGATTCAGAAGACGCGCTAGCTTCGGTAATTGCCCACGAAATAGCACATATACAGTTACAACACGGAATTAAAGCTATTAAAACGAGCCGAATTACGCAAGCTATAGGTGAAACTGCACAAGTTGGCCTTATAGCTAGTGGAAATGATACACTTAGAGATATTTCAGATGCATTTGAAGAAGGTGTAGATGAGGTAGTAGAAACGCTGGTTAACACAGGCTATTCTCAAAGCCAAGAGTATGATGCAGATTCAATTGCAGTTTCTCTCCTAAACTCTTCGGGGTACTCACCTCATGCAATTGTGGATATGCTACATTTATTAGATGAGAATAGTAAAAATCAAAGGAGAGGTTTTATAAACACGCATCCAAAGCCTGTAAACAGAATTAAAAGTGTTGAAAAAGTGCTTGTAGATTTTGATTATAAAGCTATAGATGAAGTTCGCACAAATAGATTCAATTCAACAATGAGCAATTTATAAGGAATCAACTAATTATGACAAAGGCTTTTAAAAAGGTAATTAAAATAGGAATTTTATCGGCTATTGTTTTCTTAGTATGTACATTAGCATTTATACACACAAATATATTTACTTTTTTAGAAAACAAATCATATGACTTTCGAGTTAGACTTTTTGCTGGTAATTTTCAACCCTCTGAAGATATAAGCGTTGTTGTATTAGATCAGGATAGCCTAGATTGGGCAAGTAGGGAACTTGGCTGGTCTTGGCCGTGGCCGAGAAGTGCTTATGGCGATATTGTACGTTTTTTTGATTTAGGAGATGCGTATTCTGTAACCTTTGACGTTTTGTATACAGAGCCATCTGTGTACGGAAAGGCAGATGATGAGGACTTTGCACAAGCATCTAAAGACTTTGGTGGAGTAGTGCAAACGGTCTTTTTTTCTGACCAATATGGAAATACTGACACATGGCC
>CAYJKA010000018.1:0-19281 GCA_964370655.1 uncultured Treponemataceae bacterium | reverse complement strand
TAGAAGATTTTGTAAAAAGCCTTTCATAAAAAAAGCCCGTTAATTGAACACAATTAACGGGCTTTTTTTATAAAGGATACTTAGAGATACTAAATATCAATATTTTGTAATGCACTATTAACGGTACTAGAAACTTTTACATTTTCATCGGAAGTTTCTTTTATAACTTCTAATGTTTCTTGCACTGTTACAATTTGAATATTTGCTGAATTAACTTCGTTTTGTAGTGTTTGTGCAAATCCAGAAATACCATCCATAATTTCGCGTTGTTGGACAATTTTTGCTGATACATCATCAACTAAGTCTCCATTGTTTCTTGCTGTTTCAACTATTTCTTGCATTGAATTCATAACGCCACGAGTACCAATATCCATTTCCGAAATACCCATAAGAATTCCATCAAGGGCAGCAATAGTTTCTTGGAGCTCTTCTGAACTTTTTTCTGCTTGAGATGCAAAAGAAATAACGGCATTTGCAGCAGTTTCTACTGTTTGCTCATTGCTTTTTAATACATCACTAATATATGCTGCATTTTTAGCTGTTTCTTCAGAAAGTTTACGAATTTCTTGTGCTATTACAGCAAACCCTTTTCCTGCTGTTCCAGCATGAGCGGCTTCAATAGAAGCATTCATAGCTAAAAGACCTGTTTGATTTGCAATATCTTCAACAGTATGGATGAAATCACCAATTGAAGAGGAAGACTCTTTAACCTTCTGAACTTCAAAAAGAGCCTCTTGAATAAGTGTTTTTTGGCTTTTTAAAGAATCTAAAAGAGCTTTCATGTTTTCGCTTCGTTGGGTAGCAATGTGGTTTACGCTTGATAGGTTGGTAGAAATTTCTGTAAGAGCCACAGAACTTTCTGTAATTGAAGCATTTTGTGTTTTTGTTCCCTCTTGCATTGTTGAAGAATTTTTTTCAATATTTGAAAAAAGCTCAAGAACTGAAGAAATATTAGTTGTTAGTTCAGTTGCAGAACGTTTAAGAGAGGAAAAAACAGTAGACATTTTTCTTAAATCTATTGCTGCATCTGTAGTTTTTTCAGAGAGAATAGTTCCAACTGCAAGGCCTTCTTTACTGTCATTTAATACTTGTGTAACCTGCGTAAAGGCTGTTTCAACTTTATTCTTTTCACTATCTGCATAGGCTGTTAAAGAATTCATCATCATGTAAAGAGAAGCTAAAATGAGCATTGTTCCAACTATACATACAATGCTTATTGCAATACATGCATAAAAAACACTGAGTTGGTCCACAGGCATTTCCGCATGAGACATAATAGCTTTTGCTATAAACATTGCTATTGACCAAATAGCAAAGGTTAAAAGTTGTTTTAAGGATGAAGTTAGCAAAAATTTTCCTACAAAAAGAAAAACAGTAAAAGCTAAAATTCTGTAAAATCCGTAAGGGTTTGGGCCAAAGACAAGGAAAAAAACAACAATAGATTCAGCTATAAGTAGTGCAATTGTAGAAATCGACGTTCCTGATTGAATTTTACCCTTCTTGAACTGCGAATAGGCATAAATAAAAAAGAAAAAGCCCGAACCCATCAAGGCTGCACCTATATGGTTCTGTACAAAAAGTAGAGCGGCTGTTATGAATATAAATATACCAATCATGGCAAGTGACATTAACATAAAGAAAGGTAGTTGTATTCTTTCTTGAGGTGTTAAAGTTTCTGTTACTGAATCTAAACTTAGTAAACGATGATTTTTCATTTTTTTTCTCCAAAAATGGCTATATTTTTATTTTTTGTAACTTCCAAATATCTGTTACATAATCTTCTATGGTTCTGTCAGAAGAGAATTTTCCTGAGCGCGCTATGTTTAATAAAACTTTTTTAGCCCACCCTTTTTTATCTACATAAGCTTCTGCAACGCGTTCTTGTGCTTCACAATATCCGTCAAAGTCTGCTAATACATAATAGGTGTCAGGGCGTTGTCCCTCGACTCCATAAACCAAAGAGTCATAGATTTCTCTGAAAAGAGACCCAGATGTATCAAAGGTGCCATCGATAAGCTGGTTTAATACCTTTGCTAACTTTGGATTTCTTTGTATGTATTTTTGAGGATTGTAGCTGTGTTCTTTCTCTATTTTTGAAATTTCTTCAGCAGTTAATCCAAAGATAAAGGCGTTTTCGTTTCCAGCTTCTTCTACAATTTCAATATTTGCTCCATCAAGAGTTCCAATTGTCAGGGCTCCGTTTATCATAAACTTCATGTTTCCTGTTCCTGAAGCTTCTTTTCCTGCAGTTGATATTTGCTCTGAAACATCGGAAGCTGGGAAAAGTTTTTCTGCAGCAGTAACTCGGTAATTAGAAACAAAAATTACGCGTAACTTTCCTTTTACTCGAGGATCGTTATTAATTTTATCGGCAATAGCAGTAATTAGTTTGATAATTGATTTTGCTCTTCTGTATCCAGACGCAGCTTTGGCTCCAAAAAGGAAGGTTCTTGCAGGAGGATTGTAAGAAGGGTCTTCAATTAACTTGTTATATAGATAAATTATATGAAGTACATTTAACAATTGTCTTTTATATTCATGTAGGCGTTTTATTTGTGTATCAAAAATTGAATCAGGATCAACAAAATCATTTTGCGTTTCCATAAGCCATTTAGCGAAAGCTTTTTTGTTTGTGTTTTTTATTTCCATGAGTTCATTTAAAGATGCATCATCGTCAACAAACTTTTCTAATCCTTTTAACAAAGAAAAATCCTTTTGCCAGCCGTCTCCAATACGGGATGTAATAAAATTTGACAAAAGAGGGTTTGCACTTAATAGCCAACGCCGTTGTGTTACACCATTTGTTTTGTTGTTAAATTTTGATGGATATAGTTCTGACCAATCTTTTAACTCGCTATCAATAAGAATTTGCGTATGAAGTGCTGCTACCCCATTTACGCTAAAGCATGTATGAATTGCAAGCCATGCCATGTGAATCATTCCATTAGCAATAATACTCATGCGGTTGTGACGTTCATATTGATTAGGGAATTTTTCCACTAATAACATGTTGAATCTTCTGTTTATTTCTTCAACAATTTGATAAATTCTTGGTAATAATGATTGGAAAATATCAATAGGCCATTTTTCTAAAGCTTCAGAGAGGATGGTGTGGTTTGTATATGCAAAAGTTTCGCTTGCGACTTTCCATGCTTCATCCCATCCAACGTTTTGTTCGTCCATTAAAATACGCATAAGCTCAGGAATTGCAACTACTGGGTGTGTATCATTTAATTGAATTGCGTGATATTTTGAAAAGTCTTTAAAATTATCTCCATAGGTAGAAACATATTTTCTAACCAAATCTTGTAAACTAGCTGAGCAGAAAAAATATTGTTGTTTTAGTCTAAGAGTTTTTCCAGAGGCTCCTGAGTCATTTGGATATAATACTCGAGATATGTTTTCAGCAGAATTTTTTCTTTCAACAGCTCTGTTATAATGCATATCATTAAAGAGGTGTAAGTCAAATCCATTTGGAGAGGTTGCCCTCCATAATCGGAGTGTATTAATAGTGTCTGTATCGTAACCAATAATTGGTGTGTCATAAGGAATAGCTGTAACAATTTCAGCGTTTTCAACTGAAAAAGTATTTTCGCCTAATGGGTTTTTTTGTACATTAACATGTCCGCCGAATTTTACTTCTACAGATAAGTCACTTCTTTTAATTTGCCAAGGGTCTCTGTGACGAAGCCAGTTATCTGGATATTCAACTTGAAAACCATTTTCAATATGTTGTTCAAACATTCCGTATTCGTAGCGAATACCGTACCCGTAGGCAGGATAATTTAATGTTGCAAGAGAGTCTAAAAAACAAGCAGCAAGTCTACCAAGTCCGCCGTTTCCTAGCGCTGCATCTGGTTCGTGATCTTCAATTACGTTATAATCTATGCCCAATTCTTCTAGTGCAGAAATAACGCCTTCTTTTAAGCGTGTGTTTATAAGATTGTTACCTAGTGCTCTTCCCATTAAAAATTCTGCAGAAAAATAATATACAGAACGAACGCCTTTTTCGCTGTGGGCAGAACGAGTTTTCATCCAATTGTCCATTGTCATTTCTTGGATTGAAGCTGCACTTGCATCGTATATTTGTCGGATAGTTGCTTTTTCTATCTCTTTTCCGTACTGTCTTTTTAGACGGGCTTTTATTTTTGCCTTAAAAATTTCTGAATCAAAAACCATAATATCTCCTATAAGTACTAATTCTACTATACACTATTTTAGCGATAAAAACAAGCTATTTACTTAAGAGTACCACCATGCTATGTGCAGTTAATACATACAGCGACTCTGGGCTTACTATTTCTTCTTCCCCTGGAGAAACAAAATCTTTCGGTGTAGGAAAGGATGTATCGCATGCCCGATACCACTTTGTTCCTGTAGAGGGAGGGGAAAGTTTTACGGTAATATCTATGTCTGAAGGATTTAACATTAGAAAAAAGTCATTGTCATCTCGATCACTAAATATTTCTGCTTTACTCCCATTTAAGCGACAAGCAAGGATTCTATTTGGTACTGTCCAATCGGGGATTTTTCCTTCTTCATCAAACCATGCAATATCAAGAAGGCTATTATAAGATAAATCTTGCCCTACAAAAAACTCTGGTCTGCAAAATGCAGGATGATTAGCTCTAAAAGCTATAGCCTTGCGTGTGAAAAGGAATATTTCTGAATACCTATCCTTGCAAGACCAGTCTATCCATGATGTTTCATTATCTTGGCAATAAGAGTTGTTGTTACCAAATTGCGTATTGCGGAATTCGTCGCCTGCTAATAACATTGGAGTGCCCTGTGATAAAAAGAGCGTTAAAAGAAAGTTTTTAATTTGTTGTATTCGCAAGGCTTCAATTTTTTTGTTAACAGTTTGTCCTTCGTATCCGTGATTAAAACTTAAGTTGTTGTCGGATCCGTCCCGGTTTTCTTCTCCGTTCTCTTCGTTGTGCTTTGTGTTGTAGCTTACTAAGTCATTTAAGGTAAAACCATCATGGCTTGTTAGAAAATTTATTGAGTGGAAAGGTTTTCTTCCGTCTCGTAAATATAAATCTGAGCTTCCAGATAATCGAGTTGCGGCGTTACTTATAGAATTTTCATCGCCTTTCCAAAGCTTTCTAATATCATCGCGGAATCTGTCATTCCATTCTGCCCAGCGGCCACCAGGGAACCAACCTACTTGATATGCTCCTCCTGCATCCCACGCCTCTGCAATAATTTTTGTGTTCCGTAGGACAGGTTCTTCTGCTATTCTTTCTAACATAGGAGGATTTTCCATTAGTTCACCATTTTGGTCTCGACCTAAAATAGAGCCTAAATCGAATCTGAATCCATCCACGTGCATTTCGCAAACCCAATAGCGCAAGCAATCAATAATAAAGGATCTTACAACTGGATGGTTGCAATTTACTGTGTTTCCACAGCCTGAATAGTTTTTATAAAATTGCTTTTTTTTCTCTTCGAGCATATAGTATATGGTATTATCTAAGCCTCTGAAGTTAATTGTTGGACCTTTTTCGTTTCCTTCGGCGGTGTGGTTAAATACAATATCAAGTATAACTTCTAGCCCGTTTTTATGCATTTCGCGAACCATTTCTTTAAACTCGTTTACACATTGTCCTGGATTTGTATTTGATGAATAAGACGCTTTAGGAGCAAAAAAACACATTGTGCTGTAGCCCCAATAGTTTGTGAGTTTTTCACCTGTTTTTGGATTGATGTTTGAATTTTCAAATTCATCAAACTCTTGAAGAGGAAGGAGTTCAATGCTGGTTACTCCGAGTTCTTTAAAGTATGGAATTTTTTCTATAAGGCCCTTGTATGTACCTTTGTTTTTTATTCCTGATGTTTCACTTTGAGTAAATCCTTTTACATGGGTTTCGTATAATACGCTTTTTCGTAAAGGGTAGTTTAGAGGTTTGTCTCCTTCCCAGTCAAATTCCTCATTATCAATAACAACACATTTAGGCATAGTGGCCTTTTGAAGTTTGGATAGTAATATGTCTGTTTGGTCTTCTGGGGGCGCATAATTTTCAGGGAGCGATTTAAAAAGGGATGTATTCGTAAGTGCTCGTGTGTATGGATCTAGTAAATAAGTATTCTTATTAAAACGATGGCCTTTCTCTGGGATAAAAGGACCGTCGACCCTGTACAAATAAAGTGTTCCAGCTTTGGCGTTTTCTATAAATACATGCCAAATGTCGCCTGTTCTATTTGCAACTGGGTCTAGCTCATAAACAAAGCTAGGTTCTACATCTTGTTCGTTTTCAAAAAGAGAAATACTAACAGAAGTTCCGTTACGAGAAAAAAGACTAAAATTGACACCGTTTTTTTTGATGTTTGCCCCATAGGGCATTGGTGTTCCACAACGAACAATATATTCTTGCATTGTAATAATATAACATAAAAACGAAAAAAAAGTTACACTCTTTTAAAATGTATTTACATTTTTTATCCACAAGTTATCCACAGGACAACATTCTTTTTTTAGATAAAGCTGGCTATATTTTTCCCTTTATGCTATACTTATGTTTAGCATAAAGGATTTTTGGTGTATTATTTTTATTGCTTTAAAAATTGATTTTGAAAATAAAAAAGTATACATCTTCTTTTTTTCGTTTTTTTAGCATTAAAGTCATACAGGTGTTGGATAAAAGAGGTAAAAATAAGCTTTTTTCTTAAAAATTTACTAAATTTATCTATTTTTATATTATATAAAGGTTTACAAAAAAGGTGCTGTCTAGAAAAATATACAGGCTTAAACTAAAATTTGATAAATATAAAAGGATTCTGATTTATTAGAAAAAACGAGGGAAGTTTTTCACAAGTTATCCACAAGGTATAGGGATTAAAATTTAAAAAAAAGAAGGTTTTTTATGAAAATATTGGAAAAGTCAAACCATTGTATAGAAGAAATCGATCAAAACTTAGAAGGCCAATTTAGTAGAACTGAATCTCTTGTTGGTACTTTGACTGTAAAACATTTGCATAAGAAAAAAATTGCCGTGTTTGGACTTGGTGGAGTGGGCTCATTTGTTGTAGAGGCTCTTGTTCGTGCAGGCGTTTGTAATCTTGTTCTTGTTGATAATGACAAGATTGTAAAAAGTAATTTAAATAGGCAGCTTTATGCTTTATATTCAACGCTAGGGAAATTAAAAACAGATTGTGCAAAAAGTAGAATAATGGATATAAATCCTTCTGTTCATGTAAAAGATTTTGCAGTTTTTTATGGTTCAGCAACCGCAGACTTGCTGGATGAAGAACTTTCAACGTGTGACTACATTGTTGATGCAATAGATACGGTTAGTGCAAAGTTACTTCTTATAGAAAAGGCAAAACTTTTTAATGTTCCAATAATTAGTAGTATGGGGACAGGGAACAAATTGAACGCGTCTCTATTTGAAATTACAGAGATTGAAAAAACCAGTGTGTGCCCATTGGCGCGTGTCATGAGAAGGGAGCTAAAGGTGCGGGGCATAAAGAAAGTGAAGGTTTTATTTTCAAAAGAAGAACCTGCAAAGCATAACCCTCCTGCTAGTATTTCCTTTGTGCCTTCTGTTGCAGGTCTCTTAATTGCAGGGGAAGTTGTTAAAGATTTGATAAAAACAGAAACACAACTTTAATTATTTGTGTCATCAATTAATTGAACATCACCTTCTATATTGTCTTCTAAATATTTCATCTGTTTTAGGAATTCAGATTCATCTTCATTACCAAAGAGAGGAGATGCAGATATTTCTTGTTCATCAACTTCATCTGCGTAGGTTACTTCCTCTACTTCATCGGCATAAAGAATCTCTTCTTCGTCTACAGAAATTAAGAAGGCTTCATCTACATCTGCGGCAATTGCAGCTGTTTGAAGTTTTGAGTAATCGGTTTCATCAGGTTTTGCTGTTGCAATTATTGACTCTATTGAATTTTGTAAGAAAAAGCGTATGTAGGCTTGAATTGCAGATTTAGCAATAAAAGGAAGTCCTTTTGTGAAAAGTAATACCAGATAAAGTTTTCCATCTTTTACAAAAGTTTTTAAAACAACGACATTACTTTTAATTTTTTGTGTTCGTAAAACAAGGGTAAACTCTTTAAGAAGCATATTAGGAGTAAAGAAAGAGCTCAGCTTGGGTGATGTTACGCATAATAAACCTGCTGAACTTATATTTTCAATTCTAAAGGAACAGAGTGTGTTATTAGTACTATATTGTGCCGCAATAAGTTTATCTGTGATACAATCAACACGAACGAACTTTCTTACACCTTTTGCATTATTGATTTTTAAAATTCCTTCAATTTGTGAAACTAAGTCTTCTTTTTTTGTTGCTAATGAAATAAAACCTGCGGGAATAGAGGCGTTAAGTAAAAAGTGATTTCTATCGCTCGTACCTGCATGAGCAGACATCACACCTAAAAATACATTTTCAAGTTGAGGGTCACCACTAAAGGAGACAATAAAATTATACCAATGTTCTATGGAGAGTTCTTCATCAATGCAAACAAAGCAAATTGAATCAGGGTACATTCGTAATATGTCTTTTGCATATTTGTAGCTGGAGATTATATACATTTCGTATTCTAAGTCGGATAAAACAGGGATGATAATTTTCTTAAAATCGTAAGGGGGGTTGAGAAAGAAAATTTTTTTACCTAAATCTACAACTTCGTTAGATTCCATGTTTTCTCCATTTAAAGTTTTGAAAAAAAGATATAAATCTCTTCTTATAGGATAACACGTATTTATATTTTTGACTAGATAAAAGAATGCAAAAACCTTAAAATAGTATATGTGTTGTTTTTTTAGTAAAAACTTCTTGCAAAACTAAAAAAACTAGGGTACACTTACAATATGAAAAAGCTTGTGTTTGTATGTATTATAATGAGTATAGTAAGTTTTTGTTTATATTCACAAAGTGCTCAAAGTATTTTTGATGCAGTAAATAAGAGTGGTAGAGATTTTTCTACAATGAGCTTTGAAGCTGAGATGGAAATAGAGTCTCGGGGCCGTATTCTTACGAAATCCTTTTTTGGGTACATACAAGATGAGAAAGACTCTTCTTTCATGGAATACACAAATGCACAAGATAGAGGTACCCGTTACTTAAAACTTGAAAGTGATATGTGGATATATATCCCTGACGCTGGGGATGTGCTTAAACTTTCAGGACATCTCCTTAGGGACAGTATGATGGGTAGTGATATTTCCTACGATGATATGGCAAATCAAGGTTCTTTAGAAAAAGATTATATCCCAGAGAAACTAGAGACTTCTAATTATGAAGGCAAAGAGGTTTATGTTTTAACTATACGGGCCAAAGATGAAAGCAAGGCAACCTATGCACGACAAGATTTATACGTTGAAAAGGAAACAAATAATGTTCTAAAATCTGTTATGTTTGCGCAGGGAAGATCTGAGGATAGGGCAATAAAAGAATTTACCATGTATGATTATAAAGATGTTGGCAATCTTTTAATGCCAATGACTTTGGAAGTGTCAGATTTACGAAAAAAGAATTCAAAAACAGTTGTTTCATATAAAGAAGTTTTACTTGATGTTGGAATTGAAGAAGAAGTTTTTACAAGAGCCTATTTAGAGAGATAAGTGGTGTTTATGAAAAAAATGTTTATAATTTTAGCTGTTTTTCTTTTTTTTCATCTAGGGCTACTGTCCCAAGTTCGTCTTAATGGAAGTATAGAAAATGTATCAACTATAAATGTTGGTAATGATATTGTGGACTTTAATAATGCGTCTCAATTAAAGCTTCTATTCAATTACAATAGTGAATCTGCATGGCGCCTTTTTTCAGATGTTCGACTTACAACGTATTATGGATATGATGATATATCAAGTGAAGGATTTTCCTTTGTGGATAAAAATGGAAACTATGCACTTGGGCTAGATGTATCTCGAATGTATTTGAAAGCACATTTTAACTCTGCTTCTTTTACACTGGGCAGAGATTATTTAAGTTTTGGAACTCCATTTATTTTTAACACACTTGAGTGGACAAAGAATTTTTCATTGATAGACCCAACACAAACAAAGCCTGCAATGAATTTATTTTCTTTTACTCTTCCTGTAGGTTCTTATGGAAAATTTCAGAGCTTTGTTGGTGGGAACAATGAATGGGATGGTGTTCTTTCTGGAAGCGAACTTGTTCTTGGAACAACAGGTTTTGAAGGTGGTTTTGTTTATCAATATAAGGGAAGAAACACTAATACTGTAGGTCTTTTTTTTAAGGCAGATGTATTTGTTTCTATTGGCGGATCGTATGCATTTCACGTAAATAACCTTCTTTACGAAAGTGAAAAAACAGAGAATAGGCATGAAGCCTCTTTGTTTTTTGATTACAGTGTTCCAGTAGGCTTTATGAGTTTGTTGTTAAATCAATCATTTTATTATAATAGCATAGGTGCTAGAAGTGCCACAGATTTGGAAACCACCTTATATGGTGATTATTTTTTTAAGTCTATGGCTTATTCGTATTCATCTGTTGGACTAGTAATTGATGAATTTACAAATTTTAGTATAGATGTTCTTGTAAATATGGTTGATGGAAGCGGTGCAGTACTTCCAAGAATTCAATATAGTCTTTTAGATAATCTTAGTGTTGATTTTTCATCGGGAATATATTTTGGGAAGAATGAAACAGAGTTTTCACCTTCCAAGGAATTTATTCCAAATGCTATTATGTTGCTTTCAGTTACCGCTGCGTTTTAATATAAAGGAGAAGTAAAATATGTTTTTAGAAACGAAGGGAATAAAAAAAATATATGGAGAGGGAGAAGTTTCCTTTGAGGCTCTTACTGATATACATATTGCACTTGAAAAAGGTGTAGTTGCTTCTCTTATAGGGCCTTCGGGTTCAGGGAAAACAACTCTTTTAAATATTATTGGTGCTTTAGATAGGGCAACAGAAGGAGAAGTTTTAATTGATGGAGAAACACTTTCTTTAAAAACAAATAAAGAAATCGCAAAATTTAGAAGAGATAATCTTGGCTTTATTTTTCAAAGTTATAATCTTATTCCAGTTTTAACTGCTTATGAAAATGTAGCTGTTGCCCTTTTTGACACAAATGAAAAAATAAAAAAAGAAAAGGTATTGGCAATGCTTGAAAGAGTTGGACTTTCAGGAAAAGAAAATTCATATCCTAATCAATTGAGTGGTGGTCAACAGCAAAGAGTTTCTATCGCAAGAGCGCTAGTAAAAAGTCCTAAGTTGCTTTTAGCAGATGAACCAACTGCAAATCTTGACAGCGCAAACGGTTTACAAATTCTAGAATTAATTTCAGATATTAACAAAAAAGATGGAATAACAGTACTTTTTTCAACGCATGATGAACGTGTTGTGAACATTTCGAATAAGGTTTTTACCTTGGAAGATGGGAAAGTGGTAAAAACTGTATGAGATACTCAATGATTCTTATAATGGCAATAAAAAACATACTGCGTTCAAAAAAGCGCACTTTTAGAACAATTGCAGTTTTGTCTATGGGAGTTGTGATTTTTGTTTTCTATGGAACTCTTATGAGTGGGTTTAATGCTATTTCTCTTGAAGAAACAATACGTGAAGATACTGCGCACATACGGTTGAGGGCAAATGATTATAACGAAGACTTTCCCTATACAACTGATAATATGTTTTATTTTAGTTCTACAGAAATGCAAAAGATAGAAGGTATAAACTATACTCCTACAATCCGTTTGAATGGCGAAGTAGATAATTATGAAAATACTATGAATGTAATTATTTTTGGAGTAGAGCCAAAAACAGTTAATAACGTTTTTACTGTTAATACAACAGCGACAGAAGAATTAGGTGACAAAGCTTGGCTAGGCTCTTCTATTGCGCAAGACATGAATCTTGCTGTTGGTGATTATATAAATATTACTTTTAGAACAAAAGAGGGAGCTTTTGTTTCTGCAGAATATGAAATAGGAGGATTGCTGAACTCTTCAAATTTTATGTTTTCAAAAAATGGTGTAATGATAGATTTAGTAGAGCTTCAATCAATGTTAGCAACAGATGAAATAACTTTTATGAATGTAAAAGTAGAAGTGGAAGCAGATATAGTTAAAGTAGAAGAAGATCTTTCGCTGATGTATCCTTCGGTTCAAGTGTTGGGTATTGATGAACTTACAAAGGATATACAGGCGCTTAATGCAACTAAAAATGCATTTATGTATCCTTTTTATGGCATAATAGCACTTATTACCTTTTTAGGACTAGCAAACTCAATTTTAATTAGTGTATGGGAAAAAAGAAAAACTATGGGGACACTTCGTTCTCTTGGTTTTTATGATAATGAAATTGTGAGTGTTTTTGTATTTGAAGGTCTTTGTATTGGGCTTATAGGAGCTACCATTGGTGTAGTTTTAGGTGTACTAATAAATATTCCAATGTCTACTGTAGGTCTAGATTTTGCAAGTCTTGCTGCTACAGGCACTGGGGATTTTGTGTTTGATGCTGATTTTTATGTGCCACCCGTAATGAAAAGTTCATGGGATGCTATTTTCTTTATTGGACCTTTGGTCGGTATTCCTCTTTTTTCAATGCTTGTATCATATTTTCCTGCTCGAAAAAGTATAAAAATGAGCATTGTTGAATGTATTCAAAATAAGGATTAGTGTATGTTATTGTTTAAGCTTGCTATTAAAAATATATTGCGTTATAAGTCGAGAAGTCTTTTAACTGCGCTTGTAATTGTGGTTTCTGCCCTTTCTTCAGTCTTTATTTCTGCATTTATTGAAGGTATGATTAGTCATATGATTGACGGCTATGCAAAATATCAAACTGGACATATTCGTATTACTACAAAAGATTTTTTAGAAAAAGAACGTTTTATGCCATTGTATGAATACATTCCAAATATGCAGGAAATAGAAAAAACATTGCTTCAAGATGATAGGATAGAAAAAGTTATTCCTTTGGTTCGTTTTGGAGGCTTTGTGGGTAATGAGGATGAGAGCGTTCCCGTTTCGCTTATAGGATTTGACTTGGAGAATAATTCATACGGATTAAAGGATAGGCTTATAGACGGAGAGGTATCAAAAACGGGAGTAATTCTTGGGAGTGATTTGCAAAAAAAACTTGGAAGTGAGATAGGTGATACGCCCCTTATTGTTGCAACAACTATAGATAGTGCTCTTAATGGCACAAAAACTCCAATAATTGCAAATTCTCGTTTCCACATGAGTGCATTTGATAAAAATACCGTGTTTATGGATTTACAAACAACCCAAAAACTTTTAAGAATGGATGATGGTGCAACAGAAATTTTTGTAATGATTAAAAATCAAAAGGACTTAGAAAGTATTGTAAGCGATTTAACAGATATGTATGAAGATTATGCAATAGAAACGTATAAAACACAAATGGGAAGTCTTTATACTACAATGGAAATAGAAAAGGGTATATTAAATTTCATAGCTGCTATCATTATGTTCTTGGGTTCTTTAGTCATTATTAACTCTTTGGTTGCAAGTATCTATGAGCGGATAAATGAAATAGGAATGCTAAAAGCTATTGGCTATTCTGATTTAGAACTGACAAAAATGCTCTTTTTCGAAGGTTTAATATTTGGACTTATTGCTGGAGGCATAGGATTTTTACTTGGACAAGGGCTTGTTTTTTATGTATCAACAGTAGGTTTTGATTTATCAAGTATGATGAGCTCTGTAAATATGCCAATAGACGCAATTATTTATCCAAAAATGACAGGCTTGAATGGAATAATAACAGCCTTAATTGCCATTACTATTCCTGCCTTTGTTTCTCTGTTTCCTTCGAAAACACTAAGCAAAATAACTGTGGTAGAAGCTTTAAATATGAGAAAATAGGAGCTATTTTACCAAACTAGGAATTTCTTTTTGTAGCTGTGTTGCCATTGCATCTGCCATTATTTGGTGGTCAAGATGGTGAGGAAGCCCTGAAACAAGAATTGTGTAGGGGCTTTTTTTACCATTAATTAGTTCAATAGGGTAGCATCCGCCACAGATAGCAAAGTTATCTATACGCCCTTCCCAAAAGGTGTCTATTTTTTTTAAGCGTGCTTTTACAAATGTTTCAAGAGAGCTTAATCCACTCCATCTTGATGTTGCATATTTTCTGTCCATCCACCAATCATTTTCAGAAGATGTTCCATCCATTTTGTAAGAAAAAATAATAGTTTCATCTTCAATGATACGTATAGCAACAGATTTTTTGTAAACTGTCTTTGCAATTTCTACAATGAGTAGTCCTAGTTCAAATGCTGTGTCTCTGTTAAAAGACGGGTATTTTAATATGCTTCTTTGTTTTTGGAGTACATCTTCCCAAAATTCTTCAAAATAAAAATCTTCCATGTTTTTGTTCCTTTGTTTATTTTTTTAATAATGTAGCTAACATATTTTCAAGGCCTAAGCTTTCGCAAAGGTTTTGGTATTCAGAACTTTTTTTTGTCTTTTTGACATCTTGCTTTTTCACAGCCCTTATAAGTAGGTTTTTTGCTGTATGTTCCATGTCAATGAATTCCATAAGTTGAACCTTGTATCCCTTGCTTTCTAGGAGTTCTGCTCTCATTACGTCTGTTGCGAGGGAAGCAAAGCGTTCTTTTATAATGCCATATTTCATTAACGCATTAAAGCCTTCGTTTGGTAAACTTTTAGAAAGTTTTGCATTTAATTCGTGTTGACAACAAGGAACCGATAAAATAGTTTTTGCGTTGTGAGATACAGCATAATTTAAGGCATAGTCTGTTGCAGTGTCGCAAGCATGAAGGGTAATTACTAGGTCGAGATTGGTTTGCTCTTTTTCTTTGTAATCTTCTATGCGACCAATCTTAAACTCTAGTCCAGTGTATCCCCATGACTTTGCTAACTTTGAGCAATGTTGTATTACATCTTCTTTTAAATCAATGCCTGTAATTTGCGCTTTTATCTTGCGAATTTCAACTAAAAAGTAATATAAAGCAAAAGTAAGATAGGATTTTCCACAGCCAAAATCAAGAACAGTATATGCTTTTTGATTGTCAATTTCCTTTGGTAAAATGTCATCAATAAATTCTAAAAACCTATTTATTTGTCGAAATTTATCATATTTTGATGTTACTATTTTCCCTGTGTCGCTCATAATTCCAAGGTGAACTAAAAAGGGGACAGGGATTCCTTCTTTGATAATGTAATTTTTTTGCTTGTTTTGGCTGCTTTTTGGTTCATTTTGGCTTGATTTGAGAGGGTTTTTAATTACAGTAATTTTTCCTTTTTTATTTGAAAGAAATGTAATTGTCTCTGTTTTTGTTGTAATTACACAATTTTTGTATGCTAAACCACAGTTTTCTTTTAGAAAAGAGGATAGTTCTTTTTTTGAAAAGGTTTTGTGAAAGCTCTGTGTTTTAGTAAAAAATTCTACAAAATAATTTTTCTCGCTTCCATCATTTTTGAATATGCGAATTTTTTTATGGGTTTGTGTGCCTAGTGGATTTGATAAAATAGCTGATATAATAGTATCGATGTTTGAACTGATTTCTGCATTAATTGTTTCGTTTTGAATCATTTATCTTTCCTGTGATAATTGCATAAGTTTGTTTACTTCAACACATGTTTCATATAAGGGTAATGCTGTCGCCAATAAGGGCATGTTTGTTTCTTCTGCCAGTTTTTTCATTTCGAGTGTTGGTAGCTTTTCATTTACCAATAACACCCCAACACAGCCAAGCATATCTGCCGTTCTAATTGATTGTTCTGTTGCTAGTCCTGTAATAAGAAGGCAGTCTTGTTTTTGGGTTACCAAAAGGTCTGCCATAAGGTCTCCAGCTATTATTTCATAAAAAGATATGGTGTTTATATTTTGAGGAAGAAACACTATATTTGCGCCTAAATTTTCAACGAGGTACGCTATATTCATGTTTTTATTATATACTTTTTTTTAATAAAATGATATACTTTTTGCATGGCGAAAGTTTTTGTTTTTGTAAATCAAAAAGGTGGTGTTGGCAAAACAACATCGGTTATCAACATTGGTGCGTATATGGCTTTAGCTGGCCAAAGGGTTCTTTTAGTTGATTTCGACTCACAAGGTAATATGTCCTCTGGTGTTGGTGTAAGCAAAGAAAAACCAACTATATATGAACTTATTTCTGGTTCTGTAACAGCAGAAAAAGCAGTACGAAAAACCGAAGTTCAAAATCTTGATGCAATTTCTGCATCAATTGATTTATCTGGGGCTGCAATAGAATTAGTTGATCAAGAGGAAAGAGAGTTTTTCTTAAAAAAAGCGCTTGAACCATTACAGTCAAAATATGATTTTATTCTTATAGATTGTCCTCCTTCCTTGGGGATTTTAACACTTAATGGCCTTGCAGCAGCAGATGCAGCTATGGTTCCTATGCAATGTGAATATTTCGCTTTGGAAGGAATAACACTTCTTTTACAAACAATAAAGAAGGTTCAAAAAAGTGTTAATCCAAAATTAGCAATTGGCGGTATCTTTTTTACAATGTATGACTCTAGAACAAGGCTTGCTAATGATGTTGTAATGCAAATAAAGTCTTATTTTAAGGAAAGTGTTTTTAGTACTATTATTCCTCGTAATGTACGTCTTTCTGAAGCTCCATCTCATGGAGAACCTATTTGCTTGTATGATCCGGGGTGTACAGGGGCGAGAAGTTATGAAAAACTTGCGCAAGAGGTAATTGAACGTGGCTAAAAAAGGCTTAGGGAAAGGGCTTGGCGCATTGCTCGCTGAGTCTGATACAGAAACAAAAGAAGAAAGTACGGTTTCATCTAAAAAAGAAAGCAAGGGAAAGGCTCGAAGTGAAAACTCTGCACCTGGCGATTTTTATGTAAATATTGAGCTTTTAAAGCCAAATCCGCAGCAGCCAAGAACAGAGTTTGATGAAGATGCTCTTTTGGAATTGAGTGAATCTATAAAAGAGCATGGTGTTATTCAAGCAGTTTTAGTAGAAGAAGCCGAAAACGGTGAATATTATATTATTGCAGGAGAGAGAAGAACTCGTGCGTCAAAACTTGCAGGGCTTAAAGAAATACCTGTAAGGGTTCAAAAGTTTTCTGAGCAAAAGAAACTTGAAGTAGCACTTATAGAAAATATTCAAAGAGAAAATTTAAGCCCGCTTGAAGAAGCTAAGGCTTACCATAATTTGATGGAGCTTGCAAATATTACCCAAGAAGATGTTGCAAAGAGAGTAGGGAAAAATAGATCTACAGTAGCAAATGCTCTTCGTTTGTTAAAACTTCCAGAAGATATGCAAAAGGCTCTTTTAGATGGATCATTAAGTGCGGGGCACGCGCGCTCTATTCTTTCTGTTATAAATCCAAGTGACCAGAGAATCCTTTTTGCGCGTATTATTGGTGGTGGGCTTTCTGTTAGAGATGCCGAAGCTCAAGCCAGCGAAATGAACACTGGAAAAAAAGAGTTAAAGGCAAAGAAAAAACCAAAAGCTACAAAACGCGATGCCGATTATGATTTTTTAGAAAATCAACTTATTGAAGCGTTAAGTACAAAGGTTAGTTTAAATGGAAATTTTGACAAAGGCTCTATTGTAATTGAGTATTTTTCACGAGATGATTTAGACAGAATTTTTGAAAAACTGATACAAGAATAAAACTTGGGAGCTGAGGCTCCCTTTTTTGTTTTAGTTAAAAATGTTCCCGCAGCATTATGTTGCGGGATTTATTATATATACAACAACGCGTAGTAAAAAGAGATTGCAATGAAGAAAACATGGTATGAAATAAGCAAAGAAGATTTTGAGAAGGGTGTAACAAGACAAAAATATTTAGGCTCAAATGCGTTAGGTATAGAATTGCTTCAAGCAAAAGATGAAGGCAAAAATGTAGACCACCTTGTAAGTGTTGTTGAAAAAATACAAGATATTACAGACATTCTTCAAAGAGAAGAAGAAGCAAACAAAATATATGATGAAATATATAACTTATCATTGATTGATGGGTTCGAATACGTTGAGCCGTCAACGATAGAGGAAATACACGCAGAAAGGCCAAAAAAAAGAAAAGAAGTAAAACCATTGCCGGGCGAAGAGGTAATACACGATAAAATTCTAGCAGCATGGCAAGGAAGAATTATTGGCTGTATGCTTGGTAAACCTGTTGAAGGTTGGTCAGGTTCAAAAATTGTAGATTTTGCAAAAGAGACAAATAATTATCCAATAGCTAAGTTTTTTGCATCAAATGTAAGTAAAGAAATAAAAGAAAAATATGCCATATGCGATAGTGCAAAACCAAGTTCTTTTTATGGGGAAGAAAAACAAGGATGGATAAATAACTGGGACTGTATGCCATGTGATGATGATATAAACTATATGGTATTAGCTTTAAAATTAATTGATACATTTGGAAAAGATTTTGAATCGAGCAATGTTCTATACTGTTGGGGTAATTATATGCCTGCTCTGCATGCGATGACAGCAGAACGTGTTGCGTATAGAAACTATCTACTTGGAATGGAGCCTCCTGAAACTGCTTTAAGGCGAAACCCGTATCGTGAGTGGATTGGAGCACAAATTCGGGCCGATGTTTTTGGTTATGTTAATTTGGGAAATACTGAACAAGCTGCTAATATGGCTTTTAGAGATGCTTGTGTTTCTCATGTCAAAAATGGTATATACGGGGCAATGTTCGTAGCTGCAATGCTTGCGTGGGCAGCAGTATGTAATAACATTGTAGAAGTAATTGAAATGGGTCTTGCAGAAATACCAAAAAATTGTAGGCTAACATGGGATATAAAAAAAGTACTAGAATTTAAAGCTAATGGGGTAAGCCAAGAGCAAGCACTTAAAAATATTAAAGAAACCTATAATCAAACAATTTTTTATGAGGCTGTACACACAATTCCAAATGCAATGGTTGTTGTATATGCACTTCTTTATGGCGAAAATGACTTTACAAAAACAATAGGACTTTCTGTTGACATTGGTTTTGACACGGACTGTAATGGGGCAACGGTTGGCTCTGTTTTTGGAATGCTCAATGGAACAAATTCAATTCCACGATATTGGTTGGAACCACTGAATAATACGGTGAGGACAAGTGTTTTTGGGTATAGTGAGTGTTCGATAACCGAGCTTGCGAGTGCAACAATAAAAACTTTAAAGGAAATGAATGGATAAAGAAGGGGGTGGCGGAAAACGGCAAAGCTGTTTGAAGCCAGGGGGAAGGCTTTCCCCCACAAAAATTATAGACACTTAATAAAAATTTTGATATACTTATTTGTAATATGGTACATTTGTGCCACGGAGGAATAATGCCAAAAATTGAAGTAAACGAAAAACTTTTTTTTAACCTAA
>CAYJKA010000017.1:0-19462 GCA_964370655.1 uncultured Treponemataceae bacterium | reverse complement strand
CTCAAAAAGTTATTCCAGGAAGAGTTGCTTTCCGATTGTATGATACTTTTGGGTTCCCAATAGAATTAACAGAAGAACTTGCATCAGAAAACGGTTTTACTGTAGATAAAGAGGCATTTGAAGAAGCTTTTAAAAAGCACCAAGAGCTATCAAGAGCAGGAAGTGAGCAAGCATTTAAAGGTGGGTTGGCTGATCATTCAGAACAAACTACAAAATATCATACTGCAACACATCTATTGCATCAAGCATTAACTAATGTTCTTGGCGAAGGTGTTGCACAAAAAGGCTCAAACATTACTGCAGAAAGAATGCGCTTTGACTTTACTCACGCTCAACCAATGACTAAAGAAGAAGTACAAAAAGTAGAAGATATGGTAAATGAACAAATAAAAGCCGATTTACCTGTAACTATGGAAGTAATGGATATTGAGGATGCAAAAAAATCAGGCGCAAAAGCATTATTCGGTGAAAAGTACGAACAAAAAGTAAAAGTATACTCTGTTGGATCTTTTTCAAAAGAAGTATGCGGTGGGCCTCATGTTGAGTCTACAGGCTCAATAGGAACATTTAAAATCCAAAAAGAACAATCATCATCTGCCGGGGTACGACGAATTCGCGCTGTAATAAGCTAGACATTTTGTAACATTTATGCGATTCGGTTGTTATTATAACGGTAATAATATTTAGGAGATAAGGAAGAGAAATATGAAACGTTTATTAGTTTTAATTTTAGTTGCGATGAGCACATTACAATTTATTGTGGCACAAAGTGATTTACAGCCACTTGTTACAATAAAGCTAAACAAAACAGAATCTATAACGCTTAAGCAGCTAAAAGACAGAGTAGCAACTTATGAAAAGCAAACAGGTCAAGCAAACTTTACTGTTGAGCAACGACGGCAAATACTTGACTCTATGATTGATGAAAAATTGGTAGTTCAAGCAGCTACTCAAGCTGGAATAAACATTACTGACTCAATGGTAGACGAAGCATTTTTGCAATCAATTTCTGCTCAAGTAGGTACAAGTATAACAGAACAGCAGTTTGCAGAAATAATTCGTGCACAAAGTGGTCTATCTTTGGATGAGTACTTTGAAGCTCAGGTAGGTATGGACTTAAACGATTATAAAGAGTACTTTAAGTCTCAGCTTATTGCACAACAATATGTTTTAGCAACAAAACAAGCAGAACTTCAACAAAATTCTGTTGTAACAGACTCTGAAATTCGTTCATTTTTTGAAATAAATAAATCATCTTTTGTTCAAAACGATATATTAAAATTATTTTTAGTTGTTGTGCCAAAAGGTAATGATACAAATGCAGCAAAAAAACAAGCAGAAGAATTACATAAAGATTTAAAATCTAATAAAGTTACCTTTGATGAATTACGTTTGCAAATGAGACAACCAGGTATTGGCTTCCAAGCTGGCGATATGTTTTTAAGCAAGGGAACTTTAGCAGCGCAACAACTTGGTATGGACTATGAAACATTGCTTGACTTGTTCACTCGTAACGTAGGTCATTTTGATGATGTACAAGAAACACAAACAACTTTCCAATTCTATGTTATTCAAGATAAATATAGTGCAAAGCTTTTAAATCTTGATGATGTAGTTCAACCAGATAGTACAGTAACGGTATATGAATATATTCGCGCTCAATTAACTCAAGAAAAACAAGCTAAAGTATTTGCAGCTATTGTGACAGAAGTTACTCAGTCTCTTCGCACAAGTGAAAACTATCAGATGTTAAAGACAGATTCTGCCCTTAACTCACTTCTAAATTGGTAATAGTACATGGCACGTAGAAAGGGTAGAATTTTAGCTTTTCAAGCATTATATGCTTGGGAAGCAGGGGCAGTTGATTCCACAAATATATTAGAGTTCTCTTGGGCCTCTCCAACCCTTTTAGAACGGTTAGGCGATGATGGACTTGCATTTTCTAGGATTATTGTTCAAGGAACGCTTGACCATCTAGCTGAAATTGATGAAGCTATTTCAAAGCACCTTGTTAACTGGGAGTTTTCACGACTAAACAAGGTTGATGTAGCAATTTTACGCATAAGTGTATATGCTCTTTTATATCAAAAAGAGATTCATCCTTCTATAACTATTGATGAGGCTATAGATATTTCACAAGAATTTGGATCCGATGATTCATTCCGTTTTATAAATGGAATTTTAGGGGCAATTCAAGCCGAACAGGCAAGCTCTACAACATCGGAAAATTCTTTAGTATAAAACGCGTATGGGAGCATCCTGTTGCAAGAGATTTTCTACAATTGTATTCATTCTTTTGTTTATTCTTGTTCTTTTTTCATGTTCTTTTAGGTCAACAGGTGTTGCTATAGATGAGCAACTGTCTGAAGTAGATTCACTTATAGCGTTAGGCGATTATAATGGTGCGTGGTCTTATTTAAAAAAAATAGCAAAGACTATAAAAAATCCTTCTGATACACTTGGAGTTGTTAGAAGAGCATTAGTTTTGCAAAGAGATGACTTTGCAAAAAGCCAATTAGAAGATGCCGTAAAAAACTTTTCCGAAAATCAAGAAATCCTTGCAGTATATACTCATATGCTTATGCGTGAAAATGACTATGATAAAGCCTTACCTTATGCCCAAAAGCTAGAGGGTGGCTCGTATGGTTCGCTTTATTCTGAATTACGTTTTAAGATTGATGAACGAAATTTAAAAGAAAAAAATGATAAAAAAAAGGCAGATGAAGAGTTTGCAATAATTGATTATTACTCTGAGCACTATATGCAAGCCTATTTAGATATAGAAAAATCAACGGGGAATCCAGAGTATCTTAGAAATGCAACATTAATTTATGCCTTAAAGGGTAATATGGCTAAGGCTTTTGCATTACATCCTGAATCTGTTACCGTTTATGAAAATCCGTGGTTTTGGGCGCAAATTAGCTATGATTCGCATAACTTTAATCAAGTTATTTCAGATTTACAATTATTTGAACTGAGTAGCGAAGAGCTAGCATTGTTAGCAGATGCGTATGTTCATTTAGGTTTGTTGGAAGATGCACGAAATACTTGGTTTGACTCGACTTCAGTATATGCTAATAAAAATCCAATTGCTTGGCATAATATGGCCTTATATCACAATTACATAGGTGATACTAAAACTGCAAATGACTTTATGATTTATGTTGTTTCAACCTTCCCTGAGTATGTTTCAGGGCTTGCAGCTTATGGGCAGTTTAGTTTGTTTGATTCTAAAGGGCCTTCAGAAAGTATGTTTACGCCATTATTACGTGAAAAGGGACTTAATACATTACAAATGGCAGAAGATGCTCTCATTTCATATTGGGATGCTACAGATGCTCTTTTAAGGATGGACGAAGCACTGGTGCAATTACGAGAAACCAATAATGCAGAGGCAATGAACTTGCTAATTGAAAAGCTGAAGTTAGAATGGGAGTCAGTAAAAAGTGGAAGTACTCAGAGGCAAAAGGTTTCAGATATTTGGAATATTCTTGAAGAAAATAGTAATGAACCTTATGGCTATGATCCTCATTTAGTTCAATTTGCAATGTGGTACTTTTTTACACAGGGGATGATAGATGAAGCTAATGGTTTGTTTATATCCCACTGTACAACAAAATATTCTTCGTTTTATGAATCGCTTGGTGGCTTTAATAATACTCCTGCGCCTCAAATGGAAATTTGGGAATACGAATATGGAGCATATATTTATTTGAAAGAAGAAAATTTTGACACTGCGCAAATTTGGCTAACGCATCTTATGCCAAATAATATCGTTTCCCCTGCAACACCAATAGAGGCGGCTATAAATGCTACCACACTATATAATGCTACTGGAAGAAGAGCCCTTGCACTGTCTATGTATGAGCAGATTTTATCACTTGTGAATAATTCATCATTAAAAGCTGATATCTATTATAGAATGGCACTTATTCAGTTTGAGATGGGGGATACAAAAAAGGCTTCTATCTCATTAGATGAAGCCCTTCAGCATGATTATAATCACAGTCCTTCACGCTTATTGCGAAAAAAGGTTACCAATAATTAATCAATTATTTTATTTTTTTAACAATGCAGCGAATGGATTGTATGTTTCGTCGTTATCTTGTTTGTCAAGATAATATTCTACATCACTTTCTTGTTCTTTTGCAACGGCCGGCCGTAAAGACATTCTCTTTTCGTCTATATCAATGCTTTGAATTACAACATGCATTATATCGCCTGTTTTAAATAATTTCCGAAGATTTGTTCCACCTTGAGCACTTTGTATTTCTGATATGTGCACAAGACCATCAAGACCTTCTTCAAGCGTTACAAATAGACCAAACTCTGCAATGCGAGAAACGGTTCCCTTATGCTTTGTTTCTTCTCTATATTTTTCTTTTGCGTTATCCCATGGGCTTTTTATTAGTGCTTTTGTACTTATGCTTACTTTTTCATGTGCCCAATCTGTCTTAATAACCTTAGCTTCTACTGTTTGCCCAACTTGTAGGTGTTTTTGTATATCATCGATGCGGCTTAATGCAATTTCTGAAATAGGAAGCAATGCTTGGAATCCATTTATTGATACAAAGGCACCATAGGTTTGTAATGATGTTACTGTTCCTTTTACAATCATTCCTTCTTTTAATGTTTCTTTTAATGCTTCAATGCTTCTAGAATGTTCCTGTTCTAAAACAGCTCTATTTGAAACAAGCAGATTTTTTCCAGACTCTTTATATTCTTGAATAATAAAAGTAAGGTGTTTACCAATATAAAATGCTGGCTCTTCTTTTTGTTTAAATCCCATTTGAGAGTAAGGACAAAAAGCCCTTGTTTGTCCAATTCTAACTTCAAATCCACCTTTTATTTCTTTTTCTACAAAGCCTTCTACAGGAATTCTGCCTGAATGAGCTTTTTCTAGCATAGATTTGTCTGCTTTATCTGAACTTATTTTAGTAGTAAAACGCATTTCACCTTGTTTTTCTCCAAGAAAGAAAACTTTAATTGAATCGCCTTCTTTTACCGTTAATTCACCTTCGTCATTAGTAAGTTCACTTGCATCAAGTATGCCTTCAGACTTAGTGCTTAAATCTAAAAAAATGTAATCTTTTGAGACTGCAACAATTGTTGTTTCTATTTGTTCGCCCTGTTCTAAAAAATTCATGGATTCTCCTAATGGTTCAATTGTAACAGACTTTTTGCAAAAATGGAAGTGGGTAGAGCGAAAAAGTAAGGAAGCACTGTAGGGTTGACAAACCCTGCTTTTCTCAACTACCTTGACATTTACCCCTCTATATGGTATGTATAACTATGATAGAAAATAAAACCCCTCTTACTATGGCAGATGTAAGAACAACATGTGCCAGTGCAGTTGCAGCAAATTTAACCTTACTTGCTAAGCAAAAATCAATAGATCTTTCTTCTGTTGGCTTTTCAGTTAATGCAATTTTAAGTACTGATATAACTATTGAAATACCACCTAATCCAGAAATGGGCGATATAGGTATCCCATTATTTTCATTTGCTAAAGCATTTAGAATGGGGCCTCCACAAATAGCAACCGAAATTGCACGCATGGTTGAAAATGATTGCGAAGCAGCCGAACTCGGTCTTTTTTCCGCAGTAGGACCTTACGTAAATATTAAACTAAATAAATCATTAGTTTCAAAAATTGTTCTTACTAAAATAAGTGAACAAGGTGAAAAATATGGAACCTACGATGATTCAGGAAAGGCCCCTTTAAATGGGAAAAGGGTAATGATAGAGTTTTCAAGTCCCAATACAAATAAGCCTTTGCACTTAGGGCACTTGAGAAATGATGCGCTTGGTGAAAGTTGTGCACGACTTTTAGAAACAGCTGGTGCTGATGTATATAAGGTTAATATAATAAATGATAGGGGCGTGCACATTTGTAAGTCTATGCTCGCGTATCAAAAATTCCATGCTGAAAATGGCGATACCCCTCAAAGTTTAGGCGTAAAAAGTGATCGTTTTGTTGGTGATTGTTATGTAGAGTATAATAATTATAGTGCAAATAATCCAGAAGCAGAAAAAGAAGCTCAAAATTTACTTGTAGAGTGGGAAAAAGGGAATGAAGAAGTTCGTGAATTATGGCGAACAATGAATGACTGGGCGATTAGTGGCGTAAAACAGACATATGAGCGTACAGGCATTTCTTTTGATAAACTGTACTTTGAGAGTGAAACCTATTTAAAAGGTAAAGAAGAAATTTTGCAAGGTTTAAAAGATGGCATTTTTTACAAGGAAGAAGATGGCTCTGTATGGATAGACCTTGCAGAAATAAATCTTGATAAAAAAGTTCTTTTACGAAAAGATGGTACAGCGCTTTATATGACTCAAGACATAGGTACAGCAATTTATAGACACTCAGATTGGGACTTTAATCAATTGGTGTATGTTGTGGGCAATGAGCAAAATTATCACTTTACTGTGCTATTTTATATCTTAAAGAAACTTGGATATACTTGGGCAGAACAGCTATTTCATTTATCTTATGGTATGGTAAACTTACCAGAAGGTAAAATGAAAAGCCGAGAAGGTACTGTAGTTGATGCTGATGACTTAATTGATAATCTTAGAGATGGAGCAATAGAAGAAATTAATGAAAAGGGTAGAGAATCTGCTGTAGGGGATGTAGCAGAAGTAGGTGAAAAAGTAGCTCTTGCAGCATTACATTATTTTTTACTTCAAACGAGCCCAACAAAAGATATGACTTTTAATCCAAAGGAATCACTTTCATTTAATGGAAATACAGGTCCTTATTTACAATATATGGGTGCAAGAATAACATCTATATTAAAAAAAGCACAAGAAAGTGGCATAGCTAATTCTGATATAGAATGTAATTACGCTCTTTTAAAACATGATGCTGAATGGGAACTAATAAAAACACTTGAAATGTATCCAAAAACGGTGCAGCGTTCTGCAGAGAATTTAGATCCAAGTTTGTTGGCTAACTACACCTATGATGTTGCAAAGGCCTTTAGCCGTTTTTATCATGATTGCCCAATATTAGCAGCTGAAGAAGATATCTTAAAGGTAACTCGATTACAACTTGCTAAAAGTACATTAACAGTATTGAAAAATGCATTAAACCTTATTTTAGTTCCTTTTTTAGAAACTATGTAGGTAGTAATTAAGTAAATAATAATTAATAATTATGAGGGTGGAGCAGGGGGCTCGGTGGCTATGAAAACTCTAGCATATACTACAAAGCCCTCACGTTGTCATTCCGAGAGAGCACCCCTGTCATCCCGTGCGAAGTCGAGGGGGTCTCTTTCCTCTCCATTAACGCTTCCCTCACCGCCTATCCCCTAATCATTATACATTGTTAATTGTAAATTAGTAATTAACAACGTAGCATAAATTTGTAATATAGTGTATAATTCACGCATGATGTTTAAAAAGATATTTGTATTTACTCTACTGCTTTGCTCTGCACATGCCCTTTTTTCACAAACACAAGATTTTTTCTTTTGGTACTGGGATATAGGTACTTCAGCAGTTATTTATGGTGATGACAGTGTAAATAATGAAAATAAGCTTGTGTATGCAAAGGGTACGGGTCGATTTGTTATGACTGCAGATGTAGGCTTTGGTATTGACTTGGACGATAGAGTACAGCTTTTAACTGGTGGACTTATTTTATCCGATTTGGCATTTAATGATTCTGTTCATGTAAATCACTTAGACTATGGATTTTTTACTGGCGTGCGAGTCTATCCAAATTTGGCAGGGTTTAATTTTGGCGTTGATTACGTGCTTGGAAGTAGAACTGACTTTATTAAACTTCCTGGAAATACTGCTTCAAGAGTAACATCAACCGCTTGGGGTAATGGGTATAGAATTAATGTAGGTTACGACTTTTCATATCATGGAAGCAGGTTTGCTCCAAATGTTGAAGGTTCATATCGCATGATGCCTCGTGGTGGAAGCTTTGATCATTATTTTTCTATCTTTCTTAACTTCAACATTTTTTTATAAGCTTATGAGTATATTATTAACTGCGATAAATTCACGCTATAGCCACACTAATCTAGCCGTTCGTTCAATTTGTGAATACATAAAAGCTCACAGCACAACTGAAACCTCTGTTAATGTTAATTTTCAAGAATGGACTATAGCACATTATGCACAAGATATACTTCGAGGAATTCTTTCACATAAACCAAGCGTAGTAGTTTTTTCTGTATATATTTGGAATACACGGCTTGTTTTTGATGTTATTCGCGAACTTCGAAAAGTGTCTCCAAATATTGTTATTGGACTTGGCGGGCCTGATGTATCATACCGAGCAAAAGATGTTTTTAACATTTTGAGCGAAGTTGATTTTGTAATGCATGGCGAAGGCGAGCAAACAAGCCTTGAAATTGTTGAATCTTATTATAGAATCCAGAAAAATGATATTATACATAAAGATGAGTTCTTACAGTCAATAAAGGGCATTAAGGGATTATACACTAAAACTAACGATGGCACCATCCATTTTGAAGGGACTAGAAATCCATTGAGCTTAGATGAGCTTGCATTTCCTTATACAGATTTTTCTCAGCCAGATCATAAATTGTATTATTATGAGTCTTCAAGAGGATGTCCCTTTTCATGTTCGTATTGTCTTTCCTCAATAGAAAAAAGTGTACGCTTTAGGTCTTTAGATTTAGTGCTTAGAGACTTGCAATTATTTATGGATGCTCGAGTTAGAATAGTTAAGTTTGTTGATAGAACGTATAACTTGCGCGAAGAAAGATATTTGGCTATTTGGAAGTACATTGTTGAAAATCATAATGGGTATACAATGTTCCATTTTGAGATTTCTGCTGAACATCTTGATGAAAAAGCACTGGATTTTTTACAAACTGTTGGAAAAGGAATAATGCAGTTTGAAATTGGTATTCAAAGTACTAATGCAAAAACATTACAAGAAATTCAAAGACCAGTTAACCTTGATATATTGTCTAAAAAAATTGCTCAAATTCCCAAGACAATTCATAGCCATTTAGACCTTATTGCTGGCTTACCGCATGAATCGCTTACAGAGTTTGAAATTTCGTTTAATTATACTCTAGCTTTAAAACCTGATATGTTACAATTAGGATTTTTAAAAGTGCTTTCAGGAACAAAGATGGAAGTATATGCAAAAGAAAATGGGTACGAATGGCTTTCAAATCCTCCACATGAGGTACTTCAAAGTCCTTGTATGAGTTATGAAGACATTTGTTTTTTGCACGATATTGAAACTGTTTTAGATTGGTATTACAATTCTCATTATTTTGAAAAAACAATTGGATATTTACTAGAAAAAAATAATAACGCATTTACATTGTTTTCAGCAATTGTAAAGCATTTTTATAAACAAGGAATTTTTGAAGGTCAACACAAAACAGGTGCACTGTTTGATTTCTTGTATGATTATTGTGCAACTTGTGAGCAGGATGGACTTCATATAATAAATGAATTATTACGATTTGATTATTTTTATATGGGTAAAACATCTGTGTATCCTGCTTGTTTTGAACTACACTATGATAAAGATGCGCATCATGCTGCTCTTTTAGAGCACACTGAAATGACAAGCACCAGAGAATCTTATACAAATTCTAGTTTTGAAAAATTTGAAATAAATCCTTTTACACTTAATAAAGAAAGCACTTCAATATTGTTTTTGTATGGTAAGAGAGCAGAAAAAAAGCAGGAAACACAAAGTATAATTGTGTAAAAGAATATGTATTATGCAATTGAGAGCTTGAACAATTGTGGAAGATTAAGTACAATAATGGAAGGAGAAAATTAATGCGAAAATCAATAATAGGAACAAGTTTACTTATCTTTGCAATAGCACTTATGATGATTATTGCACCTGAAGCATGGCTAAAAGTTACCGTTATTATGTTAGGTGTTTTTGCCTTAGGCAACGGACTTTATAATCTTATAATAGTGAGACCTTTAATTACTGAAAGTAATTATAATAGAATTATAACTATTAGAGCAGTAGCAAGTATTGTTGTTGGGTTAGCTGCAGTATTATTGCCATTAATTCTTGTTGAAATTATTTGGACAGTTATGATATATATATTGGCTACGTATTTGATATTATCGGCAACAGCAGAACTTATAAGTTTAGCTCAATTAAAAACTGCAGGCTTATCACAAAAGATACTTACTACAGAAATTATTGCAAGTTTTGCCTTAGCAATTATTTTATTTGTGTTAGCAGGTGATATAGCTTATATATTTATTCGAGTTATTGGATGCCTTTTATTAGTTGGTAGCATCGGATTAGCTTTTTGGGAGTGGAAAAATCGCTCACTTCGAATAGAAGTTGAACAAGTAGATTAGTTTTTTTTGAAAGGATATAAAAAAGGCTTTAAAACCAATTGGTTTTAAAGCCTTTTTATTTAATAAGGTATCTATTAGAGACTGCCTTTCTTTGGTCTTGATTTTGCGTAAGCAAAAATTAAAAGAGAACCAATAACACCCATTGAAATAGAGTTCATAAGAGCTGCAATTAATCCTTGTGCAAATACTAATTCTTGTGGTTCGGCATAAATTAAAATGTCTAAAACTGGAGCAATAAGTACCCATGCTACTACATTTGCAAGAATTTGATAAATATTGAATAATATTACATCAACAACAGTAAAAATACCTTCATCAGCTTTTAATTTTGGATATACTAAGCCAGTAAGAAAACAAGATACAAAACTTGCAATTACCCAACTCCACCAAGCTGAACCATATTGAATTGAATCAGACAATGCATGTCCAATAAATGCAATTAGTCCACCAGCGATAGGACCAAATAGAGCTCCAAAAAAAGCTGCAACACCATATGCAGTTTGGAATGAAGTTTCAGGTATAAAACTTGGAACTTTTACATACATAAAAAGCAGAGTAAATAGAGCTGCTCCTAAGCCAATTGCTACAAATGTTTTTGTTGACATAGCAAACATTTTTTTCATATCAACCTCCTAATAATATACAAAAATACTTTTTGTACCGTTTTATTTTAAACAAATTCACTAGAATTTGTCAAGGTGCATTTTTAGCTATTTTGAAAATTCAATAGTCCAATCGCTTCCAAAGCCTACATTATATTGTTTTTCAAAACTGCCACAGCTTACAGCAAGTGCAATTTTCATTAGCTCATTGTTGTAAATCATTGGACTGCCTTCTTGTGCATATCCAAAGCTTTTGTGAAAAAGAATCTTTTCGTTAAAAACAGATTTTCCTTTATTTGAAATAGTAACAGTAAGCATATCGCCATAGTTAAAACCATTGTCTAAAAGCATTGCAACTGGAATATTTGTCCACATATTTCCAAAATTTGGATCATCTATTTCGAATATTCCCTTTACAACACCGTTTTCAAAGCTAGGTTCATAAATAGGGTGTTCGATAATTTCTTCAACAGGGTAAGCTTTGCCTACTTCTTCAAATGTAATTTTTCCACTTGCAAGCTTTGCGGCACAGTGACCAAATAAGTCGCGGCCGTGGAAAATAGAAACACCTTCGGTATTTTTTCCTTTTAGACGGTGCAAGTCTTCATCAATCTCTCTAATTTCAACTATACCCATGTGCTTTTTTACATGAGTTAAGCTTCCATTATCTGGACTTACAACATAGTATCCGTTTGCGGTTTTTGCAACACTTGCTTTTCTAGCAGTCCCAACTCCTGGATCAACTACAGATACATAAATTGTTCCTTCTGGCCAAAAGTTAAGGCTTTGATACAATCTGTAGCTTGCGCTCCATGTATCAAATTGTGGAAGCTCATGAGTTCCGTCCATAATTTCTAAGGAACGGTCAACACATTTTACTACTCCGTACATTGATGAAATAGCTCCTTCTTTGTACGTAAAATCTGTTTGGAATACCAATAAAGGTTTTTCGTTAGACATATTTATCTCCTAATAATATATTTTCTTTTGCAGATTATTAAATAAACGGGTTAAAAAATCTTGAACCGTTTATAAATACTGAAATTAAAATCGAAGTGGCGAACACTAATGCACTAAATAATAATGCACCAATATCTCCTTTTCTAAGAGAACGTGCTGCATACCATGTTCTCTTTTTTTCTTTTCCAAAACTTCGTAAATCCATTGTATTACTTATCATTTCAATTCTGTCTAGTGTAGAAAAAATAAGTGGGACACAAATAGTCATTACATTTTTTACACGAACACTAAATTTCTCTTTTTTTGACAAGTCAAGACCTCTACACTGTTGTGCAGCAGAAATATCTGAGTAGTCTCTAATAAGATCTGGGAAATATCGAAGTGTTAGTGAAAATGAGTAGGCAATTTTATAAGGTACGCCAACTTTATTTACAGAAGCTGCAAATTCACTCGGGTTTGTAGTTAAAAGGAAAATTATTCCAAGAGGTACAACCGAAGCGTATTTTAGAGTTTTTGTAACTTGGTATAAAAGTTGCTCTTGTGTTACAACATAACGCCAACCAAATGAAAATATTTCGTTTCGTGTTCCGTATAACTCAACTCCGTATGTTGGGCTGAAAATATATGTTAAAATAAAATTGAGTAGTAAGAAAAAAAATACATAGATTAGCATAATTTTAATTTGTTGAAACGTAATTCCAGATACCCTTAGAATAATAAAGGACATTACTAATACAGGAAGGACAAAGCGAACATCGTATGAAAACATTACGGCAAAAGTCAGCAAGAAGAAGCACACAATCTTTGTGAGTCCTGATAATTGAAATACATAATTATCTCGTTCAACGTAATCAAATAGTTTCGTTTTCATTACACCTCTCCTACAGTTTGTAAACTCTTTGATTCATAGTCAATAAAACTTTGTACAAAACCTTGTATATCTGAAATTCCTGCCTTTTGTGCTAACTCATATAATGTAGTTAACTTTAGATTTGCTTTTTCAGATACTTCTGGTGTTGTAAGTGCGTGAACTGCGCTTGAATCTAGTATTATGTTTCCTGCATTTAGTACAAGTGCATGGCTAGTATACTCAAGCATAAGGTGCATATCATGAGTAATTAAAAGTATAGTAACGCCTTTATCATTGAGTGTTTTTAAGAATTCCATAATTTCGGTGTAGTGGTGATAGTCTTGTCCCGCAGTTGGTTCATCCAATATCATAATACTAGGTTCCATTGCGAGTACTGATGCAATGGTAACACGTTTTTTTTGACCATAGCTTAATGCAGATATAGGCCAAGTAATAAATGGAGAAAGACCACAGATATCTAATGTTTCTTTTACCTTTTTTTCAACCTCTTCCTCTGGAACACCATTTAAACGCAATCCCAAAGCTACTTCGTCAAAAATCATAGGTTTGCAAATCATCTGGTTAGGGTTTTGCATTACATACCCTATATGCTTACTTCTTTCTTTTATACTCATGTCACGCATATTATCGCCTGCAAGGAAGAGTTCTCCTGTGTAACCTTTTTCAATGCCACAAATAATTTTTGCTAGAGTGCTTTTCCCAGCTCCGTTTGTACCTACAATACTTAACATTTCGCCTTTATGAATGCAAAAGTCAACGTTACTTAGTGTTTGTTTTCCGCGTGTATCATATTTAAAAGAAAGGTTTTCTGCTTTTAATATTTCTGTGTCATAAGTTTTTTGCTCTTTCTTTTTTTGTTCTTTATCCCATTTTACAAGTGCTTTTTTTGTTTTTTGAATATCAAGTGTATCTATTCGGGCAGGGTGAATATCTTTTGTAATTTTTACCCCAGCGTATCGAAGTGCTGTAATATACAATGGTTCACGGATACCAAAGCCTTTTAAAATGTTTGCTTCCATGAGTTCATCGGGACTCATGTTTGCTTGTATTTCTCCATTATTCATAACAATGATTCTGTCAACGTCGCAATGGAGAACGTCTTCTAAACGATGCTCAATAACTATTACTGTTTTGTTAAATTTCTTATGTATATCGTCAATGAGTTCCACTGCAGTTTGGCCCGTTTTAGGGTCAAGGTTTGCAAGAGGTTCGTCAAAAAGGAGGATGTTGACATCATCTACCATTACACCTGCAAATGAAACACGTTGTTTTTGTCCCCCAGAAAGTTCATGTGGTGATGAATTTAGGAAATTGTCCATATCTACAAGTTTTGCAGTTTTTTCAACAAGTGGTTTCATTTCACTTTGAGACATACAATTGTTTTCAAGTGAAAATGCTATATCTTCTGCAACTGTTAAACCAATAAATTGTCCGTCAGAGTCCTGTAGTACGGTACCAACTTTTTTGGAAAGTTTAAACACATCTAAAGTTTGTGTTTCTTCACCGCATATTTTTAAGCTTCCATTTATTTCACCTTTGTATGAAAAGGGGATGAGTCCATTTATACAGTTGCCAATGGTGCTTTTTCCACTACCACTTGGCCCAACTATGAGAACTTTTTCCCCTTCATATATGGTGAGATCAATATTTTTTACGGTAGGTTTAGATTGTGCAAAATACTGAAAAGAAAAGTTTGAAAATTCAATTACGGCTTTTTTCTGCAAATCTTTTTCCATTACTTTTGTACCTTTTGCAGTGTAATGGACCATTCGTGGCCAGTGCCTACATCATAAGCTTTTGAGAAATTTCCCTGGTTTATAGCTATTGCCATATAGTCTAAACTATTTACATATACTAAAGGCTCTCCAATATAGGCATCGGCAAAGGACTTCATAAAAATAATATGATTTCTATATAATACTCTTGTTGTGTTTTGGACTATTACATCTACAGTATCTCCATGTTTTAAGCCAAGTGTTGAAAAAAGGGTTCTTGGTATATTTGTCCAAAGACTTCCAAATCGAATGTCGAGTACATCAATGCTCCCTGTAATAGATTCGCCTTCTAATTTTGCCTCAACAATTGGTAATTCAAGGATATTTTGTGGGTCAATGCTTGGGCCAACTTGGTCATAAGAAATTACTCCACTAGCAAGTCTTGCACCTGTGTAAGCATATACATCACGGCCGTGAAAAGTGTGACTCTCTTGAGAGTTTGCAAGCCTGTTAACTGATTCATCAATTTCTCTTGCTTCTTTTATTCCTAATATTCTTTTAATATGCGTAAGAGTTCCGTTATCAGGTGTAACAATATACTGCCCTGATTCTGTTAGAACAACTACACTTTTACGGCTTGAACCAACTCCTGGGTCAACAACTGAAACAAATACTGTGCCTGCTGGCCAAAATTCTACAGTTTGAATAAGCCGATATGAAGCTTCCCAAATATTATACTGTGGTATTTCATGTGTAAGATCAAAAACTTTTATGTTTTCATCTACGCTATAAGCAACGCCATACATTGCACTTACAGCACCATCACATGTACCAAAATCTGATTGAATTACAAGAGGTTTTCCCATTATTTTTTTCTCCATTGTAAAATGTATATTTATAGTTGTATTATTTTAGTTCATCTCTCGATGAGATTATTTTGCTTACTAAACCATAGCTTTTAGCTTCTTCGGCATCCATCCAAAAATCTCTGTCGGTGTCTTTTTCAACTTGCTTCAAAGCTTTACCAGTTTCGTCAGAAATAAGTTTGTTAATTCTTGCTCTCATTTTTTCAATTTCGCGTGCATGAATTTCAATTTCTGTTGCAACGCCTTTTATTCCACTTAATGGTTGGTGAATAAGGTAGTGAGAGTTTGGAAGTGCAATTCTTTTTTCTTTTGGAGAAGATAGAAGAATTAAGGCACCTGCGCTTGCTACAAGGCCCATACCAATGGTGTAAACAGGTGCATTTATAAATCGAATCATATCTAATATTGCATAACCTGCATCAGCATCCCCACCCGGAGAATCAATAAATAAATAAATAGGGTCTGAGTTATCTGCTTCCAAAATAAGAAGTTGCTTAATTATTTTTTCAGCAAGAGCCTTGTTTACTTCGCCTGATAAAAGAATTTGGCGTGTTTTTAAGAATTTCATGCTTAATGCATCAGCATTTGGTTTTTCTTCTTCTGTTGTATCTTTACTTTCATAGAGAGGTTTTTTTGTAATTGTCATGTTAGTTTCCTTTGAGTGGTATAGATATAATATAGCATAGTAATTAATAATTTACAATTCATTATCAATAATTTTTGTTAGAAAAATGAAATTTGTAGGCAGTTATATATTTTCCTTGTCCTAATTTAGGACATTATCACTTATCAATTATAGAGGTATTTAAAGTAAGTGTAATTTAGTTGAATTTTTATTTATTTTAAAGTATAGTACAGGCACATATTATTAGGAGTTTTGTAAATGAAAATAAAATCAATACTTATTTTATGTAGTACCTTTTTGATTTTTGCTTGCGATTCGTTATGGCAAGTGAAAACGTCTGCCGATGTTTCTTTTAGTATAAATGTAGAAAGCTTAATAAAATCATCTGCAAGTCGTACTGTAAGTGATGATTCTTCTACAACATTTCTTTTTGATGGCCCAGGTATTCTTCCAATAGATGATAGCGATGATGAAGCAACGTTTCATTGTAAAACAATTATTTCTATAATAAGAGAGTCTAATAATACTGTAATAGATAGCCAAGTTTTTGAAGTAACTGAAAATAATAGTGTAATACATACTGTTTTTCACGATTTAGAAATAGTTGGAGAATCTGTGTATGTTCAGATTACTTTAGAAGAAGTAGGTTTTGAAAACCGTGTAGTAAAGTCTGAGACGAGAAAGATACAAGTTGGGGAAAATGTTTTTACGTTAAAAGATACTGGCGATAAGGTTGAAAAAAAATATACAGTTACTTTTATGAACTCAGTCGCAAAAGATGATGAAGTAAAAGATATTGGACATGGTGGTTGGTTGGCGCAATCTATCGATTATAATGCAACATATTCAACAAATACGCGTATTTTTGAAGGTTGGTTTTTAGATTCAGGTTATACACAACCGTATGATACAAATACAAAAGTTACTTCAGATTTAACCTTGTATTCAAAGTGGTCTGACCCACATACTGATTTAGATAATTTTACATTTAGTAATGGAACAATAAGTGCTAAAAGTGGTGCTAGTTTACCAGAAAGTGTTATTTTGCCATATAAAGTAAATGGGCAAGATGTTACAAACGTTGGGTGGTTTCAAGATAGTAGTATTCAATCTATTGAAATACCCCATACTGTTATTACTATCTTTGAAGGGGCTTTTGCGGGAAGTAACACACTTACAGATATAAATGTAGTGGATACTAATACTATTTTTGAAACGGTTAATGGGAATGTATATTCTGAAGACAAAAGAACGTTATATGCGTATGCGCATGGAAAGAGCGAAACCTTGTCAATTCTTGACACTACAGAAACAATTAAGGCTCAAACATTTAAGAATAACACTGCATTAACAAGTGCTGTGCTTCCAGCTAGTGTAAAAGTTGTTGAGAACGATGCATTTAATGGAGCAAGTATTTCTTCTGTTATAGTGGAGAGTGGCGTAACCTATGGAACGAGTGTTTTTGCAAATAATACATCACTCATCAATGTAACAATCGAAAATGGTGTGACAAGTATTCCGGGAAGTATGTTTAGTGGATGTTCAACTTTAGAAACTATAGACAATGCAAGTAGTATAACGACTATTGGTGCAAGTGCTTTTAAAAATACAGCATTGAAGGATATTCAATCATTTAATGCTGTGGATGAAATTGGAAAAAACGCGTTTGACGGGGCTAACTTAACTGAAGTTACAATTAAGAATGGGATAGATTACGAAACTTATGTTTTTGCAAATAATAGTTTATTAACATCTGTAACAATTGAAAATGGTGTGACAACAATTCCCTCAAATATGTTTAGAGGATGCAAATTATTGCAATCTGTAAATCTTGCTGAAGTTACAACAATTGGTTCTGCTGCTTTTGCAAATACAGGATTAACAAATATATCAATTCCTGTACATATTACATACATTAGTGAGGGTGCTTTTTATAATTGCCCTTTAGAAACAATAACTTCTGCTAGTGCTGCATATACTGCAATTGACAATGTTTTGTATGCTGATAACAAGAATATGCTTCATACTTATGCAATGGAAAAAACAGGTGATATGTTTACACTTCCAGAGTATGTAGAAGAAATTGCTGCTTATGCTTTTTATGGATGCAACTTGACTACAATAGAAATAACTAATGTTACTACCATCGGAGCTTATGCTTTTCATGGAACAAAATTAACTGAGGTAACACTAAAAGGAAATATAACTTATAGTTCTTCCGTGTTTGCTAATATTTCATCACTACAAAGCGTAACTTTTGAAAATGTACCGAATATTCCAGAACGTGCTTTTTATGGTTGCAGTAATATAACACACGTCGATCTTGATGGTGTTACAACAATTGGTGCAAGTGCTTTTGCAAATACAGGATTAACAACAGTAACTCTCACTGATGGTCTTGAAACTATTGGTACAAATGCCTTTGCAAGCTGCTCAATTACTAAAGTAGAAATCCCACAAAGTGTTACTTATGTTGGTGCCAATGCTTTTCAAGGAAATTCTGGCATAGACATTGAAGTTCGTGGCGATGATTACGGTTGGGATGAAAACTGGGATACTTTATAAGTAATTAACCAATAAAGCAAAAAAGGTAACAAGAAATTTTTTCTTGTTACCTTTTTTTATGTCAAAAATCCTATTAATTATTACATATTAATTATTAATTAACTTCGCTTTTTCCCAAAAATCATCCATCTTTTCCAAATTTTCTTTTTTCATTTCAATGTTTTGCTCTTTGCATTCTGTTTCTACGTAGGTAAAGCGGTTTTTAAACTTTTCATTTGCACGTGCAAGGGCGATTGTTGGGTCAATTCCCATGTGCCTAATTACATTTACCGCGGCAAAAAGTAAATCACCTGCTTCTTCTTCAGTATGATCTCTGTCGCCAGATAGGTGGGCTTCTTTTAGCTCATCAATTTCTTCATAAAATTTAGTAAATGAGCCGTCTACATTGTCCCAGTCAAAGCCTTTTTTAGAGGCCTTTTTTTGCATTTTGTAGGCACGCAGTAGGGGAGGAAAAGAAAGCGGAACTTCGTCTAATATTCCTTTGTTGCCTTTTTTCCCTTCAATTTGCTCTTTTATCTTATCCCACTGGTTTAGAACTTCGCCACTTGTGGTTGCTTCATTTTCTACAATTGCATGCCCTTCAGATTCTGGAAACACGTGCGGGTGTCGGCGTACCAATTTTTCAGATACTTCATCCAATACCTCTGCTACAGTAAAATCGCCTTGTTCTTCATACATATACGAAATCATTGCAACGTTTAAAAAAGTGTCACCAAGTTCTTCTCTTATGTGTGCGTTGTTTCCTGAGTTTATGGCATCAATTGCTTCATAGGTTTCTTCTATAAAGGTAGAGCGAAGTGTTTCAGGAGTTTGCTCTCTATCCCACGGGCAACCATCGGGTGCTCGTAGTTTTTTTATAATATCTATAAAATTTTCAAAACTTTTTGCATTATTCATTTTATTTTCCTTTTCACAACATA
>CAYJKA010000016.1:0-19759 GCA_964370655.1 uncultured Treponemataceae bacterium | reverse complement strand
TGTCCCATTCCAAAACCAATTTCTATAACAACATCATTAGAGTTTCCAAAAAGTTTTTCAAAATCAATTATTTTCTTATCTACAGGAATACACCATGTTTCTTTTTGTGTTTCGTATTCCCTTTGTTGCGATTCAGTCATACGCCCTGAGCGTAGTACAAAAGATTTAATTGTCTTCATAAACTTAGTATTATTATCTAAATTTTCCATATTTTACTCCAATATTATTTGTTTAGTAGGATCTAACAGTGCAATTTTCCTGTCATTTGAAATATACACATTTCTTAAAAATTTCGCATTAGGATATTTTGCAGTAATCTTCCCGTCAGTATTAAGTTCAGTATCACTGCCATAAAATAGTAATTCATTTTTTTCATCATACAAGGCTATATTGCCATCTCTGTACTCTGATCTATCTATTTTATCTATGCTGTTAAAATCGGGAACTGAAAAACTTTCAATATACGTTCTTTCAGCAAGGTCTGTATATGTTACTGTAAAGTTCATACTTGAAAATGTGCCACCTTTGTGTGTTACAAAGTGTGAGCTCCCTACCCATAGCATATTGGCACTATCTTTAAACTGATGAACTTCGTCTAAAATCCAGCTATAATCACCATCATCTGACTCAAGAACTATGTTTTTTATTCTTACAGGATCAGATCGTAATTGAACGTAAACTGCTAATCGTTCAGTGGGAATATCATTAAGCTCAGTATACTCTAAAAGCAATATGTTCTTTACACTTGTAATATTTGGCGTTGTATCTTCACACGAAAAGAGTAATACTATTATACAAAAGAAAATTAAAAATCTTTTCATAGTTAGAACTTAAAGTTTAAGTCTATGAATGTAAGTTCATTTGCAATCAACCTATTTACATTTACACTAAACTTTACATTCACCTGCTTGCAAGCATCATCTAAATATGCTATATAATACAAGCCCATATCATTTCCAAAATAACCCTTAGGTAGATTTTTAAACGCATCTAAAAGAGAAAATTTTTTAATGTTAAATGACATTTTATCAATGATGTTTTCTCTAGTTTCCAAATAATCAAAAGTCTTGCTATAAACTGAAATTTTGAGTATGTTTTCTTTCCCTATAGCTGTTGAACTACCACCAATTTTCCATGATACAAATATATTCTGATCTTTTTTTCGAAGTGTATCGTAGAGCTTATTTCTAATTATAGGATCGAGTAGCATTGACTTCTTAAAATCATTTTCACCATAAAGCTTTTTTGCTTCATATTCAAGGTTACTTAACTCCATACTTGTACATAGCTCAAGAACAATAAAAGCAACATATTCAGCTATTGACGTTTTAGGCATATATTCAGTTAAAATGAGCCTGATAATTGTAATTAGTTGTGGAAATCCAACATCATTGGAAAACAGTAATAGCAAATACCAAATATAATAGCTCATTTTATTTAAGAATTTTTCAGTCATCAACATAAATAGCTTTTTTTCGCTTGCAGAATACTTTGTATTTCGTATTATACCTTCATGTATTGGATTTAATATTAATTTAAAAATTCGCTGTTTTGTTTCAGTTTGTTTTTTTAAGTATTCTTCAAATTTTGAATCGTCTACTACAGCCTTTTCATCTAAACACTTTCCAGGATTTGCTCTATTGTGACGCGTAATAGAATCACTAGCAAGGAGTCTAGTTAACACTTCTGAATTAAACTGTTGATATAACTTTGAAAAAACAATTAATTTTGAAAAATCTACGAGTTCTGATCTATTATCATTATGATGTATATTTGATGTTTCTAATTTAGCCACATAATCTAAAATAATTAAGCGCTGCAATAATGCTGGCGAAAACTGAGAAACTTCAATACCATGCTCATCACTTTTATCTACTAATTCTAGCCTGCTTAACTCTTTTTTATTTTTTAAAACATAATGAGAGCCGTTTTCCGTAAAGGCAAGTTTAAGAGGTAAATGTATTGTACTTGACTTTGTGGATTCAGCCATAATGTAATAATTTTACCATATTTTAGCGTATTATGTCAAACTATGTATTGACCATGTAGTAAATTTAACGGTATTCTGTAGTATGAGGTTTTTTCGAATTTTATGTTTTGCTATAATTTTTATCTTACATGCATTTCAGATAAATGCTGAACAAATACAAATTCAAAAATCTGAGCAAGCATTAATAAGTGATATAATATACAATACTTTAGCTCAAAATAATTTAAATGTAGAAAAGCAATTATTAGAGTCAACTCTTTCTACAGATTTCCCGTATAACATTATTGTAAAAGATAGCTCTTCTAGTATAGATGGAATGAAAAAGCTTATTCTCGTTTTCCCGCAGGATGATACTACTTACATAGCAGAAATTGTAACAAGTATTAAGAAACTTATTAATTCTAAAAGAGATTATGAATTAGAGATTCTTTTTTCAGCAAATGACTTACAATATCATCAAAAAATTACAGGCAATGCCATTGATAATGGAAACGTAGCTTCAGGCTCTAAGACATACATTCAAAATTTACTAACAACGGAAAATACTGCAGCTGTTATAATTTCACCTGAAATGCTATCTCATCAGTTTTCTATGGTGTCAAACTTTAGTCTTTTTGACTCATTAATACAAGTAACCCCTGGTGGAATTGACTCCACAGGAGAAACAAGTATTGTGCCTCTAGGATTTTTTGAAACCATAATTAATAGCTTCGCAAAGTCTTCAACTTTGTATTATCTAAAAGGATATTTTTTAACTTTATACAGATTAAACCTTATTGCAGATGATTACATTATAGGTATTTGGCTAGAAAATGAGATTCCATCTGTTTCTTTACAGATTACAAATGAAAATAAAGAAAATCTTTTCTTACTATTAGATTCTTTAGTGCTTGAATTTTCAAATACCAATTTTAATAACTTAGATACTAATTATGATTTAATACAAATATTTTCGCAAACATTCTTTATAACAGAAAGAATGCTTTTAATTTTTTTAATAATTGTAACTGCGGTGGTTTTATTTGGTTTCTTTAACCTATCCTTTGTAAAAGGATCACATAAAAATGTACATAAAGCTGAACTTCGCAGAATGTGGTATTTTATCCCCATTGTTGTGGCAATTACTGGGCTATTTTTATATGTAGCTCAAGTTATAGTACAGTTGATTTTTCCAAGTAACACAACTCTTACACTCTTTCCTTTTATTGTAAAAATAGTTTTAACTGTTCTGTTTATTTTTCTTTTTTCATTTTTACAATATGTTACAAGACTACCACTAACTGGATTTATCTATGCTTATGCATTATCAATAAGCGCAGTGTTTAACATAATTTTATTCTCTTTAGTTGAAATATCTCTTGTCCCTCTTTTTGTTGGACAGTATATAATTATACAGATATCTCAGAAATTTAGAAAAACAGTACCAATAGTTATATGTCTTATTTTAATGACCGTACCTTATTTTCCTTTAATTTTTAATATTGTTAATGTTAACAAAATTCTTAATGTTAATACAATTCTCAATGCAAACTTTTTCATGAATATTTTGCTAGCATTCTTTTTGCTACCATATCAATTAATGATAATACGTATACTAACGCGATTTAAGTTATGGGGAATGAGAATAAAAACTAGCAAAAAAAGAATACTCCGTGAGTCTATTTTTACTTTTATACTTATTATTTTAATTATTTTTGGCTTACACATTTTTGTTAATTTTAATAAAGAAAATGAAGCAGAAAATATGGGTTCAATCCCCGAAGATTCAATTCAAATCTCACATAGTCAAAAAAGTCAGTTTGATAACACCCTTTTCTCAATAATAATTGATTCAAAATACAAAGTTATCAGTTATTATATTGAAGTTGAATCAGAAAATGCTTTGCCAATATATGATGCCAATTTCCCATTTGACATACTTTCAAAACCATTTACAGCAATAATTGCAGTTGATAACTATCCACCAAATCCACTTGTATTGAATTTTACTAGTAGAAAAAATAGTTTTATATTATGCAAATTTACAGTTTTAATTGAAATTGATGGAATTGTACATGAAAAATATTTAGAATACGCACTCCAGGATAACTCATGAGTGATAAGTGTTTTATTCATGTAGATTTAGATGCATTTTATGCCTCTGTAGAGCAATTGGATAACCCCGAATATAAGGGAAAACCTGTAATAGTTGGAAGTTTACCAACAGACAGGCGCGGAGTTGTATCTACTTGTTCTTATGAAGCAAGAGCATATGGCGTACATTCTGCAATGCCAATTGGAACTGCTGTTAAACTCTGCCCTCATGGCATATTTCTTAGAGGACGTATGAAAAGGTATCAAGAACGTTCAAAAGAAGTTATGTCAATTTTTGCAGATTTTTCTCCCGATATACATCAAATTTCTGTTGATGAAGCATTTATTGACATTACAGGAACAGAAAGGCTTTTTGGAAAACCCATTGATGTAGCTATGGCATTAAAAAATCGTGTAAAAGAAGAAACAGGGCTTACGGTATCAGTAGGTATAAGTTCTACAAAGTATATAGCAAAAATTGCCTCAGGCATGAAAAAACCTGATGGTCTTTTTATTGTAGAAGATGGTAAAGAGGAAGATTTTATGCTAAATCTGCCTTTAAAAGATATCTGGGGAATAGGTCAAAAAACAGTTAACCGCATTAAGGAAGCAGGATTTTTTACCACAAAAGATGTGCATAAGGCCTCTAAAACTATTCTTACAAGCCTATTTGGAGTTTCAACTGGAACGTTTTTATTCGATGCCGTTAGAGGATCTGTATATGAAACATTCAATGAAACACCAAAGTCTCGTTCAATGAGTTCAGAAAGAACATTCTCATTTGACTTAACAGATCGCTATGCAATAGAAACCGCACTAATGGAATTATCGTGGGACGTAATGTATCGCCTTTTTACAGAAAAGTGGACAAGCAAAACTGCCCATGTTAAAATCAGATATGAAGATTTTACAACAGTAAGTATCCAAGAAACATCTACAAGAGCAATATCATCTTGCGATGAATTATTCACACGCGTTAAAGCACTGTTTGATAAAAAATATGAAAATGGCAGAGGTATACGTCTTATAGGTGTTTCTACACAAAACTTGGAAGACAGCACATTACCATCGCAGCAAGACTTATTTGATTTTGAGGACAAAAAAAAGGCAACAGTAGAAAAAACTGTAATAGAGATGAAAAAGAAAAATCCAGGAATTCAAATAAGTAAGGCAAGACTCATGAAGGATACCCTTATTTTTATTTGTTCACTGTTTCTTTTAATAGGTACTTCAGCTAAAAGTTTTGCACAATCAGGCGAAAAAGAGCCCTTGGCTATCCCCTTTGAAGATGCATTTATATCTGGAGAAGCTCCAATTGCAATGTTTAACTTAACAGAAGATTCAAATCAGGTTGAATTTTTTGCTGAAGGTTCTTGGGAATCTCTTTTTACAAATTATATTAATATTTCAGGTAATCAGAAAAACACAAGTGGAATATCATTTTCTTTTAACCCACCTATTTTTATACAAAAAACAGACCTTACAGTGTGGTTTTTATTGCAAGATATGTGGTATTTTGAAGCAAATGTTGCCGACGAGTTTGATGAAAGCACCGTAGCCGCGGGATACCATGGGGAAGGAATATTAAAGCACGCAAGAATAGGAAACAGAAACATTACTTTTCAACAAAATTATGGTGTTACAGATGCTGACAGAGGTATAGGAAGTGGAAGCAATCAGGCACCAGGCCTTATGACTGAATGGGAAGGTGAAAACTGGGAAGCTGATGCTATTCTTAGATATGACATGATTGAGTCAATGGAGAAAACATGGATTGGGCAAAATGAAGCAACGGAAAATATTATACACCTATCTGATTGGCAATTAGGAACTCGCTTTATATTACCTTCAAATAGCGTTGAAAACATACAATCTATATATGTTGAAAGTTCAAATCCAGATGATACACTAGTGAAAGATACAGAAGGACTCACCTATAAAAAATTAGCTTCTTCTGAATACTTACTTATACCTAGTGAAAACTTGGTAGTTCTAAATGCTCCTACTGACAATAATGTACTTATAACATTTCATACTCCTCTTCCAAGCTTAGGGGATTTAAACACTCAAAATACTTTTCTCGGCGACGTACAAGAATGGTTTGGAACTTTTAGCATAGCTGAGTATTTACCAGAAAGCTTTTCTACAAAGATAAATGGCACTGATGCATTAATAGTTCAGCGTAAAAACTTTTTTTCGCCATTTTTAGATTCATCATTATACAGTATATCATCATTTTCAAGTGTAGATACTGTTTCAATAGTTTCTAATGTTAATAATATTAGTGATAAAGATTATGGTGCTCTTATTGTTTCATCCTCAACTCTTGAAGTTCCTGGTTTTAGTTCTGAAGATATTTTTAATGAGCAAAAAAAATACATTCAAGTCTTTAACCAAAACAGTGCTTCAAATGAAGCATCAAAGCGCTTTCCCTTTGCAAATAAATATCCGCTAGTGTATCTTACACCTGCTTCATCTATGTCGATTATACAAGAAAATTCAGACACAGTAATTTCTGCACAAACTCTTGTGCAGTCTTCAGTTTTAGATATTGGTACCGAAGCAATTGAAGGCTCTATTACTGTATACAGGAATGGAATAAAAGAATCTCTTTATCGTTATGATGCAAAAACTGGGCTAATAAACTTATCAAGTCCGCCTGGATCATTTGATACAATTCGAATTACATGGAAAGAAAATAATGATACTGCAGCTAATGGGTCTTTAACCTTTGCTGCAGGGTATAAACACACACTTAATCCTTCCCTATCATTAGATTTTTCAACTTCTGTATTGATGCCAATACTTGAGACCAACGCATTTACTGACAGTAGCTTTGATGCACCTGCTACGGTAAATGTTGCTTTTGGAACGAATTTTAAAAATGAAAGTTTTCTTGCAGAGAATGTATTATTGGCATCTGTTGAAAATACTGATATATCTAATTCACACAGAATTGATGCTATGGATAGTTTTCAAGTTCAGGAGTCGAATCTTACATCAACAGCACACGCAAAGATACCCAATAGTTTTACACCTATTGTAAATGGACGACCTGGAGAAAGTAGTCCAATACTTCTTGATACAAATTTAAGAGGAGAGCTTATATCTGACACAATAAGAGATACTTCTACTGGCGAATATATTGTTCAATCTGATTGGGAGCTTTCTAATAATAACTCATGGGTAGCACAAACAATTATTCTTGATGGCTATTCATATAAACTACCATCTGCAGAAAGTTTTAGTATTTGGTTAAAACAGGATTCTACCTCTATTGGAAATGACTTTCGAGTTTTTTTACAACTTGGTGTAGATGATAATGAGCAAGAACTTTATGAACTACCAAAGGAAATACCTACTTGGGATCTAATTTCAAATGCCGATGTACAAGCTTCATTTAATACAAATAATACAAACTGGCAAAAAGTAACCGTTATGATAGATAATGAAGACAGAGCAAGATTAAGTGAATATCATAATGCACGAATTATCCTTGTTGCTCCTAGTTCAGGCTCTACATTTCATACAGAGGGTCGATTTCAAGTGGGCTCTTTTGAAGTAAGTGGAAACTCATATAGTATGAACGGAAATGGTCTAACGGGTATAGAGTCTCAAATCTATATAACAGGAAAAGACGAATTGCAGGAAATGAAACGTTTTAATACTGGAAGTACCAATATTGTTCAACAATTTCAATGGGATGATACAGTAAGCTTACAAGATATGAATGCTACAAAGTTTGTTTCGGCAATACCTTTAGATATATATAATGAGCTTAGCTTTTTCGCCTATATTCCTGAAGATGTTTCAAATGATGCAGGTATCACCCTTTCCTTAAAAAGAGATTCAGATTTTGGTGAAAAGACTGCATTTTCATTAGAACTAAAAAAAGATGCTCTCGATATGTTAAAAGGTTCATGGAAACAAATAAGTATACATTTAAGTAAAAATACAGTTTTCGTAGATTCAGTAGAACTTCCAAAGAACTTCTATACCATGAGTCACATAGATACTAGCATAGCACCAACAAAAATATTCATTGAATTTACTGGTAGTGGAAAAATTTATTTAGACGAACTACATTTAAATGAAAGTCTATGGAATTTTAAGGCAGAGAACATTTTAGACATTGCTTATACAAAAAGTGGCATATTATTAGGAACAGAAGACCTTCCCATTTTTTCAAATGCTAAACTTGAAGCAAATGTTCGAACAGGATTAAGTACTCCTATTGATAACATTAATCGTGCAACTGAAATAGGTTTAGTTACAGATACTAACGCAAACATAGATATAATGGGTGTAAAAACAGAAGGCTCCATAATTTTTTCATCTTCGAACACTCAGTCAACGCTCTCAAATCAAGATGCTTCATTCTATTTAGAAAGTGCTTCACACAGAGTGTCTACTACACCAGCATTTAATATATTTGAAATTTTTGCGTTTGAAGAGCATTATAGATTTTTGCCCCTATCTAGTGGAGCAAAAAAAAGGGAATCATTTTCGCTTGACTTTTCACCACTAGGTTTTAACTTTAACACTAGTTTTATAACTGAGGCAGAACAAGAATATTATTCATATTATCAAGATGTTGAAAATTCAAACTCAATCAGTTTTGACTCAGAGTTTTTTAATTATACACTAAACGCAAACATATATGCAGACCAAAGTGGATATTCAAATAATTATCTTGAAAACACTTATGCATCCTCTTGGCTCGATATTTCAAAGCTACAGTTTTCGTTTGGTTATAATGATGCAACTAAGCGAAATGTTGCACTATCAGTAAATCAAGTTTTTGATTTTAAGAAAAACTCATTTAAACCAGCAATATTTATTGAAGGCAAAAATACTTACACTAACTCTATTGATACAGTCAATGAAACAGAAGATGCTATTAAGATAAGTATTCCATTTTCTATTGGAGCACATGACTTTACAACGGAGTTCAATAAAAAGATTTATGTAGACAGATCTAGAGATGCTGGTATGGATTACATAAATGATACTCGTTATTATTTTGAAACTATGGAAAACAGAGTATGGGCTTATAAAACTATACCCCTATATGATTTTTTTGATCTAAATATTTTAAAAGATATGCAAAATACTATTGAAAAAAATTCAAGTATTATCAGTAGTGCCTATTCCAATGAACTAAGTATAGAGTGGCAAAGAAAGTTTTTTTCTAATCCATTTGATATATTTGTTCCAACAAGAGCATCGGTAGCAATTTTGCGCGATATAAGGGCAAGTTCTATAGACTCTGTAGATTTACTACAAGTAATTAGTAATGTAAGTTTTTTCTCAATAAATAACTTTGGAAAGTACGCAGAAAATCCAGTATTCACTTGGTATGAACAAGATGAAATAATTCAGTCTTTTAAACTTACATATAGCCTAGATACATTAGAAAACTCAAATTGGAGATTAAATTTTGCAGGATATAATCAAATAAGTTTATATTTAGGAAATAATCAAAAATTAACATCGCTTACAGAATTACAATTGGATACTGAAAGAGATTGGAATGTTAATGTAGACTTGTTATGGGAACGAAATGGTTCAAGCAGTTTTGTTGTTGATGGCTTATATGTACTTTTTCCAAAACTACTTGAAACTGAAAAAGGCTTTACCCGTGAAAACAGTATTAATATAGGCATTTCAGAATTATATAGCGAAGATGATAAAAAATGGATACTAAGTCAGCTATACGGTATTTCACATAGTATTGACATCCATATAAATGACTATGCAGATATCTCCCTTGACTTAGCAGCGGAAATTTTTATACAAGAAAGTGCATTTTTGCTACAAAACATGGTATCTATTGGAGCAAAAATAACATTCTAAGACTATTCTAATGGAGCAAAATAACCTGTTTCATCACGACCAGATCTATTCATTAAGTAAACTTCTGCTTCTATTGGTAAAAAAAGGTTACCAAAGTCAGTAGGTAAACTAGATGTATACGTAAATTGATATAAGCCTACAGGAATGTCAAGTATATCTTGAACGAGAGAAGTTAATCCTTCTGGTCTGAAGACAAAATATTCATCGCCTGGTGTTTGTTTAACAATATAATCAATATCCGATGGAAGATTTTGATTAGTTAGGTTTACAACAGAAAACGATATGCCATTATTATTTAAATATGCACTAATATCAGTTAATCCATAATTGTTAAAAGCTAAGGGATTAGTTTCCGCTGCAGAAATATATACAATTGCCCTTTTTGCTGTTGTGTTAACCAAGTCATTAGCAGAAAGTCTAATCGCTTGGTCAATTGCAGGTATACTTGAAAATGGTGTTCTCAAATTTGCAGATGAAAACTGTTCCATCAACGAGGGACTACCCTCATACTCAGTAACAGGAATCTGTCCGGCTGAGACAATTCTTAAAGTACTATTTGCATTCATAGATGAAGCAATCTCTCTAACTGCACTGTCTATAGCTTGAGCATAATCTTGTGAACTTGCGCTTCTATCAATTAATATTGTTAAATCACAAAAATTATTTGAATCTCCAATACCAACCAAACGCTGCTCTGCCACTGGTCGCTGCTCTTCTGTAAGTAGAAAATTTACATCTTTTAAACCAACTATTGGGTCTCTATTTCTATTTTGTATTCTTAATTCTACCGTTACTCTTGGAAAATCATCAGAGTACACTCTTTCAACTTGTACAAATAGGCCTCCAACTAGTTCGCTCATTCTTGATAGCAATACAATGTTATTGTTATAAAAATCGCTTGCTACAATTGTACCATTTTTATTTATATCGGCTGATGTTAGTCTTGTAGGAGCATTACCTAAATTTACAAGTTCTTGAATACCACCATTATGTGTGTCAACAAAATATACAATGTTTGTATCCGATGCTAAAATGTAATTGTCCCATTTTCTAAGAGATTCAATCTGGGAAAAACTATTTTCTTCAACTAAGATATCCAAGAAATTTCCACTAGTATCAAACATAGAAATATTACCACGTATACTGTCTGCAACATAAACAATATCATCAATAATAACAATCCCAGTAGGAGAAGAAAAATTTCCAAAGTTAAAAAGCCATTGACCTTCTGAGTCAAAAACTACAACTCGTCCATTACCAAAGTCTGTTACATATATATTCTCAGAAGAATCAAGAGCTAAGTACTGAGGGCCCAGTAGCTGACCATCACCAATACCATTGGAACCTATATAACTGATAAAATTCCCATTAGCATCAAGTTTACTAATTCGGTCACCAGCATACTCTGACACCAGTAATTCTCCATTCGATTGCTTTATAACATCCATTGGTCTGTCAAAACCGTTAAGAGGACCTCTAATGCGCTTTGTTATTAATCCATTTACATTAAATTCTATTAATTCATTGCTCCCATAAGCTATTACCCAAATGGACCCATCTTCGTTAGGTATAAGCGATGTTGGCTGACTATAAAATAATGTTTCTCCACTTAATCCAGGGAAATTTCCAGATTCTACAAATCGAACACTTTCTTGCGCATCACTTCCAGTAATTCTTCTGTTTTCAACAATTTCAATTTTATTTAGAAGAAGAGTTCCACCATACCCAAGATCAGAAGCTATTTTCCATTGTTCTAAAGCAGTTCCTTCTAATCCAGAACGATAATATGCTTTGCCAAGCCAATCTAATATTAGTGGCTCTTGTGGTAAATATGATAGTGCTTTTTCAAATTGTGAAATGGATTCATTAAAGGTTCCACGGTACCAAGCCTGTACCCCCCTTCTAAACTCATCTGCAGCATAGCCCCTGTCGGACGCGGTAGGTTCTGCTATTCCAAAATTCTGAGAAAATAGTGAAAATGATAATACAAAAAATAAAGAAAGTATTGCTACACAGTATTTTCGACTCATCTACTTACCACCCCTAGCTGCAAGTTTTCCCTGTTCCTTACTAATAGCATAATCTTCGCTAATAATTTTATAATGTTCTGCTATTTCAGCTTTTGCATTTTTTCTGTCATAAGCTCGTCTAATGTAGGTGTATGCTTCAGCTAAAAGTCCAAGCTTGTAATAAACCCAGCTAATTGAATCTAAAAATGCAGGTGAATCACTTTTAATTTCTAGTGCTTTTTTGCAAAGTGAAAGTGCCCTTGTTAAATCTTTTCCTAAGCAAGCTAATACATAACCTAAACCATTAAGAGCTGTAGGACAAAGTGGATTTATATTCAATGCTTTTTCATAATACTCAATAGCTGATGTAGAGTTTTCTTGCTCCCATTCTATATAAGCCAAAGCAGAATATACTTCTGCAGTTTCAAATCCTATTTCAATAAGTTTTTTTAATTCGAAATCTGCAAAACTGTTTCTCCCTGTTAAGCTATAAATAATTGCTAAAGCAAGTCTACATTGATTTGTTCTACTTTCAGAGCCATCAGAGGTAACGACTTGTTCTAAATAAAGCAATGCTTCATCATAACGTTGCAATCGAGCATAAGAAAGTCCAATGTAATAAGCTAACTCAAAGCCTGCACTACTTTGTTCAGGCGAATGCATGTTTGGCGTTGGTAGAGATAAAAATGTAGTAAGGGCATCAGTAAAATTACCCTTTTTATATAATCGTATTCCATCTTGAATATTTTCTGCCATAATCCACCCCCTACGGCACAGTTATCCATTATATTATATCATAAAATAGGTATTTGGTAAATCATTTTTTTCACTTGCTGCGCAAGGTTGTGCAAGAACTTTTGATATTGATACATAGCCATTTTGAACTGCTGTATAGTCTGTACCTTCTACCATATCAGTTTGCACTGGAGCTCCATTAAAAAAACTGTAGGTATGTCCATTTGGAGCTATATATATTTCTGGGCAATCTTGATAATTTCTTCTTGATGGTACGGTAGACTTCCAACCTTGCAATGCTGTTGTATCAGATGCATTTATGTTTACAAAGATGTCTTTTTCACATAATTTTATTAGATTATCCAAATTGTTTGATACAAACGATGCAAGTGGAATATAATCCCATGAACCTTTTTCAGATGATAAACTAACTGCAATTCCAGGAATAGAATGCATACATGCATGACGAGCCGCTGCAGCAGTTCCTGAATATAAAATGTCAGTACCTAAATTAGCGCCTTTATTTATCCCAGAAACAACAACATCAGGTTTTGTTCCTACAATACGTTTAAAACCTACGTCTACACAGTCGGCTGGAAGACCTGAACATGTAAATTTTTGAGAGTCTTTCGTCTTAATACAAAGAGGCACTCCCATAGTAAAACCATGCGAAACGCCAGATCTATCTTGATCTGGGGCTATAACCCATACATCATGATTTATTGATAGTACTTCAATAAGAGCTTCCAATCCAGGTGCACCAAAGCCATCATCATTGGTTAGTAGTATTTTCATTTTTTACCTTTTTTTTGCAAATGGTTTTATAATTTTAGCACCGCTTGCAGGTTTTACAGAATAAGTTACAGGATGAAAGCCAAAAATTCTTTCATATTCTTGCATTTTTACTTTATATTCATCTACGTCTGTAGTTTTGATAATTGTGTATAAACAGCGTCCAAAACCCTTTCCCGTAATACGAGCACAAGCAGTTGCATTTCTACTACTTGTAATATCAAACTCCAATGCTCTTTTTGCTAGCCAATCAATTTCAGGGCATGAAATGTTATAAAGATCTCTCATGCCCTCATGTGATTTATTTACCGCACGTGCAAACTGAGAAAACTTATTATTTTGAAGCCCATCAACGGCATCTAATACATATTGATGCTCATGCATTAAGCAAATTAGTCTTCTTCTTGTGTCTTCATTTACTGATGATAATATATCAGCAATTTCAACAACAGAGTCTTCATATACCCAGTAGTCTTTTTTCTTCATTTTTAATTCAGCAAGCAATAAAAAATTTTCTGGCGTAAAAACGGTTTCTTCATCCCATACGGAAATCCGCGGTACACGTGCATCGGTTAATAAAATTGTATATTCTGAAAAGTCAAAAGGTAATGAAGTGTAGGTATTTTTTGCGTGGTCGGTTAATAAAAAGTTGTTTTCTTCGGAATAGAGTGCAGCATAAATATCTGCATTATAGTTTCCCGTTTTTAGGAAAAACTTATTGCCCCTTTCAATTGTTTGAAACAGTTGGGCATCTGAACATGGATGATTAAAAAGCTCTTTGCACACCAGCGCAGTTGAAACTTTTATAGCAGTAGTAATCCCAAATCCAGCAGATGGAAGTATATCGGTATAAATTGTTATGTTCATACCTTTACAAGCAAATCCACAAGATGTAAATCCATCGATTACTGCTTTGAGGGCATTTGCCCATCTATCTTCTCGCCTATACTTTAATGTTGAAACATTACCTCGCTTACGTTCGTTTGCTTGATGAAAATAAAAACGAAGCGATGAATCTTGTCGTGCAGAAGCCGCAATATAAACAGGTAGATCAATTGCCATAGACAAAGTTTTATCTTTAAAGTACCACGTATGTTCCCCGATTAGATGAAATCTACCAGGAGCACTTACTATAACATCCGGTTTTGTACCATACTCACTTGAGTGAGCTTCCTCTACTCTCTGCATTATGTCCTTCCCCTAAACATATCCATATTGATTATTGAGTCTCAATAAGGTATAATAATACTATAATGACGATAATTATACAAGTTTTTTACGTAATTTTTTCAGCTTTTATTGAAACTTTTGCCATTCCTAACGAGTTTTTACTCTTTGGTTCACCTTTTTTAGGCCTTTTTGCACTTGTTCCACTATATTTAGCACTATATCACTGTAAAAGTTTTACAATGGCAGGAGTGCTTGTGTCTTTGCAACTAACCTTAACACACTTAATGTCAAGCTTTTGGCTTGCTTTTTTTAAGGATTTTGCAGCTCTTACACTTGGTGGAACGGTAGGTTTTTATACAGTCCTAGGATTTTTCTTAGGGCAAATTTTTTATATTCCAATTTGGTTTACAAAGAAAAAAGCACTACAAGAAAGAGCATCCTTTGTTTATAATATATCCTTAGTTTCTTGGAATGTGCCACTTAGAATTATACTATTTGCTAGTCTATGGACAATATATGAATGGTATAAGACGCTCGGATTTTTGGCATACCCATGGGTAACTATTATAATGTCATCATGGAAATGGCCATTACTTACTCAAATTGTATCAATTACTGGAACTTGGGGTATTTCATTTTTATTTGCTATTTTTAGTGCTGTTGTTGCAGAAGGATTTATATCTGGGTTTTATGTAATACAAAAACATATTACAAATAAGCCATCAAAATTTTTAACTAAGAATACTACATTTTCTCCTTATGCTTGGACAGCTATATTTTGCGTAGCTCTTTTTTCCTGTACAATAATACAAGGGATTTATCAATTTAATAAAGAACGCATTCCTATAAAATATGTTAATACTATAATGGTTCAAACAAATACAGATTCATGGTTAACCTTTGATGATGAACAAGCAATTTTAACAGGCCAAAATTTAACACAACAAGCTATTGAAGAATATGGTAAAAAAGCTGATCTAGTTATTTGGAGCGAAGCGCTACTTTCTAGGCCCTATCCAAATGCGGTAAAATATTATGAACAATACCCAAGTAGTTATCCTTTAACTGAATTTATAAATAACATTGACGCGCCATTTATTATAGGTGGCCCCAGTGAAATTCGCCAAGATGAATATAAAACTACCGGTGTACGAAAGTATAACAATTCGGCACAGTATTATAACAGAAATGGTGAGTGGCAGGGCTTTTATGGTAAAATTCACTTAGTACCGTTTGCAGAAATTATACCTTATGCAGATAGCGCATTTGTACAAAATTTTATGAAGGCTGTTGTTGGTTTTTCAAGTGGTTGGTCGCAAGGTGAGTTTTATAAAACTTTTGATGTTCCTTTGAATGATGGAAATAATACTACAATTAGCACTCCTATTTGTTTTGAAGACGCATTTCCTCATATATGTAGGGCCCTATTTTTTGAAGGAAGCGAAGCCTTTTTTAATATTACAAATGATTCATGGTCTAAAACTAAGTCTGCCGAAATTCAACATTTTGTAATTTCATCATTTAGAGCCCAAGAGTTTAGGACTACCCTTCTAAGAAGCACAAACTCAGGATATTCTGTTGTTGTTGATCCCGCTGGTAAAATTATTTACAGTTTACCATTGTTTGAATCAGTAGCAGGAGGATTTGATGTGCCAATTTTTGAAAGAGAAATAACTATATATGCATTGCTTGGCGATTGGCTACCAATATCACTACTAATACTTATAATAGCATTTTACGCCCTTTTGTGGTTTAAAGATTATAACAAAAAATGCCAGCCAAAGAATATTGAATTTGAAAATGCATTAAACACAATAGAGGTTAGCGAAAGTTAAATGAAAGAAATACACAATCCTAAAAAAAACAAAACGTCATTGCTAACACTTATTTTTACTTTTCTCATAGCGTCATCTTCAATTGTATCGATATCAATTGCAACAACTGATATCCCTATTGTTATCCAAAACATGTTTGTTGTTTTAGCTGGTGCTATTTTAGGTGGAGTACAGGGTGCAGGAGCAACAGGACTTTTTTTAGTTTTTGGAGCCTTAGGTGTTCCTGTTTTTTCAGGTTTCACTGGTGGACTGCAAGCAATTATTGGTCCTACAGGCGGATATATAATTGGCTATTTTTTTGCAAGCTTATTTTCAGGGTTGTTAGTCGGTATCCCTAGTATTAATGAAAAGAACACAATAGGAAAACTAATTAGAGGTACCTTTCTTGGATATATAATTATTCATATAATCGGGTTATTACAATATAAAGGGTTAACTGGAGTAGATTTCAATCAAGCAATAAATATTTGCATTGTTCCATTTTTGCCAGTTGAGGCAATAAAAATAATAATTACTGTGCTTTTAGCTATGAAATTTAGGCCTATCATTGCACAGTACCTTCAAGATAAAAAATAAATATGCAACTAGGAGTATACAATGCATGAAATTATTGCACTAAGGCAGTTTTATCCATTATATATAGTTCTTGACACTATATTTTTACTGTTCTTCGTTTTTCTTCTTATTATTAGAAAGCAGTACCTTACATTAATTGTTGGAATACTAGCAGGTATTTTATACATGATTGTAGATTATGGTATATTTCATTTACTATTAGGTAGTAGAAGTATATCAAATGGACACAGTCTTTTTGGCGTTCTTTTTTGGATGTCTATGAGCTACGGATTTACAAACTTTGTTTGGATTTGGCTTTGGATATCAAAACAAAAACATTTATTTGAGTATTCACTTCTAATAATACTTTGGTGGATATGCTGCCCGCTCATTGTACAAACATTTACTCCAAATGTAGACCCAATAATTATTCAAAGAACAACAGGCTCTTATCATGGATACATGGCTATTCTTCTATTTATTGGTTATCTATTTTTAATTCTTTGGAATGTTTTTCAAAAAAAGAAAGAATATAGTATTAATATTTTGTGGTTACTTATTATAGGTGTACTAGTGCAATTTGGATGGGAATTTAGCTTATTACTTGGTGGAATTCGAAGTGCGACTTTTACTTCATTTGGAGATAAGTTACAAACAATGGTTGTAAACTCTTTATTAGAAACTAACCTTGGAATGCCGTACATATTTTTCATTTTTATAGGAATAACTAAAAAATACAAAGAGAACCTAAAAAGACGAAGCCAATCTTTAAGTTTTCTTGAAAGAGTAGCTGAAAATAATAATGAAAGCGTTAGAAACGCATAATATAAAAAAAAAGATTCGTTCATCACTTGTAACGAATCTTTTTTATAAGTTTTCAACCTAGCGAACAAAGTTTGTATGTTCCGTTCTCGCTATTGAAGGAAGTTGTATTCCCTTTTCTTTACCTGCTTCGAAACACTTTAGCATCCATGCCATGTTTTTTGCAAGGTTTTGAACAGTTTGTATTCCTTCAGCATCTTGACTAACTTCGTCTGATTTTACTCCATGCACCATATTCCAGTAGGTTGAACCAGCTATTGGCATTGTTGCAATGGAAAAGTATTTGTTAAGAACATCAATACTAGCGGTGGTACCTGCCCTTCTCGCTGAGACAACCGCTGCCCCTGGTTTAAATCTAAATGCATCAGTGTTGCTGTAAAAAGCTCTATCTAAAAAGGATAGTATTCTTCCACTAGGATGAGCATAGTATACAGGGCTACCAAAAACAAAAGCGTCTGCTTTTTCAGCTTTTTCTAAAAACTCATTAACATTATTATGAGGGAAAACACATTTTTTTGTTTTTGAACAAGCACCACAGCCAATACAATCAAACTGAGCTTCATTTCCTAATTGATGTATTTCACATTCTATGTTCTCTTCTATGAATATTTTTTCCATTTCCTTTAATGCCGCCATTGTGCAGCCATTTTTATTTGAACTTCCATTAACCATTAATACTTTCATAAAAGTCTCCTATTCATTATTTTAATATATATAAAAAAATATAAAAAGTAAAGTAATATAAAAGTCAAGAAAATCAATTTTCATCCAAAAGTGCCCTTTTTATAGCCGCTGATATAGAGGATTAAACAGGATAATGGTATTTTTTCCCTTTACATCCTAATAATTCTAACGGCTAAATTTATTTAGTTATTAAAATTGATTTCCGTGCCTTCAATTGTTCTAAACTTGACAAAAAAAAAAAACGTGTCATAATTCTAGAAAAAGCAAATAGAGAGGAAAAAATGAAAAAAGTATTGATAGTATTATGTGCAAGCTTATTATTTCTTGCATGTGATGATTTAAACGGAACTTCAGATCTTACTGATGGTATAATATTAGAAAGTGTAGATGCTGAAATTATTACAATGTTAACAGAAGCAGGGATATCAATTCCAAAAAATCCAGATGTATATTTGTTAGAGAGCACAGAGGAAGCTTTGGGCATCAGCATAACCGCAAAAATGTATTTTATATGGTCAAAAAGCACTGGTGAGGCTATACAAATGCAAGCTTTATTTTATAATGGAAGTAGTACACAAGATTGGGATGAAGATTCAAACACTCCAAACACATTAGAAACATTTCACAACGAACTAGTAGCGTTTGCTGGTGTAACAGCTACAATGACACCGAATTCTGATACCATAACAGTATATAATGAGGCCGATTACACAACAAATGCAAGTGGAGCAACAGCATTGGATTTTACAGGATGGAATTTACATACAATTGCTTCCAACTCAAACCTAACATTTTATAGCGCAAAACTGAGAGGTTCTGGCAACCTAGAAGTTACTGAAGTCGATTTAACACAACTTTCATATATAAATGATACAAGCAACAAGTTTTACATTGCAACTTTAAATAAAATTGAAAGTTCAGCTAACTATAAAACAGGCTATACTCAAGATGAAATTGATAATCCTACAAATAGCTTTGGGACAAAACAATAAGTAATATTGACCGCTCAAAACTGGGCGGTTTTTTTATGCACATTTCTTTTACTGGTTCAAAATAACATTAATTTTTTTTTATAGAATATACTATTTGTACTTCTTTGCTTTCTTCTAAAACACATATATATAAAAATTTACTTAGAATTTATATATAATTTGTAATTTCACTTGCTCAAATGCTAATAGTGTATTATAATTGTTTAATGAAAATTGCTATGTTTTCCGATGCCTTTATGCCAAGAA
>CAYJKA010000015.1:0-19863 GCA_964370655.1 uncultured Treponemataceae bacterium | reverse complement strand
ATGGAAATGGTGGTGGGAAAAAGATGCCCTTTCAGCTGCTACATATACAAGCAGTAGATACAGTAGAGAGATTGATGCTGGAACTTTTAGAACTTCAGGTGGAAAGGGCAATTTTACTTTTAATCTAGATTCCGATGATTGGGGCAGGTATCTTATCTCTGTTAAAGACATTGAGGGTGGCCATAGAGCTTCACAAATTGTGTATATTAATAGACCTGGCTGGGTTGGTCGCTCTCCAAATGAAGATAGTGAAAGCGCATCAATTCTAACATTATCAAAAGACAAGGACGTGTATCTTAGTGGTGACACTGCTGTTATTTCGTTTCCATCAAATGACAGTGGAAGTGCTTTAATAACTGTAGAAAAAGATGGTGCAATTGTAAAACAAGAATGGATTAAAACGCAAGAAGATACAACAGCATATAATCTTGAACTTACAGATGACTTTACTCCAAATGTTTATGTGCATGTGACCCTTGTGCAGCCACACTTGCAAACTGAAAATAGCTTGCCTATTAGGATGTATGGTGTTGTTCCAGTTTTAATTGAAGATCCTAAAACACGTTTACAACCTGTTATTGCTCGGGTTGATTCATATGAGCCAAATAAGGAAGCAACAGTGACCGTTTCTGAAGAAAACGGAAGACCTATGACTTTTACCTTGGCTGTTGTTGAAGAAGGACTCTTGGGGTTAACACGTTTTAGAACTGAGAACCCTTGGGATGAGTTTTATAAAAAAGAAGCTTCTCAATTGTTTAGCTGGGATATTTATAGCTCAGTCATAAATGCCTATAGTGGTAAGCTTGAAACATTGCTTTCTATTGGTGGTGGGGAAGCTGAAATAGAAAGTCCTGAGGCGTCAAATATGCGCTTTAAACCAGTTGTTAAATACTTTGGACCTTTTGAATTACCAGCAAACTCTAAAAAAGATATAACTTTTGAAATGCCAGAATATGTAGGTTCTGTTAGGGCAATGGTTGTAGCAGGTAAAGATGGATCCTACGGAATCACAGAATCAACAGTACCGGTAAAAAGCGATTTGATGGTATTATCATCACTACCTAGAACTTTGGGAGCAGAAGAATCGTTGGAAGTTCCTGTTACCGTATTCAATGGCACCAATGAAGATCAAACAGTTGAAGTAGAATTTTTATCTCGTGGCGTAGTAACAATGTCTGAAAAAAAGACAATTAGTATTAGTGCAGAAGGTGAAGAGAATGCAATTTTTACTGTGGATTCAAGTGAATTAGGATGGTCTGAAGTAACAGTTTCTGCGTCAATGGGTAATATTCGCACTTCCAGTACAACTAATATTGAAACAATTTCACGCGGTATACCGGTGTATGCGACCGAAAAAATTATACTCAATCGGAATAAGAGCGAAGAAATTAGTTTGGATCTCATAGCAGAGTTATCGTCATTAGAGTTTATGGTAGAACTTTCATCATTACCACCTATTGACATTTCTGACAGGTTGTCATATCTTGTTCGGTATCCTCATGGCTGTATTGAACAAATTACATCTGCAGGTTTCCCTCAGTTATACATACCAGACTTTGTAAATTCTACATCAGACGAAATAGAAGATATTAAGAAAAATGTTCAAGCAGTTATAGATAAATATCCTGCATATCAAACATCATCTGGTGGCTTTGGTTACTGGCCTGGAAGACAAACACCTCATGGATGGGGAACAAGTTATGCTGGGCACTTTATGATTGAAGCAAAAAAAGCAGGGTATACCGTACCTAATGCGTTGTTTGATTCTTGGTTAAGTTGGCAAAAACAACAAGCTGCACAGTGGACTTCTGCAGATACTCAAAGTTCGCAAACACAAGCTTACCGTCTCTATACACTTGCACTAGCCGGTGAAGGTGATATTGGCGCTATGAATAGGCTAAATGCAATTAAACTTAGCTCAAATACAGAAGTTTTAATGTTGAGTGCAGCTTATGCTATATTAGGTCATAAAAGTACTGCTTTAAGTGTATTAGATAAAATGGTAGAAAATACTTCTCCATACAGATACACTGGTGGAACATTTGCATCGAGCACAAGAGACCTTGCAATGCGTTTATATGTACATAATTTGCTTGGTGAATCTGATAAGTTAGCGCAAGATGTTAATGAGCTTTCAGATGTCATGTCATCTGGAAAATACTTAAATACTCAAGAAATTTCATGGAGTTTTATCTCTTTACTTCCGTATTACAAGGGAACAAAGTATCAAAAAATATCTTATGAAATTTCGCAAGATGGGAAAGTTCTTGAAGATGACTTTACTGGTGGTAGTAAGACAATTAGTTTAGTTCCATCAGATACAGGAGTTCATACTGTTAAAGTAAAAAATACAGGTACTGTACCAATGTATGGAAAAGTACTTGTAAAAGGTACCTCAGTTCCGGGTTCAGAATTAGAGAAAAATGATGAATTATCATTATATGTAACGTATTATAATGAAAGTGGAAATAGGACAAGTCCAGATTTACTTGATATTGGTGATAATTTTAGAATTTCTATATCAATTCAAAACATGGATAGGTTCTATAATGTTGAAAATGTTGCACTCACTCTTCCAATTCCAACGGGTTGGGAAATACTTAATGAGAGAATAGCATCTACCGATGATTCTGTTTCGGATGTTTTTGATTATCAAGATATTCGAGATGAAGCAATCTATACTTATTTTTCTTTAAACTCAAGAGAAAGAAAGATTTTCAACTTTAACGGTACTGTTACGCATACTGGTGAATATAATATTCCTGCAATCCATGCTGAAGCAATGTATGATGATACTTATTCAGCGGTATATCCAGGTGTAAATGCTGCGGACAGATAATTTAGATATTAAACGAGTCTCCTTTACTTTGGGAGTCTCGTTTCTGATTTCTATTTTGCTTTTTGTACCATTTCTTCTTTTAACGGAGTTGCACAAGCCTTATTCTTTTGTTTTGTATGATAAACAGGGAATATTGCTTGGTGCAACTGTTTCCGATGATGGACAATGGCGCTTTCCTCCTGATGATGTTACAAACCAATTTGAAAAGGCAATAATTACATTTGAAGATAAACGTTTTTATTCACATTTTGGAGTGGACCCACTAGCTGTAGTTCGTGCCTTCTTTTCTAATATTAAGGAGGGGAGAATAGTATCAGGAGCGTCTACACTTACTATGCAAACTGTGCGTTTATTGCAAAATAATCCACCCAGAACAGTGAAGCAAAAAATTAAGGAAGCATTCCTAGCTTTTCTATTTGAAATTCGTTATTCTAAAAAGCAAATACTATCGCTGTATGCTGCAAACGCACCCTTTGGTGGAAATGTTGTTGGACTTGAAGCTGCATCATGGCGCTATTTTAATAGGCCCCCTAGTAACCTAAGTTGGGCAGAAAGTGCAATGCTAGCTGTTTTACCAAACAGGCCCTCAGCTGTGCATCCTGGGTCAAATAGGGACGAATTGTTAGAAAAGAGAGACGAGTTACTTCGTTCAATGAAGGAAGAAGGAATTATCTCTGAAGAAACTCTAAGCCTTTCTTTATTAGAAACAATACCCCCAGAGCCGTTTGCATTACCGCAGTTAGCACCGCATTACTTACAACGCATGAGGTTGTCTGCACAAACGAACGGTGAAAATGAGAACTACAGGCATATAAGTACTCTTGATTATACATTACAAAAAAATGCATCTGACATTATTGAGAGGTGGTCTGAGCGTTTTGCTCTTAATGGAATTAACAATGCTGCAGTTCTAATTATAGATACGAAAACTAATATGCCTATTGCATATTGTGCTAACACAGGAATTGGACGTGATAGAAATAAAAGCACAAATAATGTTGATATGATAACATCTCTTCGAAGTTCTGGTAGTTTACTTAAACCATTTTTGTATGCTGCACTTTTAGATAATAGTTTAATAACGAGAGATCAACTTATTTTAGATATTCCTACTCGTATTGGAAGTTACATTCCGGAAAATAATAACCGTGATTACAGTGGCGCAACAAAGGCATCTGATGCATTAACACAGTCACTTAACATACCTGCAGTTCTTGAGCTACGTGATTTTGGTATTCAAGCTTTTTTAGGATACTTAGAAAATTGTGGGTTTACAACATTTACACGCTCTAGCGATGAATATGGTTTACCATTGATCTTAGGTGGTGGTGAACTAACTATGGAAGAAGTTACTAAAGCTTATGCTGGTATGATGAGAGTAGCTTCAGGGCTTAAGAGTGAATCTTTAGATAGTATTCTTCCGTATTCAGTTGGATCTGCTTGGATTACATTAGATACTCTTGTTAAAGGCATTCGCCCAGACGGGGAAGCTTTATGGTCACAGTATGCATCAGCGCGAAACATTGCATGGAAAACAGGAACAAGCCATGGAAACAGGGATGCGTGGGCTATTGGTACAACTCCTGACTATACCATTGGAGTATGGTTTGGAAATGCAGAAGGTTTTGGAGTGCCTGAACTTAAGAGTATTAGTACCGCAGCCCCTGCATTATTTGACTTTTTTACACTTTTACCCGAAACAAATTGGCCTCAAGAACCATATGGCGATTTAGATTATATTGTAGTATGTGAAAAGTCAGGCTATATTGCAGGCCCTCATTGCGATTTTACTGAAGAATCTATACTCCCTATTGATACACCATTAACTAGCATCTGTCCTTATTGCATAAGTGTTACCCTTACACCTGATGAAAAGCACCGTGTTACTATTGAAGGTATGAAAAAAGATTGGAGTGGATTTTTGCCTGTGCAAAAAAATTTTTTTGTTCTTCCTCCTCATGTTGAATTCTGGTACGCGAGAAGCAACGTATTATATGAACAATTGCCAAATTGGCTGCCTGGGTATGCTGGAGAGCAAAGTAAAGATGATTTATCAATTGTTTTTCCCGACCACAATGCTAAAGTATTTTTACCTATAGAGCTTGATGGTAGCCTTGGAGGAATGGTTCTAGAAGCAGCACATAGAAATATAGATGCCCGTATTTACTGGGATATAGACGGTGAATATCTAGGGGAAACAACAGGGACACATAAAATTAGTGTGCGCCCTAGCTACGGAATGCATACGCTTACAATTACAGATTCTTTTGGCAATAGAAAGGTAAGACAGTTTGAAGTATTGTCAGAACACTGATTACAAATACTGTGCGAACACATAGGTTCGCACTTACGTAGAGCAACTGTAGATAGTTTCGCACTTATGGGTATCGAGTATGGGTGAACCTATGTGTTCACCCGAATATTAAATAAGTCCTCTAAACTCGGCTCTTTTTTCAAAAGCTGCCATATAAATGTTTTCATAGTGTTTAGCAGAATCTTCCCAGAGGAATTTTTTACTCATTGCCAATTGTTGCATTTTTGCAATATGGTCTTTTTTATTGTAATACGCCCATGTTGCCCAGCCAACTACATCGTAAATAGCTTGTGGACTTAGCTCATCAAAAACAAATCCTGTTCCATCTCCTGTTTCTTGATTATAGTTTTCTACCGTATCTGCAAGACCGCCTGTTCTTCTAACAATTGGAAGTGTACCATAAGCGAGAGAATACATTTGGTTTAATCCACATGGTTCATATTGTGATGGCATTAAGAAAAAGTCACTTCCTGCTTCTATCCAGTGGGCTAGTTCGTTACTAAATCCAACGTGTACTGCAAGATTTGGAAGCTTAGCTGATAATTCTGAAAGCTCTTCTTCACACCATTTTTCTCCTGTGCCAAGTATGACCACTTGTATATCCATGTCGCGACACATATTAAATAATGAGCCGTGAGTGGGGCCACAAAGGGCTCCAAATCCTTTTTGTTCTGCAAAGCGAGACACAATACCAAATAATGGCTTTTCTGCGTTTATTTCGAGGCCAAAGCGTTTTTGTAGCTCTGCTTTCATTTTAGCTTTTCCAGCCAATTTTTTTGCTGAGAAATTGTGTGGAATAAGTTTATCTGTCTCTGGATTCCAATCTGCATAGTCCATACCGTTTAGAACTCCGTAAAGGTCTCCAGAACGTTCGCTTAGTTCTTCTCCTAATCCTTCGCTCATAATGCCTTGAATTTCATGTGCATAAGTAGGAGAAACAGTAGTAATAACATCACTTTGCATAATACCACATTTTAAAAAATTTAATGAGTCAAATTTTTCTAAGCCAGATGCAAAAAACTCATTCCATTGTAATTGAAATAGATGTATGTCACCTTTTCCAAACCAGCCTTGGTATCCAAGATTATGAATTGTGAGAACCGAAGCTGTTTTTGTAAAGTAGCCATCTTTTTCCCATGTATTTAAAAAGAGTGATGCTGTTGATGTTGGCCAGTCATGTGAATGAACTACATCTGGATACCAATCGAGCATTTTACAAAGCTGAAAAGAACCTCTCGTAAGATTTATAAAACGGCGGGCATTATCGGTAAAACTGGACGATCCATTTTCACCATAAATTCCACTTCTACCATATAGTTCTTCATTATCTAAAAAATATACAGGAACGTCACTGTCTGGAAGTGTTGTTTCATATACTGCATTCCAAATTTCTCCAAAACCTATGGGGACTCCAAGAGGGGCAGGGTGCTTTTTTAATTTTTCCCTGTCTATTGAATAATAACGTGGCATAAGTATTCTTACATCATGCCCGTTTAATTTTAGTTGTTTTGACAAAGCTGATACAACATCTGCTAAGCCACCTGATTTTGCAAAGGGTACGGCCTCACTGGCGCTCATTAGAATTTTCATGTATATAGTATAGCACGACTTTTAAAATTTCGCCACAATTATTTTACAAATAGACTAAAAATAAATTTTATTGCTCTTTAATAACGTTGTGATATTTTTCCTTTTTACCTTCTCTCACCATAAGCCTAAATAAAATTAGTCCAATAACAAAGAAAACTGAAAGGGCTGCAACACCTAACTGCCCACTTTCTGTTACCAATGTAACCATCCCAATTGAAAAGCTACCTAAAAATGATGCACCTTTTCCACATATATCCATAACGCTAAAGTATTTTCCTGCATCCTCTGCTGGTATAATTTTAGCAAAATAAGACCTAGATAGCGCTTGAATAGTTCCTTGAAAAAGCCCTACAAAAACTGCTAAAATCCAAAACTCTAGAGTTGTATCTAACCCAATTGCAAATAAAGCTATACCTAAATATGCAACAATGCAAAAGGTAATAATACTCTCAGGATTGATTTTTGTAGTTAAACGACTAAAAACAAGGGCAGAAGGAAATGCAATTATTTGCGTTACTAATAATGCAATAATCAGTTGAGTAGAGTCAAGGCCAAGTGAGCCCCCATATGCAGCAGACATAGAAATAATAGTATAAACACCATCGATATAGAAAAAGAAAGCTAACAGAAAAAGTAAAATACGTTTATCCTTTAAAATATTTTTTAACGTATCTTTTAGCTCTATAAATCCATGCCCAAAATGCTTTTCTCTACAAAGGTTATATGAATGCTGTGTATAGTTTTTTATTAATGGAAATGAAAACAAAAGCCACCAAATCATGTGAATAATAATGGTTATTTGTACAGCTTGTGCTTGTTGAAGACCTAAATTGTCTGAAAATAAAACTATTACAATTCCTCCAATGAAAGGAATGCAACTGCCTACATACCCATATCCATACCCATATGACGATACTACGTCCATTCTATCTGTAGTGGTAATATCGTTTAGCATTGCATCTGTAAAAATGTATGTTAAAGAACAGGATACTTTCGCAATAATACAAAGAATTAAAAAAGATAACCAAGTAGGCATAAATCCCATAAGAATTCCAGATCCAACACCTAAGAGTAAACTTACTACAAAGAATTTTTTCCTCATATTTTTTCTATCAGAAAACGCTCCCAATATAGGACCTAGAAGTGCCACAATTATGGTGACAATAGAAGCTGAAAAACTCCAGTATGCTAGATAGTCACTTGAAGTAAGACCACCTTCCATGCTTAATGCATTAAAATAGATAGGAACTATAGAAGTTACAAGTAAAATGAATGCCGAGTTGGCAACATCGTACATTATCCATGATTTTTCAATTTTAGTTAATTTAAACAAGCTTACACTCCATGTTATAATGTCATTCTCTATTATATACCATAAATGACTAAAATTCAATAAAGTGATTAAAAATATAAAAAAATCTGTATACTTAGTTATAAATTTTATAAGTATAACACATACAAAAGAAGGCTTGCAAAAAATATTACTGTTAGAAGATTCATTGTTCCAAATTCAACTTCAAGATTGTGTGCAGTATGAAAAAAAGTTTTTCTAGTAATAATAAATTTATATACGAGTATTGCGACTACAATGCTTGAAAGCCATTGTAGTGCCTTATATGCATAACTTATGCTATTTATTGAGTAATTATAACCAAGTGTAACACGCATAAAAGTTTCACCAAAAATGCCAGATATGAGGCATGAAAAAGCCAGTACAAATAGTGCAATTACTGCAGGCGCATCATTTTTATCATAATTTGAATTTTTTGAAGTTTCAAATAGCATAGATCCATACTTAACAAATGAAAGAGCTGTTCCAAAATTTATTATAATTAGAAGTGTTTGTGCAATAGAATTGACCCCACCAGCTTGTATAAAATATTTAGAAATACTACCATTGAAAAAAGGTGCACCAGTAATTCCAAGTATGCCGGCAAGTAGGGCTATTCCAACACTTGGTATTTGTTTCATTACACCTCTAATCTTATACAAATTTCGTGTACCATATTGTTTTATAAGTATACCAGCACATAAAAACAATAATGACTTAAAAAAAGCATGGTTTACTATGTGTAAAATAGCACCGCTTAAAGCATATTCATTATTTAGACTTAAACCAATTAGAATAAGGCCAATTTGAGATATTGTGTGATAGGCAAGAATAAGCTTTATATCAGTTTGTAAAACAGCAAAAATTATTCCGACCAATGCTGTTGCAAATCCAATAACTAAAAAAAACATATCTGTATTAACTACAGGTAAAAAAAGCTCTCTCATCCTCATAAAAAGGTATATTCCACATTTAACATAAATTCCTGATAAAATTGCAGACACAACTGCAGGAGCGCCTGGTGTTCCGTGAGCTTTTGGTAGCCAAGAGTGCAGAGGTAAAAATGCACATTTTAGAGCAATACCAGTAAATAAAAATGCGTAGGGAAGTGCAAGTTTTTGGGGGTCATCTATGTTTGCAATAAGTGGCGCAAGACGGCTAAGACTCAATTCTCCAAAGAGCTTATATATATAACCAATACCCATTAGAAAAAAGAGCATTCCAACCATATTAGTTAATAGGTACACAAGACCATCATACAAGGAACGAATACTTCTGTTATACAATATCAACATGGAACATAAAATGGAACTAATTTCTAAAACTAGGTATATATTAAATATATCATCAGATAAAAATGCCGTGAAAATAAGCGCTTGTAGCGAAAAAAGTAGGAAAACAAAAAGTCCGTGCGTTGTTTCACGAGTAAGTGTGTACAAAAATGAAACGGTAAATACAAATGCACTAAGTAATACAAAAAGTGAAGACAAATTATTTGCAATGAGCACTATACCTAAGCGCTCAATAGAACCGGTTGAAAATTGAATATCAAAGCCAAAAGCGCGAACTTGATAAAAAATAGTGATAGATATTCCAAATACAATTGACTGTAAAAATCCAGCTATAAAACGCGTAACTTTAGTGTTAAGTAAGTACGTAACGAGAGCAATTGGTATTGGTACAAATATCAATAGGGCTAAAATCATTTTGTTTCTTCTCTCTTTCTGGCTTCTAAAGCTTTCTTCCAGTTAGTTGTGCCGTATTTATGATATAGCCCAATAAACATAGACATTGAAACGGCTGTAACAGCGATACCTATTACTATGGCAGTTATCATTAATGCTTGAGGTACAGGGTCTGAAGGATTTGAAAGTGTTTGTCCTATTGGTGGATTAGCTCCCATTGTGTAATTTATCGATAAGAAAAAAAGTATTACGCCTATTTCCATAATTCCTACTGCAATAATTGTTTTAATAATATTTCGTCGCGCAATGAGACCAAAAAGGCCAATAAAAAATAGTACAAGTGCGCAAATCTCAGTGCTATTCATATGCATCTCCCAATGTTCTATGTTGACTTTGTCCAATGAGACGTAAAAAAATAATAATTAGCCCCATAAATACTTTAAAACAAATGAGAACATTACTAAATATCATATAGAAGAAACGATGGTATTCTCCCATATATGAGTATAAGAAAAAGTATAACGAAACTAACGTTAAAAATAAAATGTATACAACTTTTTCAAGTGATGTAAATAATAGCAATGGTATGTTCATGTGATTATCTGTTAAATACAAAACCATAACTAGGACTGCAAGTATTGCTCCTCCTTGAAAACCTCCTCCTGGGGAGTTTGGGCCAAATGTTGTTATTGTAATTCCAAAAATAAGAAAAAGGGGTAAAATAAAATGCAATGCGCTACTTGCAATGTGCGAAGGCTCATAATGGTCAGTAATATCTGCTTCAATATGTATTCGCTCTGTTTGTTCCAAACGTAAAAACTGACTTAAGCCTAAAACGGCAACTAAAAGTAAAAAAGTTTCAAATAAAGTGTCAAAAATTCTATAATCAAGATATACAGCGGTAACGGCGTTTAATGCACCAGTATTTTTGTATTGGCTTAATACATCTTCCATAAGACCTTTAGATGTTGTTCCAGTGCCATAGGATGCATAAAGTACTAAAAGGAGAACTAGAATTAAAAATGAAAACACTAAAATTTTACGCAATTTTATAATCTCCTTGGTAATGGTTTTAAAATACTAACAGAAGCCGTTGGAACTTCCTTTTTCAGTTCCTTATAAACATCTTGCATTATGTATGAGTCTTCTTCACCGTATAAAATAATTGATGTTTTGGTAACTTCATACCCAATGTCATAAAAATGATCATGTAATTCATCTTGAGTTTTTACATGAACAAGATTTGCTTCAAGCTCTTTTTTTGCAGCACATTTATTTATGCTACCCCATAGCTTCATTTCCATTTTTGTATCAGATGGTAGTGCGCAAATGGTGCAAACTCTGTATTTTTGTGTTCCAGATAATAAAATAATTGTTGCAAGGGTACTACCTATAACAGCCTCGGCAAGTGCTACGTCAGGACTTCCTAAAAACATATATACTAATGCTGCAATCATTGAGCATGAACCTGATAAAATAATAGCAACACGCAATTTGTGTGTAAATATAATAACACAGGAGAGTATTACTAAAATAACTAAAAGACTATTATAGAAAAAGAACATTAAGCATCGTCCTTTTGTGTTCTATGATAAAAGGCACTATATGCAATTTTATTTGTTGTAATTGGGTTGATAATTAATGCAATTATTAAAACCAAAAGAACCTTTAGTGTTGTGATAGACAATCCAGTATTTAACATGATACCAATTGAAAAAGTCATAATTCCTGCTGAATCGATAATTGAACATAATAAAAGTTTTTGTTTGAAGTTTTTTGTATAATAAATGCAAATGCTTCCAATAAGACAGAGTAAAAGACCTAAACCTATTAAAATATGTGATGCAATTTCCATTTAAAACCTTCCAAATCTTGAAATAAACGTGGCATAAAATTGTGTACCAACAAATCCTACAAGAACGAAGACCAAAGCAACGTCAACATAAAATGCTATTCCGGTATACAATGCATATAACATAATTGCCATAGCTGCAATGGTCGAACATAAATTTGACGCCAAAATTTTATCCCATAGAGTTTTACTCTTTAAAATACAAGTAACAAGGATACAAAAAATAATAGCTAATACACTAAAAAATATGGTAAACATCATTTTTTTTTCTCCCATATTGTATCAAACTTTTTAGCCCCATCCAAAGAATCCGGCTTTATTTTTAAGATATCAACAAAACCAAGTTTACTTTTTACTGATACAGTTCCTGGTGTAAGTGTTATAGCTTGGCAAATAAAAAGTCTACAAGTCCCGCTTCTTGTATTTAGAGGCATTTTTTGAATATCAGTAGGAATTTTACCTTTCTTTTTTATAAAAGTAATTAAGGTTGAAAATGTGCTCTTGTAAATTGAAATTACTAGCACGCCTAAATATGTAAGAAAAGGTATTATTTTAATATCAAGCTTTGTTGGAACTTTAATTGTGTAAAAGGCGAGCAGGGCAGAAAGTACACTTATTATTAAACAAAGAACTATTGTTCCTTTTGTAAAGTCTCCTGCCAAGGTTACAGAAATGAGGAAAAACAGAGTTGTGTAACGCAATAATTTAAGTATCTTATTCATTTTTTTATAGTAATAGTATAACATGGAAATTTAATTTTGTGAAATTTTTATTGAGAAAATTACATTAAATTGCTCTCAAACCTTTAAAAATACAGCTTGAATAAAATGATGAAATATGATATAATAATTTAGGAGATAAAAATGCAAAAATCAGTTCAGTTCAGTTCAGTTCAGTTCAGTTCAGTTCAGTTCAGTTCAGTTCAGTTCAGCTACGTATCTAAATTTAAAATTATATTTTTCTCTAAACATATAACATAAACCTTTTTTTCATTTTGCGGATGCAGAATGAAAAAAAGGTTTTTTTTGTTTTAAACTACATTCGAATTACATTCGAATTGTTTAATAAATGTATAAATCCATTAGGAGGATTAAAAATGAAAAAAAAAGCAATGGTAATTGCAACGGTAATTGCAATGATTGCACTTGTATTCACTGGTTGTGAACAAGCAACGGCTCCAGTCGTAAATGTTTATTCACCAGATGCATACATGAATGTAACAGGGTTTAGTATTGAAGTTACAGGTGCGGCCCTCAATGTAACAACAGACCAAATGTTAGAATCTGTTTTAGATGTAAAAGGTTTAGAATCTGCACTAACAGATATTTTCCCATTGTGGACATTAGAAGGAAAAAAGGTTCCTTATACTCAACAATCTACTGTTGATGTAGACAATGTTGCAGCTCTTTTAAAACTTATTGGAACCACTGCAGAAGTTGTAACAACTATTGACAATCCAGCTACAGAAGAAGATGAAACTGTTACTAAGTTAGTTGAAATGTCTATTTCACTTACAGATAATAATGACATTGGAGCAAGTTCATCAGCAGGTAATTACTATGGTGACAGAATTGTAATTGAATTTGTTGAAATTACAGATCCTACATCATTTACTAATATTTTAATTGACTTTACTGCTATTTCTTCTCTGCTTACAAGTTTTAACAGTACTGAAAAAGAAGACTTCGAAGAAGCCTTTAAATCAGTAATCCAAAGTAAAATTACTGCTTATTATACAGGGTTTGATTATGGTGATCCTGATGAAGATGATTTCATTGGTGAACTATCAGAAAATCGTTATATTTTTAATCCTGATAACGGGCAAGTAAAAACTTTTGCCAGTGCAGCAAGTTTAATTAAGTCTTTAGAATCTATTAACTCAGTTTCATTTACAGATGCTGCAGGTGAAAGAGTGACAATTAGCATACAAACTGTTATTGAAGATACAGCAGAAGATGCAATCGAATTAAGAGACATACTTGGAAAAACCGATGTTAGTACTTTAATTGTAACGCTTACAAAAAGACCAAGTTATAACACAAACTTTGGTAGCTTTACTGCAACAAACGATGTTATTGAAATTGATGCAATATCAGGTTATACCGATGTTATTAGTAGTGGTGGAACTCGTTCAAATCTCAGAATGGATGCAAGCGGAAACTTTACTGGTGCACTGAACTTTAATTTAACAGCTTCAAATGATCCTGATGGCGTAAGTGCAAAAACAATTGAAGCTGCAAAAGCTGATGTTGTGAGTATGGTTAATGCAGCTGATTTAAAAACGGGCATTGCAAATGCTGGTGGTCAACTACCAGACAGCTTTGCTGGATCAGGTGGCGGAAACTTTAATATTACTGCTACAGAAGTTATTGATGTTACATACTCTGGTCAACCTGACGGATTGGATTCAACTATCGATGAAGACGAATCAGTAACATATACTGTAAAAGTTACGTATACTGTAGGCGGTTATGACGATACAGATGCTATTACAAGAAAAGAATATGCATTTGACTCAAACGGTCGAAAAACAAATACTGTAAACATCACAGTGAGAATTTCGAACGAATAATATTCCTAATTACTAGATAATTTTAGAGTCATCCATTTTGGATGGCTCTTTTTTTCTACTTGACCACTACTTTACATGTATGGTATACTTTTAAAGCTCGATGTAGGCACTTATGTCTATACAGCTTAAGGATTTACATGTATATTCTTTCATTAGCAATAAAAAATCTCTTACGCAATAAACGAAAGACTTTTGTTTTGGCATTGCTGATTATGCTTGTATCACTCCTCGTATTTGTTACAAATGCAGTATTTGAACAAACTAATACGGGTTTACGTTCAGTGTTCGAAAACTACCTAACTGCAGATTATTTAATAAGCGAAAACTCAGAAAAAATAAACAGTATTTTTGGCTACGAAATGCCCCTTGTTTCAGAATATGAACCAGTAGAACAATTGCAAGCATTTTTGCCCATTTCACAAAAGTTAGAAAGTCACACAGATGTGTTACAGTATACACCAATAATAAGTGCTGCAGTTAGACTAGAAGTTGGAAAACTAAGGCGAACAGTGCCTATTTTTGGAATAGATACAAAATCGTATTTTGAAATGTTTTCAGATTTTACTTTAACAGAAGAAAGTGTACTCTTACTTGAACCTGGAAATAAGGGCGTACTAGTTAATTCTCAACTTGCAAGGTCAATTGAAAAAGAATTGAATAAATCGCTTAAAATAGGTGATACTATTCAGCTAACAGCTTCTTCTGATGGTAGCTTTAGGATTCGACAAGCAGTTTTTGCAGGCGAGTTTGACTATCCAACTACTGGTGAGCCTTTTGATAGAATCATATTAGCAGATCCTCAACTGGTACGAGAATTATTGCAATATTCAAATTCGGTAGAAGAAGTTAGTGATACTTATGCAACTGGACAGGAAATTGATACTGTCTTTGAAGATAGCTTTGATGATTTATTTTCAGCTTTTGATGAAGATATAGAACATACACAGACAGATACTTCGAGCAACCTTTTTGGAAGTATTGATAGTTTTTTTGATGAGGATGAAAACAAAGCAATAGATTATTCTAACATTGTTACTTGGAGTTTTATTTTAATTAAAGCAAAAGAAAATGTACATTTACGCACCATCGAAAATCTATTAAATGATAAAATACTTTTTAACACTGATGTAAAACTAATGAATTGGTCAACAGCTGCAGGTTTAAGTGCACAAGCACCACTTGCACTTCAAATAAGTTTTAATATAGGCATGGCCTTTATAATATTAGGTGCTATTTTAGTAATAATGAATGGGTTGGTAATTTCTGTATTAGAGCGTACAAATGAAATTGGAACTATGAGGGCAATGGGTGCGTCAAAAAACTTTGTAAAGAAATTATATTCAGTTGAAATGATATTCCTTATTATTTTTTTTAGTATTGTTGGTATTATACTTGGCATAATTGTCTGTGCCATAATACAGGCAAATCCTATATATTTACAAAACTCTTTTTTAGTTACGCTCTTTGGAAGTAGCACATTGTTTCCACTAGTATCAGTTCGACTTGTAGGAATACAACTATGTGTTTCAGCTCTAATTGCTTTTTTAGCGTGGCAGTATCCAGTTCACATTGCAACCAGTATACAGCCTGCACAAGTAATGGGGAAGGGCTTATGATGATATTACAACTAGCATTAAAAAATCTCTTGCTACAAAAAAAGCGTTACTTTCTTATGACTGCAGCGATCGCACTTGGTTTTTTTCTAATGACAATATTGTCGTCATTATCTGAAGGCGCGCTTGAAACTATTAGACTTAAGTCTGCACGGTACTTTTCTGGACAGTTATGCATTTACGGCCTTAATGGGCGAACTCGTGATATAGAAAATGCATCCTTTTATGTTGAAACACTTAAAAATGCCAATTTGCCAATAGAAACAGTTTCCGAGCGGTCAATATTATACGATGATACAGAGGCAAAACTTTTTTATAATGGTTCTTACGCGCTTGTTAGAAAAATTATAGGCGTTGATGTGCAAGGTGAAAAACAGCAATTAGAAACTCTACCTTTTATTGAAGGTGGCTTAGGTGAAGGTGTTTTGATTAGCCGAGCCATTACCGATGATATAGGTGCTAGAGTTGGTGATAGCATTACACTTACAGCAAATACAAGCACAGGCCAAGTAAACACACTTAGCGTTCCCATTGCAGGTATTTTTGATGAGGTGAATCTTTTTGGATATTCAATATACATGGATAGAGAACTTGTGAATACCCTAGCACAATTACCAAAGGACTATGTTTCTGAAATTGCAGTTTATACAAAAACAGGAGCATCATTACAAAAGTTAGATTCTAATATAAGAAGTCTTTTTGAAAACAAAATAGATGTACTTCCATTTGTTTCTAATCGAGCGGAGTTTACTAAAACATTAGAAAGTGTGCCAACAGGGAAAAGAGCCTTAGCTATAGTAAGTATAGATGCGCAGTTAGATGAAGTAACAATGCTTTTGACAGCTTTTGAAATATGCACATATTTTATACTAATAATTTTTATGCTTATAACTGCTGTAGGCATAATTAACACATATCGTGTTATAGTGTATAATAGAACAGGCGAAATTGGAACTATGAGGGCGGTAGGGATACATAAAAACACAATTCTACAATTGTTTTTACTAGAAGCATTGTTATTGAGTGTTATATCAATTGTGCTGGGTTTTGTTTGTGCTGTGCTTGCATTACAATTAACTCATGTTTTTACTCTGAGTATGAATCCAGCTGTAAGTATGTTTACAGAGTTTAATAAACTTCAGTATAGTATCAGATTTAATGCAACTGTATTAAATGCAATATTAGTTGTGCTTTCAGTGTTCATTGCAGTATGGACTCCTTCAAAAAATGCTGCAAAAATATCTCCAGCACTGGCACTTAGAAAAATATAAGGGGTGATTATGAAAAAAAACATACAAAAAGTAGCACTAGTATTTTTACTGCTTACGATTAGCATTCATGTATATTCGCAGAACATATTACAAAAGGTAGATGCTCTTGTGTCATTTTCTGATACCGATGTATCTGCAGAATACACAATTGTTAGTAGAGAACCTGGTGGGGCAGTGAGTAAAACCGTTGCCGCTATGTTTAGACGTGATGAAAAAGAATTGTTCACCGTGTTAGTATTAGAGCCAGCAGTTGAAAAAGGAAAAGGGTATTTAAAAGATCAAGAGGTTCTGTGGCTTTATGATCCTCAAGATAAAAGCTTTACATCAACAAGTACAAAAAATACCTTTCAGAACTCTAGTATCAGACTTTCTGACTTTAATCCTGTAAGCTATTATAAAAATTATACCATTGACTCGCAATATAATGAAATACTTGGAAAGTTTAATTGTACTGTTTTAGAGCTTTCAGCAAAAAATAATTCTGTAACTTATGAAAAAACTAAAATATGGGTATCAGAAGATAATTTAGTGAGGAAAATTGAAGATTATAGTTTGTCAGGACAATTAATGAGATCAACTGCAATTCCAACATATCAAAAAATTGAAGATAGATGGATTGCAAAAAATATTGTAATACAAGACCATTTGCTTTATAAAGTTATTAACAATAAGCGTGAATATGCTCGAACTACAATTACTATTGATAAACCATCTCTCGCAAAGTTACCAGATATTGTGTACACAAAAGAATATTTACAAAGGTAGTAAATAAATGAAAAAAATCTGTATCCTTTTAGCACTGTTTATGTCAGTTTCTCTTTCTTCTCAAGAAATAGAGAATGATGATTTTGACGATTTGTTTACTACGCCAGAAGAAGATGCTATACTACTTGAAACAGAAGATGAAACGGTAGTTGACATAGTAGAGGCCTCTGAGCTCTTTAGTGTGAACGGCTCATTTGGCGGAACTGCAGGAATGGGTATTGGTTTTCAAGAACCCCAACTTGGCTTTGAAAAAGGAAATTCAGATTTTATTCTAGGTGCTACTGCGAATGCAGATGTTACATTTGTTGCACGCCCAGATAAAACAGTTAAAATTGTAGCAAGTTTAGATGGTGGTATAGATGATGAAAACATTGGAAATCCCTGGTCAGATATAGATATTTCTGAGTTATATTTAGAATACAATCTTTTAGATACTGCCTTTATTTCTTTTGGTAAACTTACTTCAAATGTTGGAAGTGACTTTATTGATATTGAAGATGGAACTTCTATATTGATTAGATTGCCAACTATACTTAGTGGTCTAAACTTTTATGCAAATGCAGATTCTACTACTATTGTAAATAAGGCCTTTGATTATAAAAAACTTTTTATAGGTACAAGTGTAGACTACGTTATAGATTCTACAAGGCTAACTGCCGGTTTCCAGTATAAAAAACTCAATGATAAAAAGTATGAAGAGCGTTTTGGAACACTATTGGGAGTAAAATCTACACTTTGGAATGTTAATGTTTTTTCTGAGGTTCAGTATTTCGCGTACCCTGAACATTTTTTATTAGGAAATGCTGGGCTTTATTTTGTTGGCAAGAATTTGTATGCAGGGACTCAATATAATGTAGAAGGGTATGTGACTGGCTATGAGTATTTTAATCACTCTGTTGAGCTTGCCTTTCGCTTGCCGTCAATTTTTGGAACACAACTGCACTTTGATTTTATTTCGAAGTTGCAAATTGATAATTTATCTGGCTTTGTGATACCTGCTTTAAGCATGAGCCCATTTAAATATGTAAAAGTGTCTTTTGCCCTACCGTATATTTTTGGAAATGAGGGTTTTGCAGTGTATGATAACTTTCTAGACGGTGAGTATTCAGTAAACTTGCCTACAGAGCTTTCGGTGTTAGTATCCCTATCTGTTGATGTACCATTTTAGAATTTGGGCGTTTCCGCTTTGCGGACGTTCATTACGCACTTCCGCTTATCGCTTCATCGTCCTCAAAAATTGATATAAATGCAATTTTTTGCGGTCGATATCGGCTCAAGTGTTGAAACACTTGGCCTTAGTGCTCCAATCACTAACGCGGGTAAACCTACGAGCGAGGACGGTAGTTTTCAGCTACAAGTCCATCTTTTAATTGAATTATATGGTCAGCGTTAGAAAAAATCGCTTCATCATGGGTAGAAAAAATAAAAGTTGTTTTTAAGTCTTCATTTATCTTTTTCATAAGGGTAATAATATCTTCACCTGTTTTACTATCAAGATTTGCCGTAGGCTCATCTGCAAGCACTATGAGTGGCTTTGTTACTAATGCCCTAGCAATAGCAACTCGTTGGCGCTGGCCTCCAGAAAGTTCGTTAGGCTTGTGTGTTTTCCACTTTGTGAGGCCAACTTCATCAATTAGGTAATCAATATAATCTGAGTTCTCTTTCTTTTTTTCTGCTGTTTGCCTTTTAGCACCCAAATTAAGTGGAAAAGCAATATTTTCAACAACATTTAAAACTGGAAGTAGGTTAAAAGACTGAAAAATAAAACCTAATACAGTTCTTCTCAATTCTGTAAGCTTAAAATCATTTAAAGTGCTAGTATCAACGCCGTTTAGCGAAACTGTACCCTGGCTAGGAACATCTATACAGCCAATCATGTTTAATATGGTAGATTTACCAGAACCCGAAGGCCCTACAATAGACACAAAGTCTCCAGAATCAATAGTAAAACTAACTCCCGCAACTGCAGGAACGATTGTTTTACCGAGTTGATAATTTTTAACTACATTATGTAATGATACAATTGACATAT
>CAYJKA010000014.1:0-20200 GCA_964370655.1 uncultured Treponemataceae bacterium | reverse complement strand
TTTTCATATTTCGTTCCTTTCTCCTCGCTTAAGCCTTTTCTCTAATTGCAACATTTACTTCAACTCTACCTTGTTCTGTAACCATTGGTACAATTAAAGCCTCAACTTGATGATCTGTTATTTCCATTTTTTCACCAGTTAAAATTGTTGGAGGAGTTAAGTCGAACTTAAATCCCAAATCATGAAGTTTTGTAACAGCTTGAGCTGTTATCATGTTTGACAATTCTGTTATAGTAGCTTTTGCAAGCTCATCAAACACAGGAAGCTCTTCCATATTCATTTGAGAAGCTATTTTTAATGCTGTTTCCATTGTCATGTCAAATAGCACTCGCCCCTCAACATCACCTGCTAGTCCAACAATAGCTGCAACTCCCATTACAGGTTGCGATGTAGACTTTAGATACAGTGACTCGCGTTTTACCTCTCCGCCCAAAACTTCTGCTAAAATACTATACGCCGTTTCAACGAAAGGATTAATGTATTCTACTCTCAAGTTGACCTCCTAATGAATTATTTATAATTTATTGTATGATACAACATTATCACACATTTTTTCAAGCCATTTTGAATTATCTGTTACTAATTCATTTTCACCAATCATTAAAATACCAGTATCCTTTAATTTTTCATAAAAATCAAGAAGCACATCATCTATTTTATCATCACTGACAAAAGATAAAAAGTCCCTAGAAAATATTAAATCGGTAGACGGTACAATATTCATATGTGTACAATCATGGTATTCAAATAAAATTGACTCTTTAATTTCTGGAGAAAAAGTTAATTCTCCAGATACTGTTTTAGAAATATATGGCTTATACCATGTATTTTCCAACTCTGATGGTATTTGTAATACTGAAGCACCTGAGATTAAAATAAGATCTGTATCATGTGCGTAAACCTTAATAACAGAATTTGGATAGCGCATTTTCAATGCACAGGCTAAAGAATATGACTCATAACCTGCAGCACAACCAGGGTTCCATACATGTATTTGCTTTGCAGAATTATCTGGAAGCAATTTACATAAGGTATCAGCAAATTCTTTTGTCCAAAAGCCACCAGTATACTTAGAATAAAATGGTTTTAAGAACTCAATTGCATCAGCAGTATCATTTAATGGTGCACCCTCGCCCTTAATTTTTTTCCATTCATTATATCTTTTTCTAATCCATGTATCATTAACATGATTAGTATGAAAGGATTGGAATTTTTTCAAAGTTTCAATAACAAATTTAAACTCAACATCGTCAAAACCTTCACCACTTTGAGAAGCCTGTTGTACTGGTTCTACTTTTTCCTTTACAACCGGAGGCGCTTGTTTTATTTCTATTTGTGGTGTTTGTACTGGCTCTGCAATAGGTGTAGATGCGCGCTCAATTGGTACAACATTAACAACTTGCTGCACTTCTTTTACTTGTACAGGGGGCGCCTTTTGTGTATTTTGAGAAATGTCAATTGATGAAAGAATATCACCCATTTTTGCTCGTAATGGTGCTACTTCCTTAACAGGAGCTTTTGGAGCACTTTCCACTTGAACTTCTTGCTGAACTGTATCTTCAGCCTCATCATCCTTAACGCCAAAAATACGAGCTACATCTAACAATATATACATACGCTCATCATACTCTACTATACCATAAATATATTTAATATTTATGTCAGCAAAAAGAGGATGCGGCGGTTGAATTGTTGAACTTTGGATTCCAGCAACTCTTTCAATACGATCTACAATGGTTCCATATTTTTGATCACCAATTTGTATAATAATCATATTTTGAAATTCTGGCTTATTTGCAGCTTCTGCATCTAAACCAACTTCTTTTTCCTCAACATTAAAAAAGAGACGTAAATCTATAATTGGAATTATTTCACCACGTAAATTATACACGCCAACAACAAATGGAGCTGTATTTGGAACATAGGTGAATCTGTCTGCTTTTGCTATTTCTTTAACCTTAAGAATATCAATAGCATAGTCTTTTCCACCTAGAGAAAATGCAACCATCTTAAAATCAACATTTGCATGGCGCTCTTTTTTTTCTTCAAGCTCTTGGGCGAAAGCCATTTGTAAGTTTATATTGTTTTGTACTATTTGTGCCACTAAATGCCCCTTAGTTTTGTTCTCTAGCTGTTAATTCAAGCTTAATACCTAATGATAAAAGCTGACTTACATCAATAATCAGAGAAACTGATCCATCACCTAAAATTGATGCACCTGCAATACCAGGAGAAACTACAAATTGGTCGGTAAGAGGTTTTATAACAACATCTTCCTCACCAATAAGTGCATCAACCATAATTCCAAGTTTTTTATCAGAAGTACCAACAATTACAATAAATGCGTTTTGTGATTCTTCTTTAGTTTTTATATTAAATAGTCTATTTAATCGTAATACTGAAATTACTTCATCACGAACAGTCATAACTTCGTAATTATCAATACGTTTTAGCTCGTTTACATTAATTCTTTGACTTTCAATTACAGAAGAAATTGGAAGAGAATAAACCTCACTACCTACTCTTACTAAAAGTCCTTGAATAATTGCTAGTGTGAGTGGAAGCTTAATTGTAAACTTTGTTCCTATTCCCTTTTCAGAGCTAATAACAACACTTCCCTTAAGCTTTTCGATCTGTGTTCTAACAACATCTAGCCCTACACCACGCCCAGAAACATTTGTAATTGCTTTAGCGGTAGAAAAGCCTGGGTCAAAAATAAACTGAAAGGCTTCTTCATCACTAATTATTTTAGAAGCATGAATAAGGCCTCTCTCAATTGCTTTTTGACGAACACTTTCAACATCAATACCTTTTCCGTCGTCTTGTATTTCTATGAGAATCATATTACCTTCATTACTTGCTCGCAAGTAAACGGTACCTTCTTCTTCTTTACCAGCTTCGATACGATCATTTGGCATTTCAATACCATGATCAACAGAATTTCTAACACAATGCATAATTGGATCCAATAGATCTTCTACTACTGACTTATCAAGTTCTGTTTCTTCACCTTCAATAACAAGGTTAATTTTTTTATGTAAATCCCTGGACAAATCTCGAACAACTCTAGGAAAACGTGAGAAAATTTGGCTAATAGGAACCATCCGGATTTTCATAACACCTTCTTGAAGTTCGCCAGAAATACGGCCTAAATTTTGTGTATAAGAACGGAACTTTCCATCGAAAGTTTTAAAAGATCCATCAAAACCATCAAATTGATTGATAAATTTCCCCATTTCTTCATTTAATTCAGACTTAATGTCCTTCATACTATGACCAAGCTTTGCTTTTTCAACAAAATGAGTAAATTGATCTAAAAACTCTCTCATTTTATCTTTGTATTCTGCGTTAAGCGTTTGGAATTCTGACTGCAATGAATTTGAAAGTGATAAGGTTTGATTAAAAGCGGCTTTTGTTATTACCGTTTCACTTACAAGGTTTAAAAGATAGTCAATTCGCTTTGAATCAACTCGCAATATACTTCCACTACTTGATGCATTTTGGTTTGAAGTTGCTGCAGGTTTTTTAGCTCTTGGAGCAACAGAATTTGATACAGGCTCTTCTACAGCTTGACTTACTGCTGCAGGGCTACTATTCAGGGCTACAGGATTATTATTTGTTACAACAGTTGTTTGCTCAATCACGTTCTGTGGAGTACGTGTTGTTGCTTGTGAAACTTTTTCACTAAGTAATTTCGCATCTACAGCTAAAACAGCATCATCTAAAAATGCAGCATCTTCTAACTGTTCACTTGTAGCTGAACTAGAAACATAATAGACAACTTGAGGATGAAAATCTTCTCCGTATAATTCATCTAAATCTGGGATTGACTTTAAGACAGAGCCCTTCCCTTTTAATGCAACATAAGATTGTATTGCACCAACAGAGTTCATAGGATGTGATTCATCAAACATAACGGCTACACCCCAAAGAGATTCTCCCTCTGAGCATATTTCGAGCAACTCTCTTAACTCATTTTCGTTAATTTGGGACTCAGGGTTTACAAGAGTAATTTGCCCTGGAGCTGCTACAACTGCTTGTTCTGGTACAGGTGCTTGGCTAATTGTTGTTGCAGCACTTTTATCTGCAACTTTATGTGCATCTACTGCAACTACTACCTCATCAATAAAAGCAGTGTCTTCTATTGTGTCGGCATTCTCTTTTGATGCTATAAAATATACTATTTTTTCATGGAATATATCTTCATTAAGTTCTTCAAACTCAGGAATTGTTTTTAGTACTTCCCCACATTTTTTTAATACAGAGAAAACTTGAACTCCTCCAACTGTATTCATTGGATTTGTTTCATCAAATACAACAGTTACTCCCCAGAGAACTTTAGTTCCAGTACATAATTCATTTAATTCTAATTCATCATACTCTGATAAATATGTAGAAGGATGTGGTAATGTTAGTGTGTCTTGAGCTGGTGCAGGACTAACCGCTTTTGGAGCCTCTACTACACTCACCTTAGCAGCTGTCGCCGGTGCCTTTTTCCCTTTTGCAGGAACAAAGGAATGTAGTTTATCCTTTATGTGGTCAACATTTTCTTCGTACACACTTCCATTTGCTCGTTCTTCAAGCATAACCTTAATAATATCAATCGATGATAATAAAACATCAACGATATCTTCTGATATTTGAATAGTGTTAGACCGTACTTCATCGAGAACATCTTCAACTGCATGGGTAAAACCCGCTAGCTCCATCATCTCAACTGTAGCTGAAGAGCCCTTTAATGTGTGTGCAGCTCGGAAAATCTCATCTACAGCATCACTATTAGTAGGATCGTTTTCGAGAACTAGAATATTGCTTTCTAGCATTTCAACCTGCTGTTCAGCTTCACTAAAAAAGTCTTTTAGAAGCTCTTCATTATTAACATCAAAGTAATCGCTCATATATATATTGTATTCTATTTTGAATTTAAGTCAAGTAGAAATAGCATAATTTTTTTTTTTTTGTTTTGTTTTAACTACTTTGTGTGGAAAAATACAAAATATGCCGATTATTTAATGATGGTTTATGCAAAAATAATGAAAATATAGCAATATTTTATTATAAAAGCACTACTTCACATTGTTGTATCATATAGTGTATACTACATTAGCAATTCAAAAAAAGCATACAAATGTAACATTGCAGTTTGCAAATATGAAACACGGTATTCACGGATAAAGGAGTCTATTATGACAAATACAAAAAAACTAAAAAAAGTGCTAGTATCTTTAGCATTGTTTAGTATATTTCTTTTTAATGCTAGTGCCCAAGTGTTCTTTGATTCTGAAGGCGGTGTTGGACTAGATACAATCCCCAAAGCTGGGTTCGAGGGAATAGACCTAAACGTGAGAGCATATTACGGCGCTCAAATTCAGCTAGGCAACAACCTACTTATTGAAAGCGAATTTTCCTTTTTTACTGATAGCATTATTGATAAAATATTTTTACAAGATGTACCAGCCAACTTTAGCTTAGATAAACTTTCTTTTTCATACAACATTGCAGGATTAAATTTTAACTCTAGAGTTTCAGCCTTTGCAGGAACACAGGATGTTTTTGGAACTGATGACTTTGCGAAAAAATACTTTGGTGCTCGAAGCTTCGATTCTATCCTACTTGAAAAACGAATTGGTTATGATCAACCTGGTATCTACTCAATTGACGGTTTTGGGCTTGAATTGAATACAGTGTACAATACTTCAGTAGCAACTGCATTTTATGCATACTACAATGAAGGCTTTGGAAAAAAACAACTTAATTTTGACTCTAGAATAGTTGGAATTGCAAATGCTGTTATAGCAGATTTTTCTTTTGGTGTAAGTCTACCTTTTGATGATAGCAATTCATCTGGAGATGCGCTATTAGTTATTAAGCGTGCTGATTTACATTCAGGCTTAACTTTACTTATTGGAAACAACCCGTATGCTAATTTATATCTACAAGCTGGTGTTACAAGGATACAAATAAATCCTGATGTTGGAGAAAAGGTATTTTCACTAGAAAACCTACACGTACTTCTTGAACCAAGGTTTGCAGTTGGAAATGCAAGAACTTCTCTAGCATTTTTTATAATGCCACAAAGTACTGTAGATTTAATTGATTATATTGAATATTCATCAGGAGCATCATATAGCTTGGATTTAACAAGTAACCTTGGTGTTGTTAAACTAAACTATGGTGCCCATATTTCTGCCAGTTACAATGATATAAATGGATTAATAGAGAATCCTGTATTTAATATTGATGATTTATCTGTTGTAGGAACTCCATATGTAACATTTGCAGTAGGTTCTGGTTCCTTCAATGTTAGTGCGCCAATAAGTGTACTACGATTTACTGAACCAGACAAAATGTTTAAAATTGCAGTTAGCTACAAAGCTTCCTTCTAAAGTCGAAAAAAGAGGACAACAGCATTTGTTGTCCTCTTTTTTATTATACTACTTGATTAACAGCACTTACTACTGCATTAATACCTGCTCTACCGATATTAGTATTCTTAGCACAGCCCCAGCACTTTCGCCCATTTTCATACGTAATTTGTACGTAAGCCATAGCTTCAGTTCCTGAGCCACTACCAATACTATGCTCATGAAAGTCAGTAATTGTAAACTTTTGAATTGGGCTTTGTTGCAATGCAAGAACAAAGGCATCCAAAGGACCGTTTCCTTTTTCGCTAACTGCAATTGTTTCTCCATGCCAATTAATTGAAGCCCTACAGAGTACTTCGTCACTATCACCCTTGCCATCAACAAAGGCTTGTGCTAAATCAATAATACATAACGGTTCTTTTGCTTCTAGCCAAGTTTTTGAAAACACGCCGTATATTTCTTCGGCAGTAAGCTCGCGTTGCAATCTATCTGCTTCTCCAGTTATATATTTCCCCAAATCTTGTTGCATTGCTTTTGGTGCGTAAATACTGTAGTTTTGTTCTAAAATCCAAGCAGCCCCACCCTTGCCACTTTGGCTATTAACTCTAATAATTTCTTCATATTCTCTACCAAGGTCTCTAGGGTCAATAGGAAGGTATGGCACATCCCATACTTGATCTGGGTCATTTGTTCTATTTGCCATACCCTTTCTAATAGCGTCTTGATGTGAGCCACTAAAAGCTGTAAATACTAATTCTCCACAGTAAGGGTGCCGTGCATGAACATCCATTTTAGTAAAATCCTTATATTGTTCAATAAGAGAATTAATATTTGAAAAATCCAACTTAGGGTCAATGCCTTGTGTATACATATTTAATGCTACAGTAATAATATCGAGGTTTCCTGTTCTCTCACCATTTCCAAATAATGTCCCTTCAACCCTATCAGCGCCTGCCATTAGTGCTAATTCGGTAGATGCAACACCAGTTCCTCTATCGTTATGTGTATGAAGACTTACAATAACAGAATCTCTGTTACTAATGTTTTGACAAAAATATTCAACTTGGTCTGCATGAACATTTGGAGTAGAACATTCTACAGTTGTTGGAAGATTAAGAATTATTTTATTATCTACTGTTGCTCCCCATTCCTTTTTTACTGCCTCACATATTTCTAAGGCATAGTCTATTTCTGTATTAGAAAAGCTTTCAGGAGAATACTCTAGTGTTATATGAGTTCCTTCTACCATATGTAAATTATCTTTTACGCAGCGCACACCTTCTATAGCCACTTGCTTTATTTCTTCTTTTGACATATTAAAGGTATATTTTCTTTGTGCAGGAGAAGTAGAATTATATATATGAAAAATTGCTTTTTTTACACCTTTTAATGCTTCAAATGTTCTTTTTACTAAGTGTTCTCGTGCTTGACACAATACTTGTACCGTAACATCATCTGGAATAAGATTATTTTCAATAAGCTTTCTTAAAAAGTTAAATTCAGTATCAGATGCACTTGGAAATCCAATTTCGATTTCTTTAAAACCAATATTTACTAATAATTCAAAAAAACGTAATTTTTGCTCAATACCCATAGGAATTGCAAGAGATTGATTTCCATCGCGTAAATCTACTGATGTCCATATTGGCGCTTTGGTGATTGTTTTACTTGGCCACTGGCGGTTTTGAATTGGAATTTGCCCGAAGGGCACATACTTTGGCATATAGTTCTCCTAACATCCCCTTTTGGGGAACTGGTATTGAGGATACAGTATTGAAGTTCTTAAGCAACGCTTTTGAAACAACAAGTGATAAAGTTACAACACGATAACTAAATCGTCCCTCATAAGTGGCATAACAACCACTATTATTTTGTGCATTAAAAAAGCCTGCCACCGTTTGGTAGCAGGCTTGTAATTCACATTAAACAGATTACACAGACACTATACCTTTCGGCGAAATGAGAAAAATCTACCTAGTAGCAGTTCTGTATAATTAATCATATAGAATAGTATCACACTTTATTTTTCCTGTCAAGAAGAAAAAGCAAAACACAGAAAAATATCTCATTATATCTACTTTTATTCAAAAAATTACACATAAAAGAGTGTAACAGCGTGTATATGTAACGCACCTGCATTTTTTAATGCATAAGCACAGCTTTCGAGTGTTGCACCTGTTGTCATTATGTCATCAATTATCAACACTTCTTGTGGAACAGTTTTTACCTTTTCATTAAAGCAATAATTTTTATCTATGTTTTCAAGTCTTTCTTGTCTATTCTGTTTTTTTTGTTCGTTTGTATTAAGACGCATTAAACACTTAACTACAGGAACGCCATATAATTTGTTAAGATGTTCACACAAATCATCAATTTGGTCCCACCCTCTTTCTTTTATTTTGTTTTTTCGTGGTGGAACAGGGACAATAGGGATACCGTTATAATATTTTACATAAACAGCATACACTAAATTTGCGAAAACCGGTGTTAGCGAGCGATTATTTGCAATTTTCCAAGCAAATAGCAATTCTTTTTTCCAGAGTGTATATTGATGTATTGGGTAAATGCTTTTAAAATCTTTTAACCCAAAAGATCTTTTGTTATCCTCTTTAGATATATCATCTTCAATGTTTCTGCAGTTAAGACATATTGAGTCCTCAGATATAAGTGTAACACCACAACTTATGCAACGATTCTCGTGTGGTACTAGAGAATTATAAAGTTCATCTTTGCATTTTGTACAAAGGGCAACTCCATATGAATGAGACCCACAGGATATACATTGTAAAGGAAATGAAATTAAGGAAAAAACATATGCTAAAAGCAACTTAAAGTAATAAAAAAGTTTATAAATACTCATGCTATTATTATAGCTTTTTATATTACTTTTAAAACTTTTGTTACTTACCGGTTAAATTTTTTTTCCAACGAGCCAATAATTGCAAAGATTCAAGAGGTGTAAGAGCATCTATATTACATGACAATAATTCATTAAGCACCATTTCTTCATCTGCAAATAGACTTGGACTTGCAGGGACAGAAGGTTTTTTATTTTCTGTTGCAGTTTCAACCTTTGTTTCAGGTAAATCTGTCCAAGGAGTTTTATATTGAAGTCCTTCTAAAATTTCATTTGCCCTAGAAACTATCTCTGAAGGAACGCCAGCTAATTTCGCTACGTGAAGTCCGTACGAGTTTTCTGAAGCTCCATTCCTGATTTTCTTTGTAAACACAATGTGTTCATCTTGTTCTTTTACATCTAAACAAAGCAATTCTAGCATAGGATGACTTATTCGTGTAAGTTCGTGATAGTGTGTGGCAAAAAAGGATCGTGCCTTTATAACAGACAATAGATGTTCACAAATTGCCCAAGCGATTGATAATCCATCTTCAGTAGAAGTACCACGCCCTACTTCATCCATGATAATAAGACTTTTTACAGTTGCAGAGCGAAGTATTAAAGCTGTTTCACTCATTTCAACTAAGAATGTTGATTCACCTCTTGCTAAGTTATCGGAAGCCCCTACTCTACAAAAGATTCTATCAACTATGCCTATTTTTGCACTACGAGCTGGCACATAAGATCCTATTTGGGCTAAGAACACAATAAGTGCATTTTGTCTCAAATACGTACTTTTCCCAGCCATGTTGGGGCCGGTAATAAGTGAAAAATACTTTTCATTAAAATGTGTATCATTTGGAACAAATTCACCTGATGGTAGATGCATCTCAACAACTGGATGTCGCCCTTCAGATATTTCAAGTATATTTCCTTCTACAAGTTCAGGACATACCCAATTATGAAGTATTGCAGAATATGCAAATGACGTAATTGTATCAATGTAGGCTATTTCAGATGAAACAAAAAGAAGGTAAGAAATATAGTCTGTAATGCTAGTTCTAACTTGCAAGAAGAGGTCTCTTTCAAGTTCTATGATTTTGGTTCCCGAACTAATTAAATCTTGCTCAAGTTCTTGCAGCCTTTCAGTTGTATAACGGTCGCCATTAATCATAGTTCGTCTAAGAATAAAATGGTCTGGAACGAATTCTAGTTTACCCTTAGTAACTTCCATGTAATAGCCTATATTTCTGTTAAAACGTATTTTTAAGTTCAGTATCCCTGTTTTTTGTTTTTCCTCTTCAACATATTCATCCAAAATTCTATTAAAATTTGTTTGAACATCTTTTAGATCATCAAGCTCTTTTGACCAACCTTCCTTAATAAGATTGCCCTCAGTTAAACTTGTAGACGGTTCATCTATAATTGCAGATGAAATTGTCTTTATTATGTGCAATGCATTTTGAACATCACCGGCACATAATACATTAAAAAAAGAACCATCTGTAAAACTTTCCATTGAATCTCGAATTGTAAGCCAATGCTCTAAACTTATACGCAAAGCTTGAATGTCCTTTGCATGTGCCCTTTCTAAGGCTACTCTACTAACAAGTCTTTCAATGTCTAATATTTGAGATAAAACTGTTCTTAGCGATTCAAGAATTGGTTGTTGTTGAATAAAGCTACCAATATGTCTTTGCCGTGATTCAATTTGTGAAATGGAAGTAGAAGGATACATAAAAAAATTTCTAAGTAGCCTTGAGCCCATTGCAGTTTTTGTATGCAAAAGTGTTTCTAAAAGACTAAACTGAGTAGTACCATCTCTAAGATTTGCAGTTAATTCAAGATTTCTTCGAGAAGAATCATCTAGTAATACATACTTTGAGTCTGTGTAAACTTTTAAATTTTTTATATGTGATAAAACACCATCTTTTCCACTAAAGCCAGAGTTTCTATGTACATAGGCTAACAAACAACCTGCAGATGCAACTTCAGCTGAGTTTTTATCAAGAGAAAAAGAATGCAGATTTGCTGTTTCAAACTGTTTTGTAAGCGTCTTATAGCATAGATCTTGTGAAAAATGCCAATCATCCTCACAGCTTATTGCAATACTTGTATACTGTTGTAATAAATTTTGTATTTTTCCATTGTCTAACAGAGAGCGTGAAATTAGGAGTTCTCGAGGAGAAGATCTTCCAAGTTCTTTTGACAATTCTTCTTCTGTATTCTTTTGCTCCCAACTTGTCGCAAAGAATTCACCTGTTGAAATATCAATATAGGCATAAGAAACTTTTTTTGAAACTTCTGATATACAAAGTGCCGCGAGAAAGTTGTTTGCACTCTGCTCTAAATACTCATGTTCAACAACTGTACCTGGGGTAATAATTTCAACAACTTTTCTTTCTACAATTCCTTTTTGTGCAGTAGGCAAAGTTGTTTGCTCACAAATAGCTATCTTTTTACCTAACCTGAGAAGTCGCGCAATATACACCCTTGAAGCGTGATATGGAATACCACACATTGGATTTGACCCTCTCTTTGTCAGTGTTAAGTTAAGAAGTCTTGAAACCTCCACTGCATCCGAGTCAAACATTTCGTAAAAATCACCGAGTCTAAAAAAAAGAACTTCCGTAGGATATTGAGACTTTATGGTATTGTATTGTTGCATTAAAGGTGTAAGTGTCTTTTCTTTTTCCATTAAAACGCTCTTTTACACCTTGTATAAGTTATAATCATTGCTGCAGAACTATAATGATCCTAAGCGAGAAATTACTTCTTTCGTTATATCGACACTAGGACTGTACCAAAGAATAGAATCTTCTTGTAAATCAAGAATCATACTATAGCCTTTTTCTTCTGCAATGTCTCCAATAATTTTGTATAAATTTTGATAAAAATCATCAGAGTTTGCAAGATTCTTTCGCAAATTTTCTAGCTCAATGTTTTTTGCCCATGTATATTCTTGTAAGAATTCTGCATCCTCAGTAATTTGAGCTTCTAAGCGTACCGCTTGAGTCTTATTTCCTGCTTTTTCATATTCGAGCTTTTGTGCTTGTAATTCTCGTAATTCTGTTGTAAGTTCATTAATTTCATTTTGAAATTCCAAGCGTTTAGAATCGTAGTTTCTAACAGCAGTTGTGTCGCGAAAATATGTTGAATAGACAAGTGAAGTATCAACAACCCCAAACATGGTAATTGTTTGTGCAAAGCATGCTGCTACACAGAATACTAAAAGTAACATAATAATAATTTTTTTCATATATTCTCCTATAAAAGTTCGCATAAAGCGAGTCCTAATATGTAATACAACATAATGCGTATAAATATCAAGTAGCACTACGCTGTAATCAGTAAAATCAAGATTCTCACCCGTTTATAATACGGATGAGAGTATTGATCTATGAATTCGTTAAGTTAAATGATAGAACAAAAGAACCCATATTATTGTTTTGTGAATTCCATTGGAAGGCTCCGTTTTCCATCTTAAATGACCAAGCCCATAGTAGGCGCAATGGGAATTGTGGCAATGAGAATCTCATTCCAGGACCAAAGCTGTAGTAAAAATCATCACCAGAAAGATTTGTAAAAAGTTCTTCTGGGGTAGATTTAATTGCAATCGCATCTACAAAAAAGTCTAAAGAAAAAATTCCTGGCGCAAGTGGCATTCTAAGCTCTAAGTAGCTACTCCATTGCGCTAAGCCTTCTACACCAAACGATTGATCATTCCCACCAGATTGACCCCATCCTCTACCGTAAAACATTCCGTCAATACTAAGCTGATTATCTGAACTGATTGGTGAATTATAGGCAGGGAAAAGGAATGAAAATCCTGTAAAACCTGCAAGCACAAATTTTAAGTTCCATGTATCTGAGACTGGTAAATCTAAAAGAGTATAATATAGTTCTGCTTTTGTATCTGTTGCTAAAAAGTACTCTGACTCAACTTGAGGTATAAGTCCTGTCCATGATACAAGCTGACTAACAAACCATCCTTTTGAAGGGTCGTAATACAAGTCTCTTGCATCAAATGCAACCTTTCCATACACTGTATTTTCAACACCAAACTCCCCATGACGATCACTTACTACTGTGTCAACTGGTTCATAAAGATCCGCATCATAATAGTTTCGAATAAATGCATTTGAAAAACCACCTGTTGTAGTAAAGGTTCCTGCATCCCAAACCCATCTCTTACCTACCCCTAAATTTAAACCAAAAGATAACTGATTGTAATCCATAAAATATTCACTTGAGTTTAAACCACTTGGAAGGTAGTTATTGTATAGAGTGTTTGTTGCAAGGTGTTCAACAAAGAAACCTGCATTAAATGAAAGCGGTTGCCCTAAAAACCAAGAGTCAGAATAGTTAAATGTAAGAGACTGCTCATCATTAGAGCCTGTTACCTCAGCTGAAATCCCTCTACCTGATCCTAGGAAGTTTTTATCACTCCACTTGGCGAAAAGAGAAACAGGCCAAGATGATGGATCTGTTACACCAGAAAAAGTAAGCCCAAATTCTAAGCCAACAGTAGATTGTTCTTCTACATTTAGCACAATATCAATAAGGTTTTCTTCAGACCCTTGCACAATTTCAGGCACAATGGCTGAGAAAAATTGAAGATTGTATAAACTTCTTAAACCAGTTTCCATTTTTGTTTTTGAAAAAATATCTCCTGATACAAGAGGTATTTCTCGTAATATAACATAATCTTGTGTTTTTTCATTTCCAACAATACTTATACTTTCTATATGACTTCTTGGTTGCTCGGTTATACGTAAAGTACTAGAAACAAGATTATTTTGAGTATCTTTATCAACTTCAGGATAAAACAAATTTGAAGTGTATCCATTTTCATAGTATAAGTCTGCAATTGCAGTTAAACCTTCTTGAAATCTAATTTGATTAAACACATCACCCTTTTTCAAATTTACAAGTGCTAGGAGTTCTTCTGTAGAAAAAACTACATTGCCTTCTGGTGTTAAACCATTAAAAAAGTATTGCGTTCCCTCGCTAATAACAAATGTTAGCGTAATTTCATCTCTATTTTTTTCAGAATTATAAAAAGATTCACGAACAACATCTTCTATAACGGCATCAATGTACCCGCGTGTTTGATAAAAATATAATACTGCTTGCTTATCTTGTTCTAAAAGTGTTTCTTGGAATGCACCTTGTTGAAATAAGCCAACTTCTTTTTGCTGAAAGTTTCGTTTTAAAGTTTGTTCAGATGCAACAGTATTACCTTGAAAATGAATAGCAGAAACTACAGTAGAAAGACCTTCTGATATTTCATATGTAACCTCTATTCCCTTTTCAGTTTGTTCTGTTGAAGATGATACCTTTATGTTTGTATATCCTTTTTGAAAGTAGTAATCGCGAATTTTTCTTTCATCTACAACAATGTTGCTTTGAATAAAAATATCATTTTCAGTTACAGAAATCGCACCTCTTAAATCACCAGAGCGAATTTGCTTATTTCCAGAAAAGATTAGCCTTGAAATTACAGGTCTTTCAACTACTTCAAATTCCAAGATAACTGTATCTTGTTGCGCTGTCGCAGGTATGGCTGTTGGAATTATGTCATCAAAATATTCAAGTGCATAAATTCTATTTAATATTTCAGAATATACATCATCAGTGAACTGCTCTCCTAAAAACGGAGAAACAACACTTTCAAGATCTTGTGGATCAACTGACTTCAAGCCAATAAAATCTATATTTACAATCTCTTTATCATAATACCAATCATCCGAGTTTTGGGCACTCACAGTACCAACTACGATTAATACACTCAATAACATAAGTAGTATTTTTTTATTCATAAAGCCTCCAAATATTAGCTATATTTAAAAATTGAATTTCCATGAAAAACTAATGGACGTAAATGGTACCAATAGATTCCAATCTGTTGTTAAATCCGGTGCAATACTCCAACGAATTGTTGCAAACGGTGAAGGTAATTCTAACCCAAATTCGGGTTGAAAGACAAGCCCCCCAAGGCCTAAATCTAGCCTATCTTCCTCATAAATTAGGGTTAACATTGCATCTGCATACAATGTTTCATTTAAAAACTTCCCAACGTACACCGTTGTACTATCTAAAAAGTCTCCCACCGACAAAGATTCACCGCTGGAACCACTTAATGCATTTACAAAAGCATTTTGTAAGAACATTGTTCTAAAAGAAAAAATATCTAAATTCAAGAAATCTCGTGCATTATCTTCAAGACCTCTAAATACTGCAAGCTGAGTTCCATAATCTGCAAGACTACCCAAAATTGCGAGTGGTGTTGTATCGTCCGATGTTCCTATGATAATCTGTCCTAGCAATGTCATAATATCTTGCTCACTCATGGATGGAATTGATTCAAAAGTTGGCGAAAGCTGCTTTAATGGTTGATTTTCAACAATAAGCAAAATTCGTACTGGATCGCCATTTTCATCTCGTTCACGAATTTCAGCACTTGTAGTAAGGCGTGGATTAAAATCATCCATACTTTCATTGAAAACAGCACTTGCATTTCGAGCAAAGAATGTTCTGTTTAAGTAAAGTATTTCTCCTCCCCTCATATTAAACTCACCAGTAATTGAAGATGTTCCATAACGTGTGTCCGACTGCACAACTAATGGCTCTACTTGACTTGCTAGTCCCCGTATAATAGGGTTGTTTTTTGAAGGGAAATATAACTGCCCTTGATTTTCAATAGTAACAGTTAAATCTATAACAGAGTCTGTGCTTGACGCTTGAGGTGTATACGATGCTGGTGCTAGAGTAATTATTGCTTCAACTTCTCTTGTATCAATTAACCCTTTTACTTCAACAATATCATTAGTTACGTATAAAGAAAGGTCCACATTCCCCTGCCCCGAAAATGTACCGTAAGGCATTTCATACAAAGCATTAACCCACTCATTTTCAAAACTTGCAATATCTAGCTGTATGTACGTAAAACGTAGCTGTTCCATAGAAAGTGCAAGTGCTAAATTCACTCTGGACTGTGTTTCTTGAGATACAAAAACGGAATCTTCAACATAGAATACATTTTGGACAACACTTATAGGCAAAGTTTCACAAACCAAGCGCTCTCCAACATATGAAGGTACGCTAATTTCAATATTTGAACCTTGTAAATCAGCATTAATTTGCACGTCATTAAGTGGCCCCGTAAGTGTTCCAGATCCACTAACTATTCCAGAATGAAGAGTAAAAAAAGGAAAGTCAACTAAGGCATTATAGTCACTGGCATCTGCATATATATTTTCAACTAGCATTGTTAGTTCGTTATTTTCTATGAGACCGAATGCATCAAATTGTACAAAGAAACCTTCTGTGGCACTAATATTTATTTCACCACTATCAAGAATATACCCTGTAAGTTCAGCGTTTATTCCAGCTTGAATATCAAATCTACCTGGAGTTCGAAGTACTTCAACAGAATAATTTTCTAGTTCTGGTATAAAATTGGAAACGAGCTTTTCAAACACTAGATCCAGTTTAAATGATTTATTTGCAAGTGGTATATCTGTATTATCGCCAAGAGAAACAAGGGACATGCTTACAGGAGTAGACAGTGTTTTTTCTGCCATTAAACCAATATTTCCTAAGCGGGCATCAACAAAACCATTCAATTGCCCATTAAAATCGTTAAGAGAAATACTACCTGTTAGATCCTTTATATTTGTTTCCCCAAGTGCAATGTCAACATCGTTAGTAGTTATAGAAAAATTTTCTAAAGAAACCGTTCCAGAAAACCTAGCGGTTTGATTTGCTAACCAAAATGAAGAATCTTCCACCATCAAGGTTGCTGAAGGATTACTTAATGTTCCTTGTGCTGTTAAAAGAGCATTTATATTATTTGAATCATTTTGAAAGTTAACAAAGCGCGAGGCTGGCGAATCTTGGATTAGCGCATCTGCGGAAAAGAACATATTATCAAGAAAATCTGGTGAAGAAAATGGAACACCAGCTAAATTAAATAACTCAAGGTTTAGTTCATACTTTTCGTTAGAATAGGCATCTTCAAGAGATACATTAAAAGTTCCATTTTCTAATATCGACTCATTGATATTCCATGAAGAAGCAAGTATACCCTTCAAAGTAGATAATGTATCTGAGTATGTAACAGATTCTAAGAATAACCCATTTGCATTTGCACTACCTGCAAGGCTAATTATTGACTGTGAAGCAATATCATTTGGAGCGTTTTCTATATCGATACTTACGATTTGTGCAATCCAATCAGTTGGGTTTCGATAATCTATGGAAGTGTCAAATGACACAGTAGTTAAATTATCATTTAATAATAACGGCATTGAATTAGTGAATGCGGTAGCTTCAAAACCAGCATTTTCGTTAAAGTTAACTGTTGCATTAAAACCATAGTCGCCACTAATAGATATAAAGCTATTAGGTATAAGAACTCCCGAAAAAACATAGGGAATAGAATTAAAGAACAATGATGAATTAAAAAAGATGTCAGAATTGTCTTCGCCTAAGTCTCCACTTATTTCAGCCTGTACTGATTGCCCCCCAGCTAATAAATTTAAACTAGGTATTTGGAACAATGATTCATTACCATTTGCTGAAAACAATAAAAACTCGTCATCTTTTTCTGTGTTCGCTATAATAGCAAACGGTAAGCTATACGAAAACGACTTAAAGTCACTTGTTAAAAAGGCATTAAACGAAAAGATATATGGCGTTGTAGCTGAACTAAGGAATGCCAATGATTTAGATTGTTCTTGTGGTAAACACCATAAAACAAGTTCAGAAACTGATGAAATATAAAAATTTTCACTTAAAATTTCAGTTTGGAGAAATTGCTCATTTCCAAAGTCGTAACTTCCATTTGCTGATAATAAACCTGGATTAGAAGCTTCTGCACGAGAATAATCAGAGACTTCAAAACTAAAATTTAATGTATTGTCTATTCTCGTTGCATCAACGTAGAGAGCGGTAAGCGTTCTTTCTCCAAAATATATTTGAGGTGAAAATATGGTTAAGGTGTTTTCAAATGAGTCTATGTATATTTCGCTTGATATAGCATTACCACTTGGCATTGTAAATGATTTAATGTTTACAAGACCTTTAGGCATTAAGGTACTAATGTTAAAGTCGCCGCCTACCTCTACATCAATACTATTAGACAAAACATCTAGATAATTAATTAGGACGATATTTTCATCACCGGTTACATCATAATCAATAGTTATCTCTTCACCTATTAGATCAGAAGATATATCTGTATAACCCTTTGCTGCATAATTTGTCGTTTCAGTATCCCAGTTATAATTAAGAGAATACAAGCCTGAAAGCTTTGAGCCAGATAGCCTCGAAAGTATATCGTTCTCCCTTCTGTATGAAATTAGCTGAAATGGTTGAAACTCTTCTGCATGAAAAGATAAGGAAATGTCACTTGTAGAAAAATCACATAAAAACTCAAGAGAAAACGGTAAAACATTTTGCAAAGCAAGTGCTTGAAATGTGTTACTATAAAAAGTGGTATGCAAATCTAAGCGCGGAATGAGGTAATCTGAGTTTGATGTAGAAGAAATATTTAATTGAGCGACACTATTTTCTAAATCTGATGCAATGCGACCTTTAAGTAGTACTCTTGTTTCTATATCTCCAAAAGATGATATACTTCCCTTTGTATTTAGACTCACTCTACCGTCTATTGTTAGGCTCAAAGTTTCGTCAATATCTTGATCAAAGAATTCAATTTTTGAAAAGAACGTTTTAACATCAAAAGATTCATTAGAATATGACAATGTAGTATTTCTCAATCTAACATCAATTGGTAATGAAAATAAAGGTGCAATACTTGTCTTAATAAGCATAACTATATCATCTTCTAAAGGCTCACCAGATTGAACATTGACCGTTGAAGCTGATTGAGATAACTGAAAGGACTGTAAAATTTTTTGTATAGTACCATCATGCTGTAAATGATTATATCCTGCATTAAGACCAATTATTTCTAGCCTTCCAAGTGCATCTATAGGATTATCACTAAGGAGTTTTAATACATTCCACTTTAGTCTAATTGAGTCTATAGACAAAAGAGAACTTTCATGTTCCCCATCTTGAAACTCAATATTTTGCATGCGAAGTCCAGCAAAAATCGATGGAGAAAGCGATTCATATGTAATTTTAAGTCCTAGGTGTTCTTCAAGAAGCTGTACATATCGAGTTTGAACTTTATCAAGAGTATTAGTAACACCAATCATAATTGGACGCACAAAAGCAGATACAATAATAATTAATGCAGAGAGGAAAATAATACTAAATGAGTAAGTAAAAATCGATTTTTTCATATCTTTCCAAGATACATAGTATCAGAAATTTCAATAATTTCATAGCGAAAAGTGAAATATTTTGGTAGATATTTATTGAAAAAGTAAAAAAACCCTATACTAAATTTTTTTAATATGATATAACAAGAAGGATATGAGAGGGGAACAACAATCATTTTCTAATAGCAAAAATACGCAAAAAAAACAGACCATAAACACTTTTGTAGTGTTTGAAGGAATAGATGGGTCAGGGAAATCAACACAGCTAAAACTACTCGAAAAAAAGCTTTCAGACCTTTTTCTTTATAGAGATGAGCCAAAGTCATTCACCAGAGAAACTTTTGATGCAGCATCAAATTCAGAAAAATCTTTTTATAAACAAAAAGAAGAACAGGTTGCAAAAGTAAGTGAAAATACAAAGCCACTTAAAGCCTTTTTTACCGCAGAACCAACAACACTACATACTGGAAAGTTTTTGAGAAGTATTCTTAAAGGAGAAATTGAAGCTCATCCTACAACTGTAGTACACTTATTTGCAGCAGACCGAGCAGAACACCTTTATGCAAAAGATGGAATCATTGAAAGGTGTAATAACGGCGAGTTATGTGTATGCGATAGATACCTCTTTTCAAACCTAGCGTATCAAGGCGTTACTTGTGGTATGGACTTGCCAATAACACTAAATGATGCTTTTCCCTTGCCTT
>CAYJKA010000013.1:0-20243 GCA_964370655.1 uncultured Treponemataceae bacterium | reverse complement strand
AATCTGTTGGCTCCGCCTTCGAAGGTTCGAATCCTTCTCTCCCCAAAGAGGTATCGTAGTACGGTACCTCTTTTTTTATGCATGGAGGTATTTCATGAAAGAAACTTTTTATGAACAAGGGTTACATTTTACTTGCAAAGAATGTTCTGGATGTTGTAGACATGATCCAGGTTTTGTTTATTTGTCTCAAAGTGATTTAACACGATTATGCGATACAACAAACCTAAGTGAAAATGACTTCATACAAAAGTACTGTAGAATAGTTCCATACTACGATGGGACAGAAGTCCTGTGCTTACAAGAAAAGTCAAACTATGACTGCATATTCTGGGATAATGGCTGCACAGTGTACAAAGGGCGACCAGTACAATGTTCTACATATCCTTTTTGGACGTTTATATTAAAAAGCCCTGATACATGGAAAAAAGAAAGTGAAAGCTGTCCTGGAATAAACTCCGGATTGTTGTTGAAAAAAAATGAAATTTGTGATAGAATGAAACTATACGAAGTTAATCGTCCATTGAGAGTAGATAATCAATGGAAAATGGAGGATTCGCAGTAGTGAAAGTAACGTTTTTTGGTGTTAGAGGTTCAATTGCAACCCCGTTGCGCCCAGACCAAATACAATCAAAAATTTCAGCCGTTGTGTCACAGATTACAGAAAAAGATGTTCAATCTGAAGATGCAAAACAACGCTTTATAGCTAATTTAACACCTGATTTATTTGGAACTGTAGGTGGTAATTCTGCATGTGTGCGCGTTGTCTTAGATTCTGGAGACAAAATTATACTCGATGCTGGAACCGGCATTAGGGGCTGTGGCAAGGAATACCAAGGCACATCAAACAATGTATTCAACCTTTTAATAACACACTTTCACTGGGACCATTTACAGGGTCTGCCGTTTTTTGACGCTGCATTTAATCCGACTAACACTATTAACATATACTCAACTTCAGAGAATGCAAAAGAATTACTATCTGCGCAAATGTCTCAGCCATATTTTCCAGTTCCAATGGAAGCGTTCACAAAAAATATTTTTTACCACTGCATAGAAGAGCTTGAACAATTTATCATTGGTGATGCTAAAATAATGTGTAAAAAAATGTTCCATCCTGGATTTTCTTATGCTTATAAAATACAAGAAAATGGAAAAACATTTATTCATGCAACAGACGTTGAATTACAACAGATAGACTTCCAAAGATCTATAGAAGCAGATAACTTTTTTGGAAATGCAGACGTACTTGTTTTGGATTCTCAATACACAGTTGATGACGCTTTACAAAAAGAAAATTGGGGCCATTCAGCCTTTTGCTATGCAATTGACTTTGCACATCTTTTTAATATACGCGAATTGTATTTATTCCACCATGAGCCAACATACGATGACAAGAAATTATATTCAATCCTTAAATCTGCACAATGGTATTCAGACAATGTTTGCTACGGAGAAGTACATGTACACCTAGCCATAGAAGGACAAGATATTATATTATGATTAATAACTTGCAATATAATTTTTCATTTGAAGAAGTGAAAAGTGTTGTAAAAATTCTTAGAAACAAAGAAGTACCAGTTGAACTTGAATGTCTTTATTCATGCCTTGAAAGTCATATTTATAGTAATATGACAATTGAAGAAGCGGAGCAATTTTTAGATGAAAAATAAAACTCTTAAACTCATTTTAACACTTTGTGTAATAGCTATTATTTTTGCCGTTGGTATCGTTGGATTATTTTTTTATTGTTTAACTCCAACAGATTCTCAAAGTAACGAAACTATTAAATTTAAAGTACAATCAGGGGCAACATTACGTAGCGTTGCTGAAGATTTGGAAGAGCAAGGTATAATTCGATTAAGTCATGTATTATACCTTTACGGCAGACTACAAAATACAAACCTCCAAGCTGGCATTTTTTCAGTATCGAAATCAATGTCTGTAGAGGAATTATTAAAGACATTTGAGTATGGCCGATTTGAATCTATCTCTGTTAGCATCCCTGAAGGATTAACTATTAGTAAAATTGCAAAGCTTTTAGAAGACAAAGAAGTAACAAAAGCGTCAGATTTTATTGCAGCTTCTAAAGACCCTAGACTTTTAGCAGAATTTGGAATTCCATCTACTAGCTTTGAAGGCTTTTTATTTCCTGATACATATAATCTTGACCCTGATATGGACGGAGAAGATGTAGTTATAATTCTTGCCACTAATTTTTTTAACAAAGTTATACAGATAGAAGGTTTCCCAACAAACCCTGAAGAAATTTTTCAAACAATTATTCTCGCATCAATCGTGGAAAGAGAATACAGAGTTACAGCAGAGGCTCCATTAATTGCAAGTGTATTCACTAATAGATTAAGAAGGGATATAGGCCTTTATTCTTGTGCAACATTAGAATACATTATTACAGAGATTCAAGGAAAGCCACACCCTAAGGTAATAACATACGATGATATTCAAATCGATAGTCCTTATAATACATATATGTGGGCAGGCTTACCGCCGACACCAATTTCTAACCCAGGACTCGTAGCTCTAAAAGCGGCAAGCAATCCTGCTAAAACAAATTACTACTATTTTAGACTTATAGACGCATCAATTGGAAACCATGTGTTTACAAGCGATTTTGAAGATCACATTGAAGCAGGCATAAGCATTGAAACAAAGGATAGCCCAAACTAATGCCTAAAATATCTTCTCAAACATTGGATGAAATAAATTCTCGCATTGACATGCCAAGTTTAGTAGGAGAATACACAAAACTTGAAAAACGTGGCGGAGATTATTGGGCATGCTGTCCTTTTCATAATGAGAAGACTCCTTCATTTAAGATAACACTAGATAAAAATCTTTATCATTGTTTTGGGTGTCAAGCAAGTGGGAGTTTAATCCAGTTTTACCAAAACATGGAAAAACTATCTTTTCCTGAGGCTGCATTAGCGTTAGCAAAAAAAGCAGGGATTGAAGTTAAGTATGACGGAAGCAATGTTCCGTACACACCGCAGAATTCAGCTAAAGACGAATACATAGAGCTTTATGGAAGAATGAGTGGAACATATAATTACTTTTTAACATCATCTGATATGGGAAAAAAGGTACTTGAATATTTACACGCTAGAGGAGTTAGCGACGACATAATCGAGCAGTTTCAATTGGGGTTTGCTCCAGCAGATAGATATTGGCTAAAAAAATTTTTAACAGAAAAAAAATATAGTGAAAATTTTTTGGCTGAATCAGGATTGTTTTCAAAAAACTATCCTAATATCTCTTTTTTTTCAAATCGTCTTATGTTTCCAATATGTAATAGGCACGGTCAAACAATTGCTTTTGGTGGGAGAATCTTAGAAGGGGAAGGCCCAAAGTACTTAAACTCAAGTGATTTAATCCAGTATAAAAAGAGAGAAAATCTATACGCATTTAACATTGCAAAACAGCATATACGAAAGGAAAAGGCAGTCATAATTTGCGAAGGGTACATGGATGTAATTGCATATCATCAAGCAAATGTGAAAATTGCGGTAGCCCCTTTAGGAACAGCTTTAACAGAAGAGCAAATTCACTTACTCAGTTCTTTTTGTGATACATTTTACTTATCATTTGATAGCGATAAGGCCGGACAAGAAGCAACATATAAGTCAATATTGTTGTGTAGAAAAAATAATATCTCAGTAAGAATTATACAACATGAAAATGGTAAAGACCCTGCTGAAATTTTAGTAAATTTCGGACCTGAAAACTTGACAAATTATAATAAAAAGTTTATAATAGATAATGAATATTTGTTGTCTATTCTGATGCATCAATACTCGGTAAACACACCAGAAGGTAAAGCTAGAATATGCTTGGCCTATTTTCCATATTTGGATGCACTGCAATCTGATATACACAGAGAGTCATGTTTTGAGTATCTTTCTAACACGCTAAATATTAGTATTCAAGCTGTTAAAGAAGATTATAAAAATCGAGAATCTGCCAAAAGAAAATTGGAGTATTCACCCAGTGAAAAAGAAAAAAAAGTTCAACGGTTTATAAAACCAGATGCGGAATTACGAGCAATTCTTGCCGTGGTAGCAAACTTTGATTTCTTTAATATCATGCGTTCATCATTATCTGTTGATGATTTTGAAAGCGATTTAGCTAGGGAAATGTTTATCACACTTGAAGAATGTTTTAGGGAAGGGGCTACAAGCACTGACAGTATTCTATCTCGTTGCAATGAGGAAATTAAATCAATAGTGACAAATGCGATCACTTCTGGCGAATTCGCCCAAAATTCCAAACAGGTAATAGAAGGTAGTGTACAAATGCTTAAGCGAAAAAGTCTGGTAAGACGGAGAACAAAGCTATTAAACCGTATGCGCCAGTTACAATCAACTTCGCATGAGGACGCCCAAGAATTAGATGCATTATTAAGTGAAAAGATGAGCATTGATTTTGAATTAAATAAATTATAAGGGGCATTGATGTCAGATCAAGAGCAGCCAGTAGTATTAGATCCAGCCGTAACAAGACTAATTGAGCATGGACTTGAAAAGAGAATTATAAATTGGGATGATGTAAATAATTTTTTACCTCCTGATTTAATAAATTCTAATAAAATGGAAGAAGTCTTAGTTCTTTTACAAAAAAATCAAATTCAATTACTCGAAGAAGATGCTTTTTTTGATGCCGACGAAGATGATGACGGCTTAAAAGAAGATTTTGAAGAAGAAGTTGTTGCAGATGAATTAAAACCAAAAGAAACAGAACGTAAAAAGCTTGTTTATAATGAAAAAGATGCTAAAAACGATGATCCAATTAGACTTTATTTGCGAGAAATTGGTAAAGAGCAACTTTTAACAGCTGAACAAGAAGTAGTTCTTGCAAAAAAAATGGAAAGTGGTGAAAACATTATTAAGGACGTTATAAAACGCTCTGGTATGATGATTCCAGAATTCTATTCTTTAGCACAAAAAGCATATACAAGAATAGATGTTACTGAAACTGGACGCCCACGAAAAGAAATAAATGAAGAAATGTCTGAAAAACGAAGACTTAAAGTTGCATACGGGGAACATTTAAAGCCAATTCTATCAGACATGAAACAATATACTCAATTAAAAAAGCAATTATATGATGCTGACCCATCTAAAAATATTTTTGATGATAAAAGCCTTTCAAGTTTAAGAAAGAAGATACTCAAACAATTGCAAAATATTGATATTAAATCTGAGGAAATTGAACGCTTTTCTCAACGTTTCTTAGAAGCAAAGGTTAGAATTGCAGAATTCAAACAACGCCAAGAACGAAAAGCAAAAGAACTTCGCATTTCAGATTTTTCAGGACTTAGAAACCTTGGAAAAAAACTAGCATTAAAGTCAGAACGAGCGACCCTTGAAGAAGAACTTGGAATGACTGCAGATGAAATACGAGAAGTGTATACTCAGATACAAAAAATTGATCGAAAACTCAGAAGATTAGAATACGAGTTTGAAAACGATGTGCAAGAAATTCTTTCTATGACACAAGAAATTGACACTGGACGCAAAATGATGGAAGAGGCTAAAAATAGACTCATCAATGCAAACTTACGTTTGGTTGTTTCAATTGCAAAAAAGTATACTAACCGTGGGTTACAATTGTTCGACCTTATCCAAGAAGGAAATATTGGTTTAATTAAAGCAGTTGAAAAGTTTGAGTACTGTAAGGGATTTAAATTTTCTACATATGCTACATGGTGGATAAGACAAGCAATTACTCGAAGTATATCAGATCAGGCAAGAACAATTCGTGTTCCTGTCCACATGATTGAAAACATAAACAAGGTAGTGAGAGAATCACGGCAGCTTTTACAACGATTAGGTCGCGAACCTACCGATGAAGAAGTAGCAGAACAATTAGGGTGGCCTGTTTCAAGAGTAAAAACAGTAAACAATGTTGCACGTGAGCCAGTATCGATTGATCAGCCAGTTGGTGAAGAAGAAGATTCATTATTGGGAGATTTTATCGAAGACAAAGAAGTTGAAAATCCTTCTTCACGCACATCATACATACTTTTAAAAGAACAAGTTCAAAGTGTGTTATCAACATTGCCTGTAAGAGAGCAAGAAGTTTTAGAAATGCGTTTCGGTTTTAAGGATGGATATTCATTGACGCTTGAAGAAGTTGGATTATACTTTGACGTAACACGTGAAAGAATTAGACAAATTGAAGCAAAGGCATTGCGACGATTGCGCCATCCAAGAAGAGCAAGTGGACTACGAGATTATATAGACAATTAAGCGAAAATAGTGTATAAAAGTATACGAGGTAAAGGTACAACATGACAGAAATTTTTGACAAATTAAGAACATTGCAAGACATTTTAGGTGAAAAGTATTCAATTGAACATGAAATTGAAGAGTCACCAAAAAAGCTATCCGTTCAAGATGAACTTCTTGCACGTTTAAAAAAAGAATTTATTGTTAAAAACACAAACTATGAAGAAGTTCGTGCAAAAGTTTTAAAACTAAAAGCTGAATTAGCTGAAGCTGAAGCAGCAAGAGAAATGGGTGAAAAAAACATGGAAAGCATTTCAACCCATAGAGAATATGAAGTTTTAGAAAAGGCAATTAAAGATTCAACAGACTTAGAACAGTCTGTACGAAAAGAACTTCACAGAGAAGAAAAAAGCCTTGCCGAGCTTAATGACAACTTACAGCAGGATGAGGCTCTTATCAAAAGTCAAGAAAGTGAACTAAATGAAAACAAGAGCGCACTTGAACAAGAAGTGAGCACAATGAGAAAACAACTTGAAGATTTAGAAAAGCAAGAAGCAAAGCTTATTCCAGGAATTGACCCTGAAATTGTTTTCAAATTTGAAAGAATCATAAAAAACAAACAAACAGGTATTGTTGCCGTAAGAGGAAATGTTTGCGAAGGGTGCCACATGATTTTGCCAGCACAATTTGCTAATGAAGTACACAACGGCGATGAAATACATTTTTGTCCATATTGTAGTAGAATTTTATTTTACCAAGAACCAGAAGATGGTGAAGGTGAATTCTTCCAATTAGAAGACACAGGTAGTCTCGCTGGCTTTGATGAAGACTATTTTTCTGAAGATGAAATGGAAGACGAAGAAGAGGAAGAACCACGGTCTATTGCTGATGCACCTGGTATGTCCGATATGGATTATGAAGAGTAATTTTACAGAAGAGATGTAACCGCGACGTTTGTCGAGGAAAGTCCGGGCTCCATCGGAAGGGATGCCGGTTAATTGCCGGGTATGTATTTTATACATAACAGATAGCGCAACAGAAAGTATACCGCCCATTTTTGGGTAAGGGTGAAACGGTGAGGTAAGAGCTCACCTGGTATTTGGTAACAAATATTGATTTGCAAGCCTCATCTGGAGCAAGGTTAAGCAGTAGCAGAGTTTCCGACTCTTTTGTTACGGGTAAACCGCTAGAAGCGTGTAGTAATACACGTTAGAGATAGATGGTTACAATCACATGGTTAAACATGTGTAACAGAATCCGGCTTACTGTCTCTTCTGTTTCATTATTGAGTGGGAGGCGTAATGAATCGAGATAAAGATATTAACAACATTATTAACGCCTCTTTATACACAGATCCTAAAAAAAATAAGTTTAAACGTTCATCTTTTAAAATTAAAAAAAACGTTAATATTAAACAAAGAATTCTAATAATTTTTTTATTAATAATTTTAACCCTTGTAATTATTTTTTCAACAAGAGCTATATCTGTACGCCTAGCTGCTGCACCAGATATTGACAACCTCATTTCCTTATGGAACTCTGAAAACTATCAAGGTACGTATGATTATTCAAAAACAATCTTAAACACAATACCATTTAACAATACGGCTTTAACATATCATGGATATGCATCTTTTTATTTAGCCTTGTCAAGTTCAGACTCAGTGGCCGTACATAACTATATTGACGAGTCTATAAACTCATTACGACTAGCCTTACTCGATGCAAAAGTAGAATTACAACCACAATTAGAATATATGCTTGGTAAAGCATACTTTCATAAAAACAGACTTTCTGCATATTATTTTTATTCTGATCTTGCAATAAAATACTTGCATAGCGCCCACAATAACGGGTATAATGCAGTAGATATATATGAGTATTTAGGACTAAGTTATGCATCGTTAGATATGACTAGGGAAAGTATTTCCTATTTTACTGAAGCACTTTTAGTTAACAATTCAGATGTATTGCAATTGGCAATTGCAGAGCAATACTTTAAGATTGAAAATTATGATGCTGCAAAACCATATTTACAACGAGTAATAAACGAAAGTGAAAATATGTTATATAAAGTACAGTGTTTAAATCTTTTAGGACAAATATATTTTGCAGAAGAAAAATTTGCAGATGCTCAAGAAGAATTTGAACAAGTACTAGTATTAAATATTCAATCTGCAGACGCATACTATGGACTTGGATTGATTTATGAACAACAAGGTGACTTTGTAAAAGCACGAGCACAGTGGAGAAAGGCTTTAGAAATTGAAGTTAACCACTCTGGTGCCCGATTAAAAATGCAATAGGAATGAGGAGAAGAGACAATGGGAATTTTTGATAGATTTTCTACAGATATTGGAATGGACTTAGGTACATGTAATACATTGATTTATGAGCCAGGAAAAGGCATTGTTATTAATGAGCCTTCAGTTGTCGCAGTAGAAAAAGGAACTGGTCAAGTATTGGCAGTTGGTTCAGAAGCAAAGAGAATGCTTTGGAAGACACCTGGAGATATTACTGCTATTCGCCCTCTGCGAGATGGTGTTATTGCAGACATAAATAGTACTGAAAAAATGATTAGATATTTTGTTTCAAAAATTATTCCTAAATATCAAATTATAAAATCTGTAAGAATGAAAATTGGTATACCTAGTTGTATTACTGAAGTTGAAAGACGTGCTGTAGTAGAAGCTGCAATGAAAGCAGGTGCAAAAGAAGTTACAATTATTGAAGAGTCAAGGGCAGCAGCAATTGGAGCGGGGATACCAATTCATGAGCCAGCTGGGCACATGGTATGCGATATTGGTGGTGGAACAACAGAAGTATCCGTAATTTCATTGAACGGGATGGTTGTAACAAGCTCTATCCGTATTGGTGGCGATGAATTTGACGAAGCAATAATTAAATATGTTCGTGCAGAACACAGCCTCATTATTGGACAACAAACAGCAGAACGATTAAAAATTGAAATTGGTAATGCTGCTCCTGAAAAATCCATTGAAAAAATGGAGATAAAAGGAACAGATGCAATTACAGGTTTACCAAGACGTTTAGAAATAGACTCTGTAGAAGTTAGAGAAGCATTAAAAGATCCAACAACACAGATTGTTGAAGAAATAAAAACAACACTTGGAAAAACACCACCAGAACTTGCTGCAGATATTGTAGAAAGAGGTATTGTAATGACAGGTGGTGGCTCTCTTTTAAAAGGATTACCTAGACTTATTTCTAAAGAAACAGGTGTACCAGTTTTTCTAGTTGAAGCTCCTTTGGAATGTGTTGCAGTAGGTGCAGGGAAGTCATTTGAATTACAAAAAGATATGACAAGTGACCGAAGTATTTATGATAGCTTAAACTCATAATAAACATGGACACTTTACATGCAGTTAAATCTATTAAATTTTCTCTACGATTATTAGTAATATTAGTTGCTATTTCTGGAATTTTCTTAACTGTTTCTACAGGTGTTTTTGTACTTAATTTTAAGGAATTAGGTTTTTCAATTTTTTCAGGCATGCAAAGAGGTGTGTTCACTGTTATTGATGGTGTAGAAAACACTTTTACCGCAATTAGAGATTTAGCTACCCTCCAAGAAGAATACCAAAAGCTTACTGAAAAATTAGAGGATTATGAATTTTTACAACGTTCAAATGCCGAAGCCCGCAAAGAAAACGAAAGACTAACAGAGCTATTAGGTTTTACGCAAACATATTCCTATAAGACAAAAACTGCACGAATTATTGGTAGAGACCCAGAAAGCTTATACTCCAGTATAACACTGAATAAAGGCAGCAAAGATGGCATACAAAAGAACATGCCTGTTATTGCAATTCAAAACGGAAATGTAGGGCTTGTAGGTAAAGTTGTTTCGGTTGGTCGATACACAAGCTTTATTATGCCAATATATGATTTTAACAGCTATGTTTCTGCTCGTATTCAAAATACACGAGATATTGGTCTGATAAGTGGAAATGGTTCAGCAGATGGAACACTAACACTAAATTATGTAAATAAAAGAGTTCGTCCAGATTTACAATATGGAGATGCTATTGTTACATCTGGAGAGAATGACAATTATATGAGAGAAACTACAATCGGTACAATTTCATCTATAGCAGATGTAGATTATGATACATCACTTATAATATCTGTTGTTCCTACTATTGATTTTGCTAGATTGGAAGAGGTTATTATAGTTGATACAGGTACACTCAATGAAACAAGCAACACCAAAGAGGCAAGTAGATGAGAAGAGTACTATCGATAGCAATATTAATTATTTCAGTAGTTCTTATTGAAACTGCAGCACTATCCAACTGGCATTTTTTACCAGTAAAACCAGATTTAATGTTAATTGTAATGCTTTATATGGGATTGCAAAATGGATCTACAGTGGGCCAGTTGACTGGATTTTCCTCAGGAATTCTTATAGACTTTTTAAGCGCAACCCCTTTTGGCCTAAATGCATTAGTTAGAACTTTATTAGGATTTTTTAGCGGTCTTTTACATCTAAATATCCATTCAAAGGGATTCTTTATTCCCATCATTCTCACATTTGCAGCAACATTAAGTAAGGCGTTTATTGTTTTTGTAGTATCATTTTTTTACCCAGGAAAAATTGCTCTATATTCACTTTTTACCTCAACTTTATGGTATGAATGCCTATTCAACGCACTTTTAGCACCTTTTGTTTTCCTACTATTATCAAAATTCAAGGTTTTAACATTTGATATTCAGGCGGAACCATTTAAATGATTAAAAACAGCTTAAATGAACAGCATAATGAAAATCAAATATCTAAAGATAAAGTTTTGCCTGTATTTTCAATAATTATTGGCTTAACTATTGCTATATACTTAGCTAAATTATTTTCAATGCAAATACTTGAAGGTAGTCAGTATCGTCAGCAATCTGAGTTTATTTCAAGCAAGGTCAACACAATTCCAGCAAATAGAGGCGAAATTTTTGACCGAAATGCTATAATTCCAATAGCTACAAATAATGATTCATGGGCCATTGATATAACACCTGCAGAAATACCAAGTGAACGTTTTGATAGTGTGCTCGCACGCTTAGCAGGTTTTTTAGATATGTCTAAGTCCGAAATAGAGCGAAAAATCCCACGAAGTCTCAGAAACTCATTTACAGAAACTGAAATAAAATCTGCAGTTCCATTTAGCACTGTGTCCGATATTGCCGAAAACATTGTTGATTTACCCGGTGTTTCGTGGAGGTCAAAGCCTGTAAGGAATTACAATTTCACAACATCTATGTCACATATTGTAGGATATGTTGGTGATATTACACGAGAAGAATTACAGGTGCTTTACAATAAAGGATACACGTCCACAAGCTTAATTGGTAAAACGGGCATAGAAAAGCAGTATGATGCTCTTTTGCAAGGTGTTGCAGGTAGTGAATCACGAACTGTAGACGTGCGGGGTCGGCTGGTATCAGCAGACCCTATTGTAAAAGATCCTGTTCCTGGAAATAATCTAGTATTAACAATTGATTCTCGAATTCAACAACTAACAGAAGAAGCTTTAGGAGACAGAGTAGGGGTTGCCATTGTATTAAAACCCCACACGGGAGAAATATTGTCTATGGTATCATATCCTTATTTTAATCCCAATATTTTTAATTCAGATAACTACTCTAAAGAATATAACGCGCTTCTTCAAGATGAACACAATCCATTTTTGAATAGAGCAGTAAGTGCAGAATATCCAACCGCATCAACTTTTAAGACTATTATGGCAACAGCTCTCATTGAAGAAAATGCGATACCAATGCATAAAGCAATTGAATGTGAAGGATATATGGAGTATGGTGGACGATTATTTCGATGTCACGTAGGTGTTCCAGGCCATGGATATGAAACATTACAAGATGCACTTGCACATTCTTGTAATATTTACTTTTGGACTGCAGGTAGAGATTACCTTGAAGTTGAGCAAATATTTGATTACAGTAAAGAATTTGGATATGGTTCAGCACTAAACATCGATTTACCAAGTTCTGCTACAGGTTTTGTTCCTTCCAAAGAATGGAAAGAACGACGTTTTCATGAAAAATGGCTTGGAGGGGATACAATGAACTTGTCAATTGGACAAGGGTATACAACGGTCACGCCTTTGCATGTAGCAAATTCAATGGCTATGATCTTAAATGAAGGTGTAATTTATCAGCCATTTATATTAAAAGAAGTTAGAGACCCAATTACAGGTGAAGCTCTTTCAGTTACAGAGCCAACAGTTTTACATAAAACAGACATATCAGATGAAACATGGAAAACTGTTAAGGAATACCTAAGATACACAGTATCAGATGGATCTGCACAGTTTCCATTAAATAATGATTTAGTAAGAATTGCGGGTAAAACAGGGACAGCCGAAGTTGCAGGCTTTACAGATAGTTGGCATTCATGGTTTGTTTCTTACGGATATCCATTTGAAGGTTCAGAAGAAGATGCAGTGGTAGTATGCGTAGTAGTAGAAGCAGTAAATACGTGGGAATGGTGGGCACCATATGCTACTAATATCATTTATCAGGGCGTCTTTGCAAATCAAACATTTGATGAAGCTATAACAGAATTAGGATTCCAGTATTTACAAAGACCAGTAGGAAGAATGGAATAAAATGAAAAAACTAATTATATTTAGACTATTTGACTATGTACTCTTATTTTGCGTTATTTCATTAGTAACTGTAGGAATTTTCTTTATATATTCTTCAAGTGTAAACTCAGATGGAATCTCAGTCTCAAATGAATATATTAGACAAATAATTTTTGCTAGTGCTGGCGTTGTTATTATGCTGCTATGCGCTGTTTTTGATTACAGAAGATATGCTCGCTTTATTCCGTGGCTTTATTTTGCATTTATTGTAGTTCTTATATACACGTTTATATTTGGAAAAGTAGTAAATGGTGCAAGAAGCTGGCTTGGAGTAGGAAGCTTTGGAATTCAGCCATCAGAACTAGGTAAATTAATTTACATAATGTTTTTAGCACAATACCTAGAGCGTTCTCAAAAAACACCACCATTAAAGAGATTTTTTATTGCTATTATAATTATGATTGTTCCACTAGGTTTAATATTAATACAGCCTGATATGGGTACTGCAAGTGTTTATGCACCTATTTTTTTAGCTATGATTTTTGCAGCTGGAATTCCACTGAAGTACATACTTCTTGTTGTAAGTACAGGTGCACTTACAATACTTTTAACAATTCTCCCATATATTAATGAGGTTCTATTAGTTGGACCAAACACTTTATCTGAAGTACTTCAAAATACTAGCTTAAGATTACTTGTTATTGGAGCACTTGGAGCTATTACACTAATTGGAATAGCTGGGCTACTTTTATATAAACACAAATACTATTTATGGATTACATGGTTTTTTGGTGTTTTAACTGTTTCATTTATTGCCTCAATTTTTGCAGGTATGGTATTACAAGATTATCAAATAAAACGCCTAGTTGTCTTTTTAAATCCCGATGTTGACCCACTAGGATCTGGATGGAATATTATTCAATCAAAAATTGCTATAGGTTCAGGTGGATTATTTGGGCAAGGATACTTACAAGGTACTCAAAGTCATTATCGATTTTTACCACAACAAAGCACAGACTTTATTTTTAGCATTATGGCAGAAGAAATAGGATTTTTTGGCATTTTTATAATATTCGCAATTTATGGACTGTTGTTTTTCAGAATTATATATATTATGAAAAATGCAAAAAACACTTATGGCTATTATATTGTTGTAGGTATATTAGCTATGTTCTTCTTCCATTTTATGGTAAATGTAGGTGTAGCCATGGGTATAATGCCAATTACAGGTATTCCACTTTTCTTTTTATCCTATGGCGGATCATCTCTTTGGACTGCAATGCTTGCAATTGGATTGTTAAAAAATATATATTATAGGCGGCTCGATTATTAAACGAATACAAGCTTTAAAAACACTTGGAACTGAACTCCAATCGATACAGAACCCTGCACGCTATCTTGGCGGAGAGTTTGGAGAAATAATTAAGGATAATCCTACCTTTACCTTTGGAATGGCCTTTCCTGATTTGTATGAGATTGCAATGAGTAATCAGGCAATTAAGATTATTTATAATGGACTTAATGCTATAGAATCTATTGCATGTGAAAGAGTTTTTGCCGTTGAAAGTGATTTTGAAAATTTATTAAAAACTAAAGATGTTCCTTTGTATACATTGGAAACAGGTATTCCTCTTTATAATCTTGATATGCTTGGTTTTTCCATTGGATACGAACTTGGAATGACATCAGTATTATCCATGCTAGAATTAGGTAAAATACCTTTACTCGCAAAAGATAGAACGGAAAATCATCCAATTGTAATTGCAGGAGGGTGTGGTGTTACAAACCCAGCACCATTAGCTCAATTTTTTGATGCCATTTTTATTGGTGAAGCTGAAAATGAAATGTTTGAACTTATAGAAAAATTAAGCGAATTAAAAAAACAGGGAAAACAAAGAAGTGATCTTTTAGAAGCATTTATCAATCATCCAAGTGTTTGGGTAAAAGGAAAGAATGCTATTAGAGCCATAAAAAAAGACTTTGGACAAGTGCCTTCTATTTCTTCATATAATCCACTACCAGCAATAAAACCAGTACAGGACCACGGCGTGGTTGAAATTATGCGTGGTTGTCCAAATGGATGCAGATTTTGCCATGCAGGAACATACTATAAGCCTCAAAGGATGAAAGATTTAGACCTTATTCTTAAAGAGGTTGATGATCTTGTTAACATAGCAGGGTACAAAGAAATAAGTTTGACGTCGCTATCATCTGGAGATTACAACGATATTGATAAGCTTTTAGAAATATTAAATGCTAAATATAAATCTCAAAAAATCTCATTTCAATTGCCCTCTCTAAAAGTAAGCAGTTTTACATTACCAGTTCTAGAAAGCTTAAGCCAAACAAGAAAAAGTGGGCTAACTTTCGCAGTTGAAACGCCAATAGAAGCATGGCAATTTTCGCTTAACAAAGAAGTATATGAAGAAAAACTCTTTGACATAATTATGAATGCAAAGAAGAGAGGTTGGAATAAGGCAAAATTTTATTTTATGGTAGGACTCCCTGTTGGACCTCATGCATTAGGACACAACTACGACATTGATGGAGAATACGTTGTAGGAGCAGAAGGAACTGAAGAGCGAGCCATTGTAGACTTTATGCTATTTATTCAGGAAAAAACTCGTATACAATGTAATGTAAATGTTGGAACATTTATTCCAAAACCTCACACACCTTATCAATGGGCAGCTCAACTTACTCAAGATCAATCAAGAGAAAAGCTTTTTTATATTCGAAACAGCTTGCCAAAAGGAAAGTTCAGAACAAGTACTCACAACCAATTCGTTTCGTATATCGAAGGTCTTATATCAAGAGGTGACGAGAAAGTAGGGGATATTATTCTTTCAGCATATCAAAAAGGATGCCGTTTAGATGCCTGGGATGATCATATAAATAAAGATCTTTGGAGAAGTGCAATTGAAGAAGTAGAGCGAAAATATTCATGGGATGCAGAATCATCTGTATGCAAAGCTCGAAACTTAGATGAAGATCTTCCATGGGATGAAATAAACTTAGGTACAAGCAAAGCGTTTTACCGCTCTGAATGGGAAAAGTCTATCAAAGAAACGAGAAGTCCTATTTGTTCACCAAAATGTAGCAATCACTGTGGTCTTTGCAAAGATAAAGTCAAAGTACATAAAAGCAATATTACAGATGAACAAAAAGAAAAATATATAAACTCAATAGAGATAGCTGATGTAGAAGACGCTCAAGAGCAAAATATTGAAGTATTATGGAGAGCTGTATTTTCTTTTAAAAAACATAATGGCAGCGAATATTTACCTCACTTAGCACTTGTTGAAAACTTTCATAAAGCTTTTATGCGAAGCAAACTACCAATTATGTACACTAATGGTTTTAATCCACTGCCAAGATTTGAATTAGCATCCAGCCTTTCTTTAGGAATGAAATCAAATGAGGAAGTAGCAGCTATAATATTACGCCATGAAATTGATATGGATGATTTTAAGACTAGGCTTCAAAACCAACTAGCGCATAGCATTGCTATTGATTCAGTCTTTATATACCCAATTTCAAATAAGAAAAAAAGAGAATCCTTAGCCTCAATTTTATGGGGCTCCCGATACACCTATACTTTTCTGCAAGATTCAGAAAAGGTAGCTGAATTTATTGAGCAAAGTGAATTGTTACATACATTTATAAATAGATACAATTCGCTAACAAATACACTTGATGTAATCCTACCATTTGCAAAGGATAGGGCTTTTAGGGACAGTATACAAACATATTTTGATATGCCGATTTATAAATGTGTTGATATTTTAAAAACGGAGACATTTGCAAAAGATATATATAAAAATAATGATGAATACGCATCATACTTTGATGTATATAATAAAATAGCAGAAACACATAAAAGACTACTAGAAAGCTAAAAAGTGGGCAGGAATAACAAAAATCTGTCTGCTTTTTCATACATTGTAAGAAAATTTCTAGCTAACTGTCTATAAAACTAGACAATATCATACGGTTTCAAGGATAAAATGAAGAGAATATTATTTTTAATTGCATGTATTTTTATAACGTCATTACTTATTGCAAATGACGTTACGGTACATTTTATAGATGTGGGACAGGGAGATTGCACATTTATCGATTATGGAGATTTCGAAATTCTTATTGATGCTGGCAACAATCATTATGGCGAAGATGTATATAAATATATACAAGACTATGTATTTGGAAGTCTAGATATTGTTGTAGCTACACACCCAGATGCAGATCATATTGGTGGGCTTGACGTTATACTACAAAAATTCCCCGTCACAACAATCATAGATAGTGGAAAATCACACACTACAAAAACGTACAAGGATTACATGAATGCTGTGTTTAATGAATTAGGAACTGTTTTTATATATGACTCTGATATGCAATTTAAACTAGGCGAGGGTGTAGTTTTTGAGGTAATTGAAATAATTGATGACAGCAAAGATAATAATGAAAACTCTGTTGTTACTGCGCTTCATGTCAACGATATTAGTTTCTTGTTTACTGGGGACTTAGAAAAACAACTTGAAATTAAGTATTTAGATCTTTTTTTCAGCATAGATGTATTAAAGGTCGGTCATCATGGATCAAAAACCTCTACATCAAACGAGTTTCTCAATAAAATACAACCGAAATATGCAGTGATAAGCTGCGGAGAAAACAACCGGTATGGGCATCCTCATCAGGAGGTACTTGAAAGACTTGAAAATTATGGAGTAAAAACTTTTAGAACTGATATAAGCGGATCTATTGTAATCACTATTTCAGAAAATACCTTAACAGTAAACGAGTAGGGATTATATATAATGTATATTGGTAGACAGAATATACATTATAGGAAGTAAATATATACGAATTTCATATATATTTACAACAAAAAAGTGATTTATCTACTATTACTACTATTCTCAGTTCTCCCTCTAGAAAAATTTTATACAAAAAAAATAGTGGCCATAAAGCCACTATTTTATATTACTCTTATTAAAACTTATGAAAACATTGGATCTATTTTATCTTTGTATATTTCAACAATCTTATGTCTCATCATTTCTTGTTTTGCAGATAACTCTTTTGAAACTTGGAAACTTTCAGGAAGAATTGCAAACTTTGAAATTCTTTCATAAGGTCTAAACCCTGATTCCTCGACAATAAGAGCATCCATTTCGCCTCTTATAAGAGAAATAATTTCTTTTGTTTCTAAAAGTTTTTCGTAGCTATCATAAGCAATATTATTTTCTTTTGCATAGGCTTCTACATTATCTTTGTGAGCAACAATAAGTGCTGCAAGATATTTTTGATCTTGGCCAAGTACTACAGGTGTTTCAATATATTCACTGATTACCAATGCACTTTCAATCGCTGCTGGCTCAATATTTTCACCACCTAACAATACGATAGTATCTTTTGCTCGTCCAGTTATACCTATTTCATTGTCATATGTTAACATTCCAAGATCACCAGTATTTAACCAACCATCTTCATCTACAACTTCTTTTGTAAGGTCATCTCGCTTATAGTACCCCATCATTATTTGGTCACCCTTAGCAAGAATCAATCCTTTTTCTCCTGGTGGAAGCCCAATCCCATCTACAATTTTCCCATCTTTTTCAGCTACAACTTTAATTGCTGCTGATGGATAAACAACACCAACACAACCAGGTCTTGGCTTATTTACATCACGAACAGAGAGTACTGGAGCTGCTTCCGTAATTCCATAACCTTCTAATAGTTTAAATTTAATTGCTCTATAAAAAAGGTCTGTATTTGGTTGTAAAGCACCGCCACCAGAAATAGCAGCTACCATGCGTCCACCAAGTTTAGCTCTAATTTTACTAAAAATAAGTTTATCACCTAGTGCATCTAATGGACTCAATAAAATAAATGGAATTATTCCTTTTAAGAAATCTAGTGCTCTTGAGCGCTTTTTGTATTGAGACACATTTCCAAGAACGTGCTCTTTTGCAACTGCATATTTTTTCCCAATTCCAATGAAAAAGTTAAATAGTTTTAGCTTCGCTCCCCCATCTTTTTTCATTGAACGATATACGCCTTGTGCTAAAGCTTCCCATAGACGTGGAACACCACACATCCATTCAGGACGAATAACTGCCATGTCCGCAAGCATAACACTTGCCACTGGTTTTGAATATGCTATACCACTCTTAAATGTTACTGTAGAATATTGTATAAATCTTTCAAAACTATGCCATACAGGAAGAACTGATAGCCACATATCTCCCGGTTTAGAAGTTAAAACTCCGCCAATAACCTCGCATTGACAAAGATAATTTCTATGTGAAAGCATTACTCCTTTTGGCACTCCAGTAGTTCCAGAAGTAAAAATAATTGTAGCTAAATCTTCACCCTTAATGGTATCAGCAATATCTTCAACATCTTTTTTATTTTCTAGTCCAATTTCCTGCCCTTTTTCCATAAGTTGAGCATAACTATACAAAGTAATACCAGCTTTTTTTGCTTTTGCTGCATTTTCTTCTGACCAACCATCAAATAAAACCGCTACTTTTAATAAAGGAACTTCTTTTATACCATCTAAAACTTTTTCAAATTGAGTCATGTTTTCAAAAATACCATGAGTACATTCGGAAAAGGAAATAATATATCGAATCTCAGTTCCTGTTGAATCTGTTCCACGCGGAACATCAGCTGCAGCTAGTGAAAGAATTGCAAAGTCAGTTATAAGCCATTCTTTTCGGTTGTCAGAAATAAGCGCGACATGAGAACCTTTTTCCATGCCAATGCTTTTAAAAGCTAACGCTAGTGTTAAAACACTATCATACATTTGCTTGTATGTATAGTTTACAAATTTGCCACTGTCATCTTTTGATGCTTGAGCAACCACATCTGGACATTCAACTGCCCGAGAACGAATAAGTAACGCTAGGTTAACTGGTAATGTCTTATCAGCGTTTTTTAAATCAGGATGTATTATATGTGAATTTTTCATAGCCATATTATAACACACTTTTAAAAAAAGTGTCAAAGTTTTTTTTTATTTTTTTACATTTTTTTTTATAGATTTAAATACAAAAAAAGTATACAATAATCGTATGACAGAAACATACCTAGCAAAACTCGGTGAACTCACTTTAAAGGGTTCAAATATTAAGTTATTTGAAAAACAGCTTCTTAAAAACATTCGATACTCCCTAAAAGGACTTGGAACAAAAGTTACATTAAGAGCAGGTCGAATGTATATTGATTGCGATGAAAATGCTTGTGAAGCAGTAGAATACGCCTTAAAACACTTAATAGGTATAACTGGATGGGCAAAAACAAGAGTTTGTGAAAAAGACATAGATTCTATGCGCGAAGCCGTTATGGCTGAAGCCCTTATAGGAAAAGCTTTAGG
>CAYJKA010000012.1:0-20311 GCA_964370655.1 uncultured Treponemataceae bacterium | reverse complement strand
TTATACCTAAATAAAATGTATTTTTTTTGTGGCAATCCCACTTGACAAAGGGCTATATTCGCAATATCCTCAGTGTATGGGAAAGAATCGATTAGAAACACAACTTAACTTTATAATTGAAGTTGACAAATTAAAGCACATTATGCGCCGAACTATCTTGATTGATGAATCGAGACGTGAAAATGATGCAGAGCATTCGTGGCATTTAGCGCTGGCAGCCATTATTCTACAGGAATATGCGGTTGAGTCAATTAACATGGAACGCATTTTAAAAATGGTTATTATACATGACCTTGTAGAAATCTATGCTGGTGACACATTTGCTTTTGATATTGAAGCAAATAAAGATAAAGAAAAGCGAGAAATGGAAGCAGCTGATACCTTGTTTGCTCAATTGCCACCAGAACAAGGATCCGAGCTTAGAGCATTATGGGAAGAGTTTGACAGGATGGACTCAGCGGATTCTCGTTTTGCAGCAAGCTTAGATAGACTTCAGCCATTTATTCATAATACCAAAACTGGTGGACATACTTGGATAAAGGGCAGTGCATCAAAGTCTCAAGTTTTAGAGAGAATGGAACCTGTTAGAATTGGCACTCCAGATATTTGGCCATGGGTTTTAGAACAAATAGAAAATGGTATTGAAATGGGGTGGATTACTACTTGATAAAAAAAGCCATTGGTTAAAAAACCAATGGCTTTCAACTGCATAACTAATAATCCTAGTTTACATAAGCAGCAGCATTTTCACCTGCAATAAGGCCAAATACAACTATGTCAGCAACAGCGTTTCCACCTAAGCGGTTTCCACCATGAATATCACCTGTAACTTCACCAGCAGCAAAGAGACCAGGAATTGTTTCTCCATTAGGAGTTAATACTTCTGTTTCTGTATTAATTGAAATACCACCCATTGTGTGATGAACACCAGGTGCTATTTTAATTGCGTAGTATGGACCAGTTGATAAGTCATGTTCCATTGCAGTAGTTCGACCAAACTCTGTATCGTTTTGATTTGCTACAATTGTATTCCAATTTTCTAATGTTTTAGCTAAAGTTGCAGGATCTGCACCAATTTCTTTAGCCAAATCTTCAATTGTCTCACCTTGTGCTGTTAAACCATTTGTTACATATTTTTCAGTTGCTTTTAAGCCTTCGCGAAGTTTTTGGTCAAAAATTACGTAAGCATAGCCACCTTCTTGTGAAATTTCTGCAGCAGAAACAACATCACGAGTTCCCATTTCGTTAACGAAACGTTTACCTTCTTGGTTTACTAGAATAGCTCCATCACCACGTACACCTTCAGTAATCATAATACTAGATGCTTGGTGTACAGTTGGGTGAATTTGAATTTGTTCTACGTCCTTAAGTCCTGCTCCTACAGCTTCTGCCATAACAATACCGTCACCAGTTGCGCCAGAGTGGTTTGTTGTTACGAATCCTTTTAAGTCTTCTCTGTACGAAGCGTATAAATCTTCATTTGCACCAAATCCACCAGCTGCGATAATAACAGCTTTTGCATTGATAGTGTATTCAGTGTCTAAAGAGTTTGCTTTAAGTCCAACAACTTTGTTTCCGTCCATTAGAATTTCTGTAGCAGTAGTATTATAACGAACGTCAATGTTTAATTCTTCAACCTTGTCTACGAATTTTTCAACTAAGAAAGCACCAATTGCTGCGCCACCTTCTGGTTGGTGTATTCTTGATACACTTGCACCACCTGAAAATGAAACTTGTACTAATGGAGCTCCAATAGTTCCAAGCCATTCAACTGCTTCAGCTGAGTTTTCAGCCATTACTTGAACAAGTTCTGGGTTAGCTTCGTTATATCCACCTTTTAATGTGTCTTGAACAAATAGTTCTACAGAGTCTTCAACACCTTCTTTTTCTTGAATTGAAGTTTCTGCAGCATTCATACCACCTGTTGCTTTAACAGTGTTACCACCTGCAAATGGCATTTTTTCGATGATTATTACAGTTTTACCTAGTTGTGTAGCTTCAATGGCTGCAACCATACCAGCACCACCAGCACCAATAATTGCAATGTCTACATCTATTGTTTCTGCTGTTTTTTCAACGTTTCCCGCTTGACGAGCTGTCATGTAATCATTAACATTTAGCCCTGCATTTTCAATAGCCATTTTCGTAGCTTCTAATATTGCATCACTGGTTACAGTTGCTCCAGCAACTGCGTCTAAATTAACGGTTTGGTTTTCTACAATAAGTTCTGGAATAGCATCAATAGCTGCTGTTCCGATACTTGGAGTTTCTGCGTGTTTTGTAATTTCTACTGATGTAATTGTTTCACCGTCAAATCCTACTTCTACGGTTAGGTCTCCACCAAAACCTTTGGCAACACCGGTTTGTTTAGTTCCACCGGCACAAGCAACCACAGAAAAAATGATTGCCACTGACAATAATACTGTCAAAAGTTTTTTCATGTTCATTCCTTAATGAATAAAAATTTATTTATTAGTATAAAAACTAACGCCATGAATATACAGGTTTTTTTAAAAAATGTCAATAATTTTTTATAGATAATATCAGGAGTCTTTAATATATTTTAATTATTCATTTGTTTTATTCATATATTTTTGATATAATGTCTGTAGGGTAGGTTTAAATGAGGAAATGTATTTTTTTTATAATGTTTTTCTTTGTAGTTTTTTACAATCTGAATGCTGTTTCTCCTTCAAAGCACGAGCTAGTTCCAGCTGGACATTGGGTTTATGATGCAATAACAGCTCTTGCACTTGAAACAGGGAGTGTTAATTTTGCTCAAAATGCTCCTCTTTCATTTTCTGAATTATCATTATATCTTAAGGATATAAATACAACAGAATTATCAAGAACAGGATTGCATTTTTATGACAAAATACACAATTATTTTCAGCGCGAGTATCCTGCCTATGGAAACAATGTTTTATCTTTTGGAACTGATTTGTTTTTAACTCCTGAGTTTCGTTATATTTCAAATTCAAAAATGTATAATGAAAATGAAATGCCAGTTTCGTATGTAAATAGAAATAAACTCATTGAAATACCTTTGTTAGTTAATTTTTATGATTATGGTGTAATGCGAATGGGTGTTAGTGTTGCTAGCAATTATGAAAGTTATAAAAATCCTAGTATGATGACTAATATTCCTACGAGACTTGAATACATTGATGGTAATTTCCCACAAACATCATATCTTAGTACTGGTTTGCACACTCAAAATGGAACACCGTTTTTTAATTTTCAATTAGGTCAAAATCAGCTTTCTGTAGGAAGAACTCAAACTGGAAGTATTTTTTTATCTGATTCACTGTATGGTGCTAATTATGCACAAATGTCATTTTTTTCCGAAAATGTTCGTTATTCAAATACTCCAATGCAGCTAGAGTCAGAGCTTTATTTATACCTACATAGAATTGAATTTAGGTTGTTTGAAAGAGTATCGGTAGGATTACTTGAAGGGTTACTTGTAAGTAGACCATTTGAACTTCGTTATTTAAATCCTGTTTCAATTTTTCATAGCTTAGTTCCGTGGGCAAACTATGAAGAAGATAAGTCCGATTTATATGGTGACTCTCATACAACATCATATTTTGGACTTACTTTGGATATTAATCCCTGGAAATATCTTCGCCTGTATGCTTTAATGGCTATGAATCAATTTACTTTTAACTTTGAATATCCAGAAGGGAGTCTTGATAATACAGTAGCAAGTTCACTTGGTGGACAATTAGGTTTAGAAAGTTTTATTCCCATAAAAAAAGGGTATATTCATGCTGCAGTTGAAGGAGTTTATGGGTTACCATGGTTATATAAAAATAAAGAAACAAATCCTTCTCCTTCTTTTTACAACTCTACAATACTACTTGGTAGTACTAATAGAAATTTACTGCAAACATGGATAGGATATCCATATGGCCCAGATACAATTAGTGCTTTTGTAAAAATTGGATATAATTCATTTGATTTTTGGTCTGCCTATATTCATTATAGATATATGATAAATGGTGAAGTTTCATTTTCTACTCCGTATCCAACTCAGGGGGAAGACATAATTGCAACTACACCATTTGGAATTCCAAATTATGAGCATAAAATTTCAGTTGAAGGTTCTTATCGGATTTTTGAATGGTTAACGGTAGAATCATTGTTTTCTTATATTCACTCTACCAACGCGCAAAATGTTTTAAATAATTTTCAACAAGGAGTAGAATTTTCGCTGTGTGCACGTTTTGAGTTATCACCAGTATTATAAGAAATAATGAGCCTTACGTAGTTTTACCTAGTTGCCCACAGGCTCCACCAATGCTTCGGCCTCTTTTCATGCGAATAGTTACATTTAATCCCGAACGTTCTATACTATTTTGAAATGAACGCACTTCATTTTTTGCAGGCTCTGAAAAATCAATTTCTTCAACTGGGTTCCATGGTATAAGATTTATATGTACAGGAAGATTCTTTGCAAAATCAACTAATTTTTTTGCATGGTTGTTACTGGTATTTACGCCTCCCAAAAGTGGAATTTCTAGGGTAGTGCGTTTTCCCGATTTATCACTATAGTATTTTATTGCCTTTGAGAGTTCTTTTAACGAATTACCTTTAGATACAGGCATTATTTCTTTTCTCAATTCTTCATCCGCAGTTGTAAGTGAAATGGCTAGCTTAATTGTAGGACCATTGTCTGCAAGGTCATAAATTCCATCAATAATGCCACAAGTTGAAAGAGTTACTCTTCTTAGTGAGAGATTTCTTCCATCCTTGTTAGATAAAATTTCGAGTGCTTTACGAATAGAGTCTAGATTCATCATTGGTTCACCCATACCCATAAACACAATATTCTGCAAAGCTCCAGCATGATGTTCTAGATATAAAAATTGTTCAACAATTTCTGAAGTTGTTAAGTTTCTTGCTAAACCAAGAGTCCCTGTTTTACAAAAAGCACATCCCATTGCACAACCGGCCTGGCATGAAACACAGGCTGTCTTTCTTCCTTCAGAATCTATTAGTAAAACAGTTTCAATCATAAAGTCATCAAAGAGTCTGATTTGTAACTTAATTGTTCCATCTGGATCTGTTAAAACTTGTTCCACTTTTGAAGAGTAAAGAGTAGTTGTGTCTTTTAAATAATTACGTAGAGACAAGGAAACGTTAGACATTTCATCAAAGGTTTGCACACCCTTTGAAATCCATTTAAATATTTGTTTTGTTGTAAAACTTGGGGCGCCATTTAATAATGGTAGAATTTCATTTGGTAATAATCCTGTAAGGCTTTGTTCGCTCAATTTTGTTGTAACCTCTTAAGCATTTCGCTTATGTCAGAATTTCTAGCACCAGAATCAGATGCAGCTTTTAATATATCAATTGCATAGCCTTTTTGATTTAAGCTAAGATAACACTCTGCTAGTTCAATGTATAATCTGTAATTATTAAAATTTGATTGCATCAATCTATTAAAGCTTATGATAGCGTCTTCATATTTTCCTTGTTGTTTTGTAATCAGTGCTAGTCCAAAAATAGCATATACATCATATTCAATATCTATAGCTCTATTGTAGCAATGAAGTGCATTGTCAATGTCACCAATATTTCTGTATGCATCACCAGCTCTTGTGAGAATAACTTTGTTGTTAGGATCAAACTCCAAAATTCTATTCCAACACTCAACAGACTGTTGATGGTCGTTTTTTCCACGATAACAATCGGCAAGCCCAAATAATGCATAGAAATTATTTTTTTCAGCTTTTAAGGCCTCTTTAAAATAGTGAATGCCTTGATCATACGCTTTTAGTTTTTTGTGACAGTTACCTATAGAAGTTAAAACACGAATATCGCCGGTGCCTTCTGTAATATCAAGCATTCTTGACCAATAGTAAAGTGCAGTTTTAAAATCCTTAAAATCATAAAATAGGTTACCCAACCCAATTAATGCATAGGCATTTTCTTCTTCAATATCTAAAACTCGAAGATATACTTCTTTTGACTTCTCTAAATTATGAGTTTTTCTATATGCATCGGCTACACGAGTTAAAACAGATACATTTTTTTCATCCATCTGTAAGTATTGTTCCCATACTGGTATTGCTAGGTTTAGTTTTTTTAATGCCCTATATGAGTCTGCTAGGCCAAATAATGCATAGTTATTTTCTGGATGGGATTCTAAGCAAGTAGAATAATATTCTAATGCTTTATTGAAATTTCTTCGTTTTCGTTCTAGGTCACCTAAGCCAACAAGCGCATAATTGTTGCTAGCAGACATAGATAGGATTTCATTGAACATTTGTTCTGCATCATGAGTTTTATTTTCTTTTAAGTAGCTGTAAGCCTTTTTTGATAACTCAGATAAAGCATCTTCGGCTTGTTTGTTTTCTTCATTTATCACATCTTTTTTAAATTCTTGTTCCATACACTACTAATTTTCCTTTAAAATATTTGCAACAACATTTGCAATTTTTTCTATGATTGGCTGCGACTTAGCCTTATTTTTTGCTAAAAAATAAAACTTTAAGGCTTTCAAATCTTCGCCATTTTTATTGTATATATCGCCTATTCTGCTGAGACCATCAGAATATCCTGTTGTAATATATAACCTTTGAGCTTGCTCAAACTCGCCGTCGTTAAAAAGCATATTGCCTTTTCTATTAAGTAATACTTTTTGCTCTGAACTAAGTGCTGTTAAAGGAGTATCAGATGTTTTAATAAATCCACCAGAAGACTTATGAGATCTAATTATTTCTGTTGCATCTTGTGTCATGCTGTTCTCCTACAACTATTTGGTAATATGTTTATTTATATGAGTAAAACTCTAAAATTGAATGCCCATATGACCTTGTATCTTTTTTCTTTAAAGAACCAATTGTATCACTCATTTTTCTTTCTTGTGGTCTATGAATGAGTAATAGCCCATTTTCATTTAGAAGTTTTCGATTATCAACTATCCTTACTAAATCTTCGTGATATTTATAAGGAAATGGTGGGTCAAAAAATATGATATCAAATGTGTCCTTACAGCGTTTTAAAAATAATTCAACTGCCATAAACTTACATTCAATTTTTTTACCCAAATCAACTTCACTAATTTTTACATTGCCTAAAAGTGTTTCTACCTTTATTTTATCCTTTTCACATAAAACAATTCTTTCGGCGCCACGTGATGCTGCTTCTAAGGCGATAATTCCACTACCAGAAAACATATCTAAAAATGACTTCCCGTCGAGAGGTCCAAGTATTGAAAAAAAGGATTCTCGCATTTTATCCATTGCAGGTCTAATAATACCATCTGGACAAACAATATTTCTGCCTTTTAGCGCTCCACCAGTGACTCTCATAGTTACACCTTTTGCCTTTGCAAGATTCCCTCAGCTGCTCTTATACCGGATGCCCATGCTGCTGTAATACCGCGTGAAGTTCCCGCGCCATCGCCTATCAAATATATATCTTCAGCAGCCATAAAATTATCATTTAAAAATACTGGCTTGTTAGCATATAGTTTTATTTCGGGGTAATACATAATGGTGCTTGGGTGCAAAATGCCAGGAATAATTGTATCAAGCTTTTTTAATGCTTTCCAAATAGACTGTAAAAACTTAGCAGGCATTGCAAGAGATATATCTCCAGGTGTAGCACTTTTCAATGTAGGTTCAAAATCATAAAGGTCTGTATTGAGCCCCTTTGATGTAGTACGCTTTCCAAGTCTAAAGTCTCCAACACGCTGCATAATTGGATGTCCGCCTCCAGTTAGCATAGCAAGTGCACCAAGATACTCTGCATAATCTTGTCCTGATGCTAAAGGCTCTGTGAAAGAAACAGACCTCAACATTGCAAAATTAACAAGACCAGTAGATGGCCTATCTTCTGAATAAGCGTGACCGTTAACACTGTAATACACTTCACCTCGTGTGCTTGTATATTTTTCTTGAACAACATGTGCAGAACCTGAGTTTGTACAAAATGTTCTAGTCATTTCTGGAAACATAAACTTAGGATCATAATAATCTTTAACAATGGGGTAGTGTTCTTCTTTTGTTTCAATTCGTACTCCAACATCTATGCTATTATCACTATATGGAATATCAAGGTCATGCATAATGTTACGCAAAAAATCGAAACCATGACGACCTGGTGCTAACACTAGGTTTGTATATTCGATGGTACGTTTATCTGTTGTAATTACACGGGCTTTTTTATCGGCCTTAGTCATAGTTTCACTAAATCCGAAACTAACTCCTAGATTTTGTAAGGTTGAGGTAAGTTCGTGTATAAGTTTAATTCCCCCATCTGTTCCAAGATGAGATTGGCGTATTTGTAAAAGTTTAACACCAATGCGCTCTGCACGTTTAGAATATGTATCTACATTTACTTTATCCATGATTGACGGCTTAAGAAATGCTTCAACTTTTTCTAAGTACAAGCTAGCAAGGTCTTCTGTCCAGTATTCATACGGAAAGCCTACAGGAAAGGTAAAATTCATTTTGCAGTCGTTTCGCAAACCACCTGAAGATATTTTTGCACTTTCCAAAATGAGAATCTTAAAATCTTTTCTTTCTTCAAGTAATGTGAAAGCTGTTGCTAGGCCTGCTGGCCCAGAGCCGACAATTATACAATCGTATTTTTCCATAATTTTTTTTACCTCACACCATTATATCGTATTTTACACAATTATTCAAGTTTTTTTACATATATATTAGTATTTATGCTAATATTAACTTTATGAATTTTTGGAGTATTTAAGTTGTTTTTTTTCAAAAGTGCTTGAATATAATATGCTGTTCTGATATACTATACATCAAACCTTGGAGAGATGGACGGTTTGTCTTATAACCTTACCACTCTTCCAAAGACCATAAGGAGTATACATTGAGAAAGTATGAACTTATGACAATTTTCCCGTTAGAGGAAGATTTGTCAAAAAACGGCATGGAAGGCGTAAAGAAAGTCTTAGCTGATTTTGGTGCCGAAATTGAAAGCGAAAACGCTTTTGGAGATCGAGATCTTTGTTACGAAGTTAAAAAACGAAACAGAGGTAAGTTTATTTTGTTTAACCTAAAATTAAACCCATCAAAAGTTGTTGACATTGACAGACAGTTCAAATTAGTTGACAATCTTTTAAAGTTTATGTTCGTTAGAGTAGACGAATAGAGGTAAACTATGACCGATCTTAATCATGTGATGCTAATAGGACGTCTAACCAGAGACGCAGAACTCAAATATACATCAAACGGCTTTGCAATTTCTAATTTTTCTGTAGCAGTTAACCGCAGAAGAAAAAGTGGAGAACAATGGATTGATGAAGTAAGTTATTTCGAAATCAATTTATTTGGCAAAGTTGCAGAAAGCTTAAAGCAATACCTTTTAAAAGGCAAGCAAATAGCAGTTGATGGAGAATTGCGTCAAGATCGTTGGGAACAAGACGGCCAATCACGTAGCAAAGTAATTATCGTTGCAAACAATGTGCAGCTATTGGGAGGCAATTCTAATCCTTCTCAAGGTTCACAATCGTATACACGAAATGAACAACCAAGTTCTGGTGGATATCAGCAACAAAATAGTTATCAAAAATCATATGAAGCTGGACCGGCCTACAGTGCAAACGATTCCGATTTTCCGGAAGACATTCCATTTTAATTTATTAGGAGACAACTATGTCAGATGAAATAATGAACGAAGAAAAAAGTTCAATGCAGTCAGCTATGGACAAAAATATGAAAATGAGCGACATCATGAAAGATGGCGACGGCGATGATCGTGGTGGACGTGGAAAGCCAAAACAATTTTTTAGAAAAAAAGTTTGTAGATTTTGTGCAAACAAAGTAAAAATTGATTACAAAGATCCAGATGCTTTAAGAAGATTTACTACTGAAAGAGGAAAGATTCTTCCTAGACGCATTACTGGTACTTGTGCAAAACACCAAAGAGCGCTAGCTTTAGAAATTAAACGAGCACGTGCAATTTGTCTATTACCATTCGTAGCAGACTAATTAAATACAAAAGGGAGCTTAGCTCCCTTTTGAACTCTACAGCGATCCAACTCCTGGTAACGTTGTAAGATTTTAGAGGAATGAAACCGTAAAGGATTTCATTGCAGTATATGAACGTTGTTTATAACTGCCATACTTTGCCTTCTAAAATGCATCAAAGATGCAAAAATTATAGGAGCTTGAAAATGAAAGTATTTTTAAATGCAGATGTAAAACACCTTGGAGAAGAAGGTGATGTAAAAATGGTAGCAAATGGTTATGCCAGAAACTATCTATTCCCTAGAAACTTAGCACTTCCATATACAGAAGTAACTATTGCACATTTCGAAGGTCGAAAAGAAGAAATTGAAGCTAAAAAAGTAGCAAAACGAGCAGAATCTGCAAGCTTAGCTGAAAAAATTAGTGCACATTCAATTACAATTGTAATGCCAGCTGGTCCTAATGGAAAACTTTATGGCGCTGTAACATCACAAACAATTGCTGAATACTTAAACAAAGATGGCTTTGAAATTGAACGAAAACGAATTGAAGTTCCTGGTTTAACTATTAAATCAGTTGGAAAATATTCTGTACGTGTTCGTCTTTATGAGTCAACTTCTGCTGAACTTAACGTTTCTATCGAACCACAAGTAGATGTAAAAGCTGCAAAGGCTGCTGCACCTAAGGCTCGAGATAACAAGCCTGCAGAAACACCAGAAGTAGCTGAAACTAACGCTACAGAAACAACAAACGAAGAATAAGAGGTTATACATGTCTCAACTCAAGGACAAGGTTCCACCACATAATTTAGATGCTGAACAAGCAGCTTTGGGTGCTTTGCTCCTTGATTGGGAAGTTCTCGGAGACGTGCTCAGGTACTTGCGACCTGAGCGTTTTTATTCTTTACAGCATCAGAAAATTTTTTCTGCAATGCTAGCTTTATTTAATGAGGGAACTCGCGGGGATCTCATTACTTTAGTAGAAAAATTGCGATCGATAGGTGACCTAGACGCAGCTGGTGGACAAGCGTATGTTAGTTCATTAACTGACACGGTAGGAACAAGTGCAAACATTGAATACTATGCTAAACTTGTACTTGACTTATCTATTAGACGCGAACTTATAAAAACCTCTTCTAAAATTGTATTAAATGCTCATAATGAAACAATGGATAGTGGGCAAGTCTTAGAAGAAGCGCAAAAAGATCTTTTTGAATTAACTGACATAAATTCCACACATACAGCAGTTCCAACTCGTGAATTAGTTAAGGATGCAATTGAAAGAATAGAAAAATTGTATTCTGATAAACAAGCCTTTACAGGTGTTCCATCAGGTTTTCATCGTTTAGATGGAATGACTAATGGGTTTCAACCTTCTGAATATATTATTATTGGTGCAAGACCTTCAATGGGAAAGACTGCCTTAGCCCTTTCTGTATTGCACCACATATCTGTAGAAAAAAATATTCCATCTGCATTTTTCTCTCTTGAAATGTCTAATGCAATGATAGTGCAGCGTTTACTATCTCAAGATGCTCGAATTAGAGCTGATTTACTTAGAAGTGGTTTTCTTAAAAAAGACCACTTTTCACATCTTATGCATGCAGCAGGTAGGCTTCATCAAGCTCCAATATATATTGTTGATACTCCAAATATGAAGTTGTTGGATATTCGCGCATTGGCAAGACGATTGCGTGCTCAACAAAAAATAGAAGTTATTTTTATTGACTATATTGGGCTTATAAGAAGTGAAAATTCAGCTATTCCTCGTCATGAACAAATTGCTGAAATATCAAGATCTCTTAAAAGTTTGGCAAGGGAGCTAAATATTCCTGTTGTTGTTTTATCTCAGGTTGCACGTGTTGCTGAACAAAAAGAACCATCTCTAGCGGATTTACGAGAGTCTGGCTCTATTGAACAAGATGCCGATGTTGTTATGTTTATTCATCGGGAACGTCAAGGAACTGTTGATGATCCGACTGTGCCAATAGATGCTAACCTTATTGTTGCAAAACAGCGTAACGGACCTATCGGTAACGTTGACTTAGCTTTCATTCCTGCTTATGCAAAATTTGAAAATGTAAGTAGATAATACTTATGTTATTAAATATTCATATTTGTATATAGGGCTTTTTATGTAGTTAAAACTATTATGCCCTAAAAAAAGAACCCCCACCAGTTTTATTTACTAGAGGGGGTATTTTTATATGCTATCTTAGAATTCTAGCCATTTACCTTCTGTACTTATGTACCAGTTTTTCAACAATGCCTTGCTTTGTGCGTTGTACCAAGAAATACTTCCATCTTTATTTAGGACTGCAAGGGTAGTTCTATCACCAACCATTTTCATAGGTAACGATGATGACTGATCCATTCTTTCGAGTTTCTTTTGGCTTAAGGTAACAGAGTAAACTTGTGATCTTCCAATATTTGTGTATAATACTCCATTTTTTAAGTATGTAAATGCCTTTGGATCCTCATCTCCCAATGATAATATTATAGAATATGCCTTTGTAGTAGGGTTATAAGAGAACACTTTTGTACTAGTAGAATTATTTTCATCTACAATACTTGCACCATAAAAAGGCCCTGTAGTTCCTTGAGTCTCTGCTAATGAAAAGCTAACTTCCCCTTTTATATTGATTGGGATTGTCTCTCGTGTTTCAAGGCTTACTTGAATAAGCGAAGAGGGTGGATTACTTGCTGATGTCTTAGCAACATACACATTTTCTTTATATAATAATGCATCCTGTATTCCAGTCCCGGTATAAATTGTATTCAATTCATTTGCTGTTAAATCATAGATTGATACTTTGCTACTACCTTCCAATACTAATAACTTATCGCCTTGCAGTCTCATCATTTCAATAGAGTTTTGTGGTGTAAAAAGAGATATTTCAGACTGATCTGCTATTGTTATTTTTTTTACTGTTTTTCTACTTGATTTTGACCATAAGTAAATAGCATCTGTTGTTGCAATCATGTTTGTATATCCAGAGTTTTTCGCTACCTCAGTAGTTGTTTTGTTATTATAACTTGATTTGAAAATAGAGTTGTCTGATAAGAAATAGAAGTCTCCATTTAATTCATTTACATCATATATTTTTTTGTAAACATTATTTGTTATTTTATTTGCAACCACTGGCTCAGTGGATGGGTTTATGTCTATTGAATATAATTCTCCCGACTTCATTCCTATATATATGTTATTTCCTGACTTTACTGCGCTTGTAACGGTATCCCATGCATGAAAAGTAAACTTTTTCAAAATGATTGGCGATGTATTTATCATACCATTCTTTACTTCTATCATGTTTAGAGTTGAGTTTTTTCCGTCTGTTTCAAAATAGTACAGGTTTCTATCTGATCTTGATGTTGCAATTATAGGATTCTGAGCATTAATTTTTGCCATAAGTGTTCCGCTCGTTGAATCATATAAATGTATCGTATTGCCCATAACACCTGCAAAAAGAACATCGCTATTAAAAACTAGTGGATTAGATAGATTATTTTCTACTTTAAAAGATGCTTTTCTTGAACCATTTCTTAAATTAGAATATATAATGTAACCAAGAGATGAATACATTACATTGGAATTTTCACTCGAACTTGTTTGTGAAAAAGTTATAGAACCGGCTGTTTCTCTAATTTTATTTGATAGGATAGTACCCTTTACGCTGTCTATAAAAATTATACCCATAACATTTGCTTGTCCAACCATAATTTGAGAACCACGGCTTGTGTAAGCAAGAGAGGTTATTGTTGAGTCAATGCGCTTTGATGCAAATTTTTTAGTCAACGTACTCCAAGACCATACTGATAATCTATTTATAGTAAGTCCATCGGATTCATATACGGCTATGTCATTCCCATTAGGGTGTACTGCTATCATTTTAATTGCATCATCAGATATTTGAAAATGCTCTCCAGTTCCATTTTCATTCCAACGAATTAGAAATCCATCGTTACTTCCTGTAAATACAACTCTTTTCCCCGCGCTATTAGCGACAGCTATTGCAGTTATTGCACCGTCATGTCCTTGGGTAGACACTTGGGTTCTAGCAAAAAGGGTAGTGCTGAGACAAAAACAGGCTAAAACTAGACAAATTATTTTAATATATTTCATATGTACCTCTCAAAAAATTAAAAACTTCCACTTATAAGCCTATTGATGTCACCAATAAAGCCTATAGCAAATAAAAACAAAATAAATGCAAGACCTACAAACTGTACCTTATACAGAATTGTTGGTTTAACTGCTTTACCTCGAATCAACTCGATAAATGAAAAAAGTATTAAGCCTCCATCTAAGATAGGTATTGGAAGAAGGTTCATTATAAAAAGTGATATGCTTATTACTGATAAAAAATTAAGTACAGTAACTATTCCGATTGCAAATCCAGCTTCAAACCCAGTTTTTGTAGTTTCTCCTAACATAAGCGTAATCCCTATGGGACCTGAAACTGCTTTAGTTAAATCTACGCCTTGAAATAAAAGTCCTATGCTCTTAAAAGTTAAAGTAATCAGATTTAAAGTATCAATGGTGCCTTGTTTTAAGGCGGCAAATATATTTGAGCTTTGTGTTTTTATAGCTTCAACTTTCCAAGAAAGTCCTATTTGGGTCATATCTGTAATTCCGTCTATATTTTTTGGAATTTCAAGTTCTGTTTCGCTAATAACTCCATTTCGTTCGAATACAATATGTGCTGTATCTCTGTTTTGGATAATTTTATTAAAATCCATTGTGTTATGAATTGTATACCCAGCAACATTGAGTAAGATGTCATTTGTTTGCAGTTGAGCTTTATATGCGGGAGAATTATCTTCAATATTTGCAATTACAGGATCAACCCAATTCACTACGCCTATCATTCCAGCACCTGTTTGTGGTTGTAACTCTGGAGTAATGGTAAGTTCTAAAATTTCGCTATCTCGTACAACAGTAAAAAGAAGTTTTTCATTAGCGGCTGTTGATACAATCTGTGATATATCTGAAAAATGCGAAACTTCTTTTCCATCAATACGAGTAATGATATCTCCAGTTTGTAGTCCCGCCTCTTTTGCTACAAGTGTTGCATCTTCGTATACATCTGTTGCTAATATTATTTTATTTGGGGTGCTATAATGAGTAACACCAATTAAAGCAATTATTGTAAGAGCTAATATTGTAAATATAACATTACTTGCTGGCCCTGAAAAAGCAATAATAATTCTTCGTATAGGACTAACTCCATAAAAAGAATCTTTTTCTTTCGGAATGCTAGCAAGTTTTTTTTCAATTGCCTCTTGGAACATTTTTTCTCCCTTCATTCCACAATATCCACCAAGAGGTATTAGTGATAATCTGTAATCAGTTGTTCCAATTTTTTTATGTAAGAGTACAGGTCCCATTCCAATAGAAAATGTTTCGACTTCAACTCCACACTTTCTAGCAGCAATAAAATGCCCAAGCTCATGTATAAAAATAATTATTCCTAGTCCTAAAAGACCATAAATTATTGTCATTTTAAATCTCCTTTCTCAATTTTAAATGTAGAAAATTGAGAGCTTTCGTATAGTTCTATTGTTTTAGCTCTAACCTTAGTGTCAATTATAAAAACATCTTCTATAGTATTTACATTCTGTAGCCAATGTTCTTTTAGAGCTAGAGATACTAACTTTGCTATTCCTAAAAATTGTATTTTTTTTTGCAAAAATAATTCAACTGCAATTTCATTGGCTGCATTGTATGCAATTGTGTATGCATCTCCCTTGCTTTGTGCCTCAAAAGCAAGACTTAATAAAGGGAATAAATCCGTTTTAGGCGGTGAAAATGACATTTCTATTAGATTTGAGAAGTCAAGCTTTTCGATAGTATTTGCTGTCATATTTGGATAGGATAGTGCAGATAGAATAGGGCGCTTCATAGTTGGCTTTGATATTTGAGCGTATACATCCCCATCAAGTGTAGATATAAAAGAATGAACAAGACTCTGAGGATGGATTGTAACCTTCACTTGCTCACAAGGCAAGTCAAACAACCTGCAAGCTTCTATGACTTCTAAACCTTTATTGGCTAAGGTAGCACTATCAATTGAAATCTTCTTTCCCATATCCCAAGTAGGATGTTTTAATGCTTGCTCTGGAGTAACGTTTAAGAGTTCTTCATAAGTTGAATCTCTGAAAGGTCCACCAGACGCTGTTAAGATTATTTTATCAATATTATTTCTACCATAGTGTGTTATTAGAGAAAATATTGCAGAATGTTCTGAGTCAACAGGAATAATATTGCAATTATGCTTTTTAGCTAAGTCTTTAATTATGCTTCCTGCCATAACTATTGTTTCTTTGTTTGCTAGTGCTAAATCTATTCCAGCTTTTAAACAATGCACAGAAGGCATAAGGCCTGCACTGCCAGAAATGCCATTAACACAGATATCTGCTTTAGAATCTATAATAAATTGCTCTAGAGATGCCTCACTAGAGGTCAATAGCGCTTTGCAGTTAAATTCCTTTGCAAGATTATAAAGTGTTTCGGCATTTGAATGTGCTGTTAAACCACAAATTGAATATTCATTGCTAAACTCTCGTATAATTGAGAGCGTGCTTGTTCCTATCGATCCTGTACAGCCTAGAACTAGTACTTTTTTTTTCATGTTGTTGCATTACTCCGCTAAACAAAAAACAAAGAAACCAAAATAAAATATATTGGAGCTGAGAATAATATTGAATCTATTGAATCTAAAAAACCGCCTCTACCAGGTATACCAACGCCACCAATGTCTGAATCTTTGTGTGCACAAGACCGCTTTAGTACTGATTCAATTAAGTCTCCAATAATTGCTGCAATAGAAATAATTATTGCTACTAATACTACTAATATTGGATTATTAGAAAAAGAATTTGGATGAAAGTAGTACATAATTAAGCCGGCTAGTATTGAACCAAATATTCCACCAAAAAATCCAACTAAACTCTTGTTTGGACTTGCTTTAATAAATCCCCTTGTACCTTTCCCGAGTAGCATACCAAAAAACCACGCTAACGAATCGCAGCCAAAAACCATTAAAAGAAAGGTGGCTATATAGATGGTTGAGTCTTGAAGTCGTGTTAGTTGTGAAATAAATGTAGAAAATAAGCCTAAATATATTATTGAAAATGTAGTAGTACAAAGCCTAGGGGCTGCATTATCAAATGATATTTCATTATCTGGAGAAAAAATTTCATAAGCAAAACTTATCATAATTGATATTACTGCTGTAAAATAAATATATAAAGGAGGTAATTCTAAGAGAATTACTAATGTTGTTACAGTTGGAATTAAAACTGTCAGTAATAAAAAAAGCCATTGTGGCTGCATAAATAAGCGTGTTTGTAAAAGAGTATATAATTCTCTTGCGGCCATAAAAACTGTTATAATTATTACTAGTAGAAGTGGTAAGTGATGATAGTGCTCAACCAATATAAGCGCCATTACCATTGGGATTCCAATAAAAAATACCAATAACCGTTGTAGTAGTTGACTCATTAAAGGCCCCCATAACGTCTATTACGTTTTAAAAAATCTTGAATTGCTATATTAAAATTCTCTGGCGTGTAATCAGGCCAAAGGATATCAGAAAACTCTAATTCTGCATAAGCACCGTGCCAAAGTAAAAAATTACTTAACCTTTTTTCGCCACCTGTTCGTATGATCAAGTCAACAGGTGGAATATCTGGTACATCAAAAAAACCTTCGAGTGTTTTTGATGTTAATGCTTCTGTATTTTTCGCTGCAATATATTTATTGCATGCACGAAGAATCTCGTCTTTTCCGCCATAATTAATGGCTAAAACTAAGTTCATTCTATTAAAATCAGCACTATCTTGTATTACTGATTCAAGTTCTGTTCTAACGTCATCGCTAAGACCATAAATATCACCAATGCAATGTAATCGAACCTTTTCTTTTTTGTAAAATTCAAACTCACGACGTAGGTGAGTTTTTAGTAGGTTCATTAAAAATCCTACTTCTTCCTGTGTTCGCTTCCAGTTTTCAGTGGAAAAAGTATATAATGTTAAATAAGAAATCCCCATGTTTGCTGCTTCTTTTATTATTTCTCTAGCAGCATTGAGGCCTTCTTTATGTCCACTTGTTCTTGGTAAGTTTTTATTTTTAGCCCAACGGCCATTCCCGTCCATAATTATTCCTACGTGTTTTGGAAGTAACTGAGAGGAGGGCGGCTGTTGGTTTAATTGTAAGCTATCGATGGTTTAACCTTCCATGATTTCTTTTTCTTTTTCTTCTAAAATCTTATTTATTTCAGCAATAAACTTATCAGTTGATTTTTGTAAAGCATCTTCAGATGTCTTTAACTCATCTTCTGTAATTTTACTATCTTTTTGAGCTTTTTTTAATTCATCATTGCCATCTCGTCTAATATTTCGAATGGCTACACGACTAGATTCAGCCATGTTTTTAGCTTGTTTAACTAATTCTTTTCTTCTATCTGCTGTTAGAGGTGGAATAGTTATTCTTAAAACTTTTCCGTCATTTGAAGGATTTAGTCCAAGTTCTGACTTTTGTATTGCTTTTTCAATTTCACCAATAAGTGATTTGTCAAACGGTTGAATAAGAATTGAGCGAGCTTCTGGAATTGAAATTGTAGCCACTTGATTGAGTGGAGTTAAATCACCGTAGTACTCTACTCGTACTTTATCAAAAAGACTTGCAGAAGCTCTACCTGTTCTGATAGAATTAAAATCATCTTTTAAAGCACTAATGCTCTTAGTCATGCGTTCAACGCACTCATCATTTGTATCAGCCATAGGTTATTTCCTTTATATTAGATGTACGTTCGTTTGAAACAGAACTCTTGAATCTATGCAATTAAGCATAGATTCAAAGAAAAATTACATACCAAGTTGGTAACAAATAACTTGAGAAAGTTCAAGTTTTGAACCAATTGATTTTCCAATTTCTTCCATTTTCTTAGATACGCTTACTTTGTCATCTTTAACAAATGGTTGATCTAAGAAACAGATTTCTGCCATATGTTTCTTGATTTTTCCCTCAATAATACCAGCTTTAACATTTTCTGGTTTATCAAGTTCTGCAACTTGAGCAGTATAGATTTCTTTTTGTTCAGCAATGTATGCTGGATCCACATCATCTTGTTTCATATAAAGTGGTAAGAAAGCAGCTACGTGTAAACAACAATCGTATGCAAATTGTTTAGCATCTGCATTTCCACTCATATCTGGGTCTGATGTAAGAATTGTTACTACGCCAGTTTTTCCATCGCTGTGAATGTATGATGAAATTACTGCATTTGCAGGAAGTTCAACACATGCTACACGGCGTACACTCATGTTTTCGCGGATTTTTGTTGCTAAATCTAAAAGAAGATTTGAAAGACTTTCTGTAACTTCATTCATATTGTTTGCAATAACTTCATCCATAATTTTTTGTCCAACAACAGTAAAATCAGGATTTTTTGCAACGAAGTCAGTTTCACAAGTAATTTCTACTAAACCAACTTTGTTACCTTCTTGTCTAATAAGAACTCTTCCTTCTTTTGTAGAACGACCTGCTCGTTTTTCAACAGCAGCAAGGCCTTTTTCTTTTAAGAGTTTTGCTGCAGCATCTGCGTCACCGTTACATTCTTTGAGTGCATTTTTACACTCCATCATGCCAGCGCCAGTTGCTTCGCGAAGTGCTTTTACATCACTTGCTTTAATATCCATAGTATTCTCTCCATGTATTCTAATTGTTACCTAAAGCTTGTTTTTACTTTAGTAAAAATTGTACTATTAAAATATAAAACTTTAATAGTACAATAAAATAGACTATGTTCTGTAAGAACTATTTATAAAGATCATCCTCATCTGCAAGAGCTTTTGCTGCAAGAGATGCATCTTCTTCTGTTTCTTCTTCTTTTGAAGCTTCAGTGTTTTCTTCAGGAATATAGTTACTGTAATCTACAATTTCTTCATCATCGTTTTTTACATATGATGAGTCAACATATTCTTCATCATCATCTTGTAAGTTTTCAATGATTTTTAAACCTGTTTCGTTGTCAGCTTCAATTACAGCGTTTGCGATAACAGATGTAAACAAGCTAATCGCTCTGATAGCATCATCATTACCAGGAATAGGGTATTGGATACCTTCTGGGTTACAATTTGTATCAACAACTGCAACAATAGGAATTCCTAATCTGTTTGCTTCAGCTACTGCGATTTGTTCTTTGTGTGTATCAATGATGAAAAGAATTCCAGGGAGTTCTTTCATTTCTTTAATACCACCAAGGTTTTTTTCGAGTTTAGCTTTTTCTTTTACGATTGCTGAAATTTCTTTTTTTGTAAGACTTTCAAATGTACCATCAATTTCCATCTTTTCTA
>CAYJKA010000011.1:8638-20486 GCA_964370655.1 uncultured Treponemataceae bacterium | reverse complement strand
GCTTAGAAGAATTAGTAAACGGTGGAAAAATTATCCGACCTGCCTATAAGTCTGTTATGGGACACAGAGAATATGTTTCAATGGAAAAGAGAAGATAATTAATAATGCATAATTAATAATTAACATTGATTGGATAAATCAAAAACCTAACTAGAGTTGAAAATCATTGAAAATAGTACAACTTTCCGCAATGGTTTTCAACTTGAGATAGTAATTAATAATTATTACTTCTTAATCATTAATTGATAACACTGGTTTTCTCGCTGCAAGTACTACATCAACCCTCTTTACAGCTTTTGTATGCGGTGCATGTAAAACAATCTCTGGATTTTCCCTTGCTTCTTTTTTAATTTCAATAAGAGCTGCAGCAAATGCTTCAAGTGTTTCCCTTGATTCTGTTTCTGTAGGCTCTATCATCATAGCGCGCTCTACAATAAGTGGGAAAAATACCGTAGGCGCATGAAAGCCATAATCTAAAAGACGCTTTGTAATATGGTCAGTAGTAATTCCTTTTTCAGCATTTGGAAAATCTTTGTCGTTAATAATAAACTCATGCATACATCTTCTTTTTAGAGGAACATTGTATTCATCTTTTAACAGCGCAAGAAGATAGTTTGCATTGAGAACCGCAGTTTCACCCGCATCTTTTAATCCTTCCGCACCTAAAAGACGAATGTATACCCAAGCTTTTAAGTACACTAAAAAGTTTCCATAAAAACCATGAATACGCCCAATTGAATCAGTATTTTCTTCAATCAGCCTATATGCGTCATTCACTTTTTCAACCCTTGGAGTTGGCAAAAATGGAGTTAGTTTTTTCACAACTGAAATTGGGCCAGATCCAGGCCCTCCTCCTCCGTGTGGAGTAGAAAAAGTTTTATGTACATTTATGTGCATAAGGTCAAATCCCATATCAGAAAATCGTGCCTTTCCAAGCGTTGCATTTAAGTTAGCACCATCTCCATAAAACAGAGAACCATTTTTATGAACCATATCAGCAATTACGTGAATATTTCTATCAAAGAGTCCTGTTGTTGCAGGGCTTGTTAGCATCATACACGCAACATTTTCATCCAAGGCTTCTCTCAAATGCTCAAGCTCTACATCTCCGTCTTCTGTAGACTTTAATTCGCGCACTTCAAAGCCACACATAGTTACAGATGCAGGATTTGTTCCATGTGCTGAATCGGGAATTAGTACTACATTTCTTATCTCGCCCTTTTTCTCATAATATTTTTTTACTACCATAAGTGCAGTTAGTTCGCCATGAGACCCCGCAGCTGGATTAAAAGTTACACCATGCATACCCGTAATAGACTTAAAATACTCTTCCATGTCATGCATTATTTCCAACGCGCCTTGGCTAGCATTCTCACCCGTAAGAGGGTGTAAGAGCGCAAAGGATGGATGCCTTCCTAATTTTTCATTTATTTTAGGATTATGCTTCATAGTGCAACTTCCTAAAGGATACATATTTTCATCAACACAAAAGTTAGTTCTTGAAAGATTAAAATAATGTCTTACTACTTCTACTTCACTAACATCTGCTAAACGTAAATCACTTCTAAGGATTTTTTTATCTAATTTAAAGGAAGGGTCACTTTTAGGGACTTCATAAGTATTAGTGCCTATTTTACTCTTTTCGAATATGGTTTTCATTTTTTAACTCCACCTTTAATTGCTTCAATAAAATCATCAATTGATTCTTTTGTGTCTTTTTCTGTTGCACATACAAGTATACAATCTTTTAATTTTGAATACCACTTGCCTATATCAATGCCAAAGGTAAAAGACTTATCTAAGCTACATGGTTTTTTAAGAACAAACTCATTAAAGAATGGATGCATAGAATTTTCAAAACGAGTAAACCCTATCTCTATTAATCTCTTTTGTAAGTAGGAAGCATTGCTATGATTTAACTGCGCTACATCTGAAAGCTTCGGACCTACTAGACTCAAATAAATTGCCGCTCGTAAAGCTACTAAACCTTGATTTGAGCATATATTTGATGTAGCCTTATCTCTCCTAATGTGCTGTTCCCTCGCTTGGAGTGTGAGCGCAAAACAAGGTTCCCCATTTTCATCTTGTGTTAAGCCCACAAGACGACCTGGTATTTTTCTCATATAACTTTCTTTTGCACACATAAAACCTAATAGGGGACCGCCAAAAGACGGATAATTTCCAAAACTCATTGCTTCGCCACAGACTATATCAGCTCCCTGTTCTTTTGGAGTTTTTAATAGCGCTAAACTCACAGCTTCTGATACGGTAAAAATAAGGTCAGCCTTTTTTTCATCTTTAACTATAGCTAAGTTTCCTAGTTCCTCTATAACACCAAAGAAGTTTGGAGATTGAATAACAACATTAGCAATGCTATCATCCAAAAGTAATGCTAGCTTTTCAATATCACTTTCCAACCCTTTACAGGGAACTTCTACTATTTCTATCCCAACAGCCCAGCAATATGTTTGTAAAGTTTTTCTATACAAAGGATTTACGGCTTCACTCACAAGGATTTTTTTGCGCCTTTTTTCTTTACAAGACATCATAACAGATTCAGCTAAGGCTGTAGCCCCATCATAAAGACTTGCATTAGCAACATCCATGCCTGTAAGAATACACATATTTGTTTGATATTCAAAAATTGAAATTAAAGTTCCTTGACTTACTTCTGGCTGATAAGGTGTATATGCTGTATAAAACTCACTCCTACTAGCAAGCTCATCAATGCTTGCAGGCACATAGTGCTCATATACTCCACCGCCACAATAAGGAACCCCTTTTATATTGTTTTTCATTGCAATATTTTCAAAAAGACTCTCAACTTCCATTTCACTGAGAGGCTCTGGTAATCCTTCAAGTGTTTCAACAAGAATATCTTTAGGTAAATCTGCAAATAAATCATCAATAGAATTTACCCCTATTTTCTCAAGCATTACTTTTTTATCTTCATTGCTTAGCATTGTGTACTGCATAATAATCCTTTTTTATAAACAAAACTAACTTTCAATAAACTTTGAATATTCTTCTGCATCCATCAATTTTGATAGTTCTGTGCTATCTGCCATTTTTATTTTAAAGAGCCATGCACTGGCATACGGACTTTCATTAAGAATTTCAGGTGTAGATTCTACAGCACTATTAACTTCAGTTATTTCACCTGATAATGGCGAATAAACATCAGATGCAGCCTTTGCAGATTCCACAACTGCTACAGTTTCACCTTTTTTCACAGTCCCACTTTGAATACTACACTCTACAAAGACAACATCACCCAAGTTATTTTGTGCATAATCTGTTAATCCACAGGTTACACTTCCATCACCGTTATCTTTTACCCACTCATGTTCTTCAGAGTACATCAAACCTGTAAGAACTTCTTTTCCATTTGCCATTTATGCCTCCTATACAGTGAGTTTGCTCCTGCAAACTCTCAAACGAATGTTGTGAAACCATTATTGCCACGACATTCATTATTAGTCTTTTTTTTCGCCGTTATATTCATAAAAAGGTCTTTTAACAATGCTTGCTTTTACTGGCTTATCTCGAATTATTACATCTATATCAAAACCTATTCCAAGAGTGATACCATGTTCTTTATTGAGTATATCAACATCCAACAATGCAAAGGCTATGCCTTCTTTAAACAAAGGAGAATGGCACCCACTTGTTATATAACCAATGTCAACACCATTTTTTTGAACCCTATATCCTTCTCGTGGTATTCCCCGCTCTAATAATTTTACACAATATATCTTTCGCTTAGGCCCATTTGCCTTTATATTTCGTAAAACTGAACTACCAATATAATCATGCTCTGAGTTTATAGCCCATCCCAGAGAGGCCTCGATAGGGTTTATTCCTTCATGTAACTCATGTCCATATAGCGAATAAGAAGCTTCTAGTCTTAGAGAATCTCTACTAGCCAAACCACAAGGGAGGATTCCACTTTCTTTTCCCATTTCAAGTAAGGCATTCCACAGTTTCGCTACAATAGCATTGTCACAATATAGTTCAAATCCAACTTCGCCTGTGTACCCAGTATTTGAAATCATTACTTCTTTGTCTTCAAAAATGTAAACACCAAAGTAAAATCGTTTTAGAGTAGAAAATGAAGGAAAAACTTTTTGTAAAACATCCTGTGATGTTGGTCCTTGTAAATCTATTTTAGAAGTTACTGATGAAACATTTATAAAATCAACGTCCATGCCTTTTGAATGTTCTTTAATCCATTCAAAGTCTTGTTCAATTCTTGAAGCGTTTACAACAAGGTAATAATCATTTTCATACTTTTGAAAAATGAAAAGATCGTCTATAACACCACCTTTTTCATTACAAAGCATAGTGTACATACCTTTATTGTTTTCAAGTTTTAAAAGTGATGTGGGCACAAGTTTTTCAAGTAAGTCTTTACTATCCTTACCTTTTAATGAAAACTCTCCCATATGTGATATATCAAAAATTCCACACGCAGTTCGTACAGCCATGTGTTCTTCTAAACTAGATGTGTACTGTACAGGAAGTTCCCATCCAGCAAAATCAACAAGCTTTGCATTTAATTCAATATGCTCTTTATACAAAGGAGTTTTGTGCAAGTTTACCATAGGTACAGTATAACACGACTTTCTCTAAAAGGGGAAATATTTTTTTACTTTACTTCTAAAATTTCTGCTTCGTAGATTGTTGAAAGAATAACAGGAGTACTACCATCTGCAAACTCTATTTTTTCTTCCTCAACCTTAGCTTTTATTTTTATCGTTTTATTTTGGTAGACAATAAAAGTATCAAAGAGCTCATCTGAGAAATAATAGCTTTTATCAGTGCTTGTTGTAATCACTATACCCGGGAAATATGATGTGCCAACAAGACGCACTTGACCTTCTATTTCTGTGTTAGGGAAAGACAATAATGCTAGAAAAATAAAGATAATCACTCGTGTAATAGTACAAATTCTTTTCATTGCTTAACGGCTCTTAAATCTTCTGTGCTATAAGGTTTTTGAGGAAGAGATACGATGCGATACTTAACATCTGGAAACAAGTTTTGCTCTCGCTTAACACTTCTTGCAATAACAGATGCTTGGGGAAGAGTAATTTCAGTTGATGGATTTTCTTCACCTAGCACAAATGTCGTTAAGATTGCTGTATCATTGTTAAGCGTAATATTAAGATTCTCATTGATTTCACTATTTACAAGGTTATTACCTGTAAACGTTAAGCTTGTTAATACTGCATCTCCTGGGTATAAGTGTACACTTTTTTTACTTCCTGAGTACACCTTTGATTCAAGGAAAAAAGGTGAATTATTAGAATACACAAAATTATCCTTCATAAAACCTGTCTTTGCGCTTGGGTACCCCTCATTTTCATTTTCATTTGCATTAAGCCAAGAAAAAAGTATATCTTCCCATGAACTGTTGCGCTTTAATGTGTTCGAATCTGATTTTTGAACTGCATCCAGAATAGCAGTATATTTCCCCGATTCGTCTGAAAAGGCAATATCTTTTATTATTTCTTCACCACCATGCAAATAGAGCCAGTACATAAACAGTGAAACCGTTGCATAGTCAGCTGATACAGAAGCATCATAATAATTCCAATTATAAAAATAGTTACCTTCGCTTATTAAGTTACCATAGTTTTCATCATTATATGTAGCCCATCTATTTAATGGAATTATTGGCCCCAAGCTTGTCATTTTATCAAAAATTAAAATTTCTGCTGATGCCGAAAGAGCTTCATTTAGCCATAGGTTTGTAGGTCGTTGAGTTTTTATATCCATACTAGCATTTATTAAGTGTTGAAACTCATGGATAATGGTACTAAAAATATTCTCTATATCATTAGAGACTTGACTTTCAACATATAAAATTTCTGTATTATTATGCAGAATATCGCCTCTATTAAAAAAACCTGCTATGTATGCACCAGAAGTGTCTCCTGTATTTATATCATACAATAAAATAATTATCTTGCCATTACCATCTCTGTCGGTGTGCGTCCCAAAAACATCAGTCATGGGCTTGTATAAAAACTCAAAATTACCTGCTATATGTTCAAGATCCTTATCAGACAACATTTGCCCTTTTTTTACGTATATTTCTAGATGTGAAGTTTCTTTAACAAGATTTGCTTCAATAGTTGCATAAGTTGCAATAGAATTTGGAGAAGAAAACTGGCTTACATTAAATGTTTTTGTTTTCATTACCGTAAGTCCATTAGAGTTTCCACTAGAATCTGTATATAGCAAATTACAAGAAGTAACAACTATCGTGCATAATAACACAAGTACAATACTTTTTTTCATTTTTATTTCCCTACTTTGTCTACCATAGATAATCATTTTTAAAACAGTCTCTACATAATCGGAGAAAACAACCTGCAAAAACTCCACCAAGCACGTTGAAAGATGCTCCTAGTTGTAAACCACTCAATCTCATGTTTCTCACAGACAAGTTGGTCTTCTAAAAAAATATTTTCATTTTGTTTAGCAAATACCGCATCATAAAAGAAAATATTAGTTTCATAGTGTAAATCAAAGCTCCTTGAATCTATGTTACAAGAACCTAGCGTTACAACCTTTCCATCAACAATAATAACTTTTGAATGAATAAAGCCTGGGTATTTATAAAATTTCATTCCTAGAGGAATCATTTCTCGCATATAATTAAAGGCTGCTGCTCTAACGTAAAACTTATCCCATCTTCCTGGTACCATAATTCTTATATCAATACCAGAAAGTGCTGCAATTTTTAATGCGGAAAAAAATGATTCATCTGGTGTAAAGTACGGAGTTTGTATATATACTTTCTCTTTAGCGCTCATAATCATTCTTATCATCGCATCTCTAATTTCTGCCTGCTGTCTTCCATCCGGGCCAGAAGAAACCACTTGGATTGGTATATTCGCATCACCTTCAACATCATTTTTTAAAGCATTAAGTATCCGCCTGTTCATTGCGGCAATATCAGGAAAAGGAAGTTTATTAGCTTTAAGAAGCCTTAACTTTGTACGCTTCCCAGAAGAAACGGCATACCAATCTACCAAAAACAAACTTAACAGCTCATACACACAAGAGCCAGTTAAACGAACATGAGTATCACGCCATAAATAACCATGCTTTCCTTCATATTCATCACCAACATTAAATCCGCCAGTATATGCAATTTTGTTGTCAACTATAACAAGCTTACGGTGATTCCTAAAGTTTATTGAAAAAATATTACCGCGGCGAATGGGAAAAAAGGGAAGACTTACCCCACCTGCGTTATCTAAGCTTCTGAAAAATTGCCGTGATGCTCGAATACAGCCTAAATCATCGTATAATAGTTTTACTTCTACTCCCTCGCGTGCCTTTTTACATAAAAGATCCATGAACTCTTTTCCAATTTTATCATTTCTTATAATAAAATATTGCACAAATATGTGATGTTGGGCTTTTTCTATGTCTTCAAAAAGAGAGCGAAATTTATCCTTCCCCCATAAGAAAAATTTTTCAGAGCTTGCAAAAGTTATAGGAGAATGTGCATATTGAAGATTCATATCTATAAGTGGAGCAAATTCATTCACAACAGGATTTGGTAGCTTCCCTGCCCTTTCATGAAAAAAATCATGCTGTTTTTTTATTATATCTGCAATTTGTTCTAGTGTGTACTTCTTTGCTTCATCCATTTTTCGAGTTTTTGTAAAAAAATGCCCACTAAAAATTATATACAATATAGTACTTATACCAGGTAGCAAAATGAGTATTAATATCCATGCAAACCGACCTGCAGATCCTTTCCGTTCAAAAAACAAAATAAAAAATGCAAATACGTAACTAAGAATACTAAGAAAAATAACTACTGAATACTCAAAAAGTTCCATAACCCACCTCAATGCTCATCTTATAATATAAGAAAGTTTACACCAAATTGAATATTAAAACTCTGTTCTCCCGTATCGCAGTTCGTATATGAAAAGCCCAAAGTTGGTGCAACATTGGTATTTGGTAAAAGATACGCAGCTTCTAGTCCAGCTTCTATTGTCCCAAAAACCCGAATAGATTGTAGTGTAAAGGGAGAAAACAAACTACACCATAGCATTGAGGAAAAAGAAGATTTCTGATACTGAATTCCTAATCCTGTTTTTAAATGACCATCAAATAAAAGAATATTTCCTGTTTCACTTCCAAATATAAGTTCTTCTGAAGCAGAAAATAAAAATTGACCATACTCAATTCCACCAATAAAACCTACGCCTAAACCATTTTCTGAATAAGTACTTGAATAAGTTGGCTCAGTTGAAAAAGTATAGCGCACTAAAGCTCCATAATGAATATTCTCAGTTGTATTTGCAAATTTTAAAGAGCCTCCAAAGAAAACAGGAAATGTTGCATTTTGTCCTGTTTGAGCTTCTGCTCCAAAACGAAGTGAAAGTTCCATAAATTGCAGAGGCGTAAAACTCGCTGATACGGCAAAAGGGAAACTTGAAAAACCTGAATCTAAAGAAAAAGCAGTGAATCCATTTAAAGAAACTAGACTTGTACCCAAGGGCATCAACCTTGCATTCGGGATACCAACAGAAGTTCCTCCTTCTGCACTTGTAACAATAGGATAAAATATTGACGTGTCTATCGTAATAAGCGTTGTTGCAGTTACAGTTTTTTTATCCTCGGTAGTAGGTAAAGAATTACTAACCCAACCTTCTGCTGGAATAGCCTCAATGCGTGCTGTATACGATCCCTCTGGAAGCATAATGCCTAAAGAGTTTCTTCCATCCCAAGAGGAAGTTTGATGTGAACTTGTAATAGAATGAAACGTGTCTGTAAAAACAGGAACATTATTTCTATCAAGAACTTGAAATACTGCACTACCAGGAGCTGTAACTGTAAAGTTAAAATGAGCTGTACTCAAGTTCCCCGGTGCCATAGGATTAAACCGTGCTGGTTTTGATGTAAAAGCACTTATTGAAAACAAATCTCTTTCCATTTCAAACGAAAGATTAGATAAAAATGTATCATAGATTTGTACAGACTTTGATTGTGTTTTCCACCCAAATTTTTTTATATCTACAGTATAGGAACCAATTTGCAGTTCAATTAAACCTGAGTCCAGTGAATCCCCATGCTCATAGCGCACATCATCAATATAAATATCCGCACCCATTAAATCAGATTCTACGCGTAGAAAACCTGTAATAGGATCAAGTTCAAAATAGAGATTTGTTTCTGTTTGTTCGCGTAATTGAACAAATACTGACTTTCTTTCCCACCCTGATTTTCTTAGCTGTATTGAATACATCCCAGGAACAAGTTCATTAAGAGTAAGGGGTGCTATTCCTTCATACATATTATTAATATATACTTCCACACCACTTACATTTGCTCTAATGATTAAGCCAGCCGTTTCGCTACTTTCAGTACTCTCACGCACAACAGTTTCTACTGTATCTTGAGAATGAAGCGCGTACATAGACAGAAAAAAACATGCTAGTAAAAATACCCTATTTTTCATACATTCAGTATAACATAGTTAATTACAAAAAACTAGACCATTTTCTGCGAAACTAAAAAACGCATTAGAGCAAACTACAATGTGATCTAAAATATGTATACCTACTATTTTGGAAACCTCATATAATTGCTGTGTTATTTCAATGTCATTTTCTGAAGGCTCTGTATTACCAGAAGGATGATTATGTGCAAGAATAATTGCTGCACAACGTTCCATTAAAGCTTCAGCATAGACTTCTCTCGGATGAATGATGCACCTATTAAGAGTTCCTACCGAAATAGTTCTAATACTTAAAATCTCATGTGCTCCATTTAATGTAACACATAAAAAGTGCTCTTGTTTTTCAAGTGCAATGTGTTGAATAAAGGGAATAATATCCACAGGACTATAAATTTTTGATCCTGGCCCAGAATTAAGCCGACGCCCCAACTCTAATGCTGCACTAATAAGGCATGACTTACTAGGACCTATGCCATCAATAGCTAACAACTTTTCTACTACGTCATCTCTTTCGCATGTTTTTAATACGTTTAATACTTTCCCAGCAAGTTTCCTAACAGGAGTTTTTTCACTTCCTGTACCCAACAAAATCATCATTAACTCTTGATTGCTTAAAATATCAGAGCCCATTTTTAAAAGTTTTTCTCTGGAATCTGGGCGCGTTTTTTGAGAATGTGTAATTGCAGAAAGAGAGTAATCAGAATAAGAATCATGTAGTGTTTCCATAAAAGCCTCTACTACATTTTTAGTGCTTTCTAGCATTTTTTTTACTGTATTTTTAATCTTATTGCATATTTTTTGAAAAAAAAGTACTCTATAGATGTAATAAAAATCATTAGAAAGGAAATCGTATGAAATCAAAAATAATTTGCAGAGGACTTTTAATTCTTGCATTATGCTTTACATCCTGTGTTACGGGGCCTGAAAATCGCGCAACTATCACATATCAAAGCCCCTCTCTTTTTCTTATGGAAAAAAGTGTTAAAAATGAACAATCGCTTGTTACTTTTTTTATGCAAGAAAACAGTTTAGCCAACAAAGAAAAAGTTGAACGCCTAGCAAAATTGTATATCGAAGAATCTATATTAGAAGGAGTAAACTCTGATATTGCTTTTGCGCAAATGTGTTTAGAAACAGGATTTTTGCGTTTTGGAGGGCTGGTAACTGAAGATATGAATAATTTTTGTGGCTTAGGTGCTATTGATGAAACACAAAGAGGTAACATTTTTGCAACTGAACAAGAGGGAGTACGGGCTCACATTCAGCATCTTAAAGCCTACGGAAGTGCAGAACCATTAAACATGCCTTTAGTTGACCCACGCTATAAATGGGTAAATCCAAAAGGAAAGGCTCCTACAGTACATGGCTTAGCAGGGACATGGGCTGCGGACACGCAATACGGAATAAAACTCGAAGGACTTTTATCCCGCATGGCTTGGTATTAGTGCTACCCTATTGTAGTTCCAATAAAATCTTTTTCATCAAGAATAGATTTAATATTATTTATGTCCTTTCCACCAGCACAAATAACTTGAAGTTTTAAACTTTCAGCCTTTTTACTAGCAATTGGATCGAAAGGACAGTTTTTACCAGGAACCCATTCATCTCCTACCATTTTTCTAAAGTCTTCCCATGATATTTCATCAATAGGTGTAGCATCCGGATTTTTCTTTGGATCATCAGTATATACTTTTTCAATGTTTGATAAATTCACAATAGTGTTCGCATTAAAGCGCTCTGCCAAATATACTGCATCAGTATCTGTTGAAAAACCTGGTTTCCAACCAGCAGCAATTAAAACTCGACCATTGAAATCAAAGGGAGCTGTAGGATCATATACAACTTCATTTGGGCAAATGTCTGAAAAAATAGCGCGTAAAAGTTGTGCATTTAACCTGGTAGCTGTTATACCAATCCAATCTGCTTCAGATGCTAAAAAATCATCATGTGAAAGTCGGGCACATTCTGCATACACTTTTTGGTATTCGCGTGCAGGGCCGCCTCCACCCACTACCAAAATTAGCTTTCTTTCATTATCTTCTAACAACCATGTTCGAACCATTGCAGAAAACGCAACTAAAAATGCAGTATCTGGATTATCGGGTGCAACAATTGATCCCCCTACTGAAAGAACTTTTACCATAATTTCTCCTATAAAAAGTCAAGGAAAAAACTTCCGTTTTTGAGCTTGACTTTTTTCATGCCGTTATTACACAATAAAAACGGCAGTAAATATCGAGTTTGAATTTCAAACTCCCAAATGAATGGAAAGGCACCATCTGTGCCATGACATTCATTACTTCTCCTATAAAAAGTCAAGGAAAAAACTTCCGTTTTTGAGCTTGACTTTTTTCA
>CAYJKA010000011.1:0-8538 GCA_964370655.1 uncultured Treponemataceae bacterium | reverse complement strand
ATAAAAACGGCAGTAAATATCGAGTTTGAATTTCAAACTCCCAAATGAATGGAAATGGCACCATTTGTGCTACGACATTCATTATTTCTCCTATATATTGAGCTTGCATATTACAAACTCTTAAATAAGTTTCGTGGAAACCTTTTTACCACGAAATTCATTGTTTTTTTCTAAAAGCAATGAATACTAATACACTCCAATAACCATTGCGTTTTGCCAATATGAACTATATCGAATAACACCTTCTGTTGATTCTTCCCAAATAGCCTGCAATGCGTATGTTTTCGGCCTATACACTTTTTTACCAGTTATTTGTGTTTGACTCATATTATCCCAGCCACGGGAAAATGTTATGTGTTGCGCATCCAAGTTTCCAAAATAAAACTCACGAACATCTTCTGGCTTTTGAAAGGCATTATATGGCAAGTCTGCTCCTAAAGCAGGGTCAGCTGGAATCCATCCAATACCTTCAATATAAAACTCTGTCCACCAGTGATTTTGACTTTCTAGGCTTGCGTCAACAAGTATTCCTGCATTTACAATGGCTGGTATTTCTGCAGCACGCAATAAGGAAGTATATATAACAGCCATTTCGTATGCATCTGCAGAATTAGAAGCTATAGCATTTAGTACAGGAGACTCTGCACTGCGAACAGTAGCAAGCACCGCTACGTTATCCAATAACCAATTGTATATAAGGCGAGCTTTTCGCCACGGATTTGTTTCACGCCCAATAATTTCTGATGCAAGGTTTGTAATAATTTCATCATCAGAAGGGACAATAGCATTTGGTTTTAAATACTCACTGTAAAAGGCAAGAACATTATCTGTATACCCTCGCACAGAATTTACATTAACACTTGTTGAAATATTATATACTTCAACATTCAGAGAGTGAGCAAAAGTTATTTTACCACGCCCTGTTGTGTTTTGTGAAATTTGATGCACAAAATTGTTCCCATACTTCATTTGTGGTTCTGGCTCAGAGGCTAATACTTCAACTGTCCTTTGAGAAACACTTGTAATTGGCGAAGGAATAAATAAAGTAAGTGTTTCATGCTCTTGCGCTTCAATTTCTGTAATATCTGCATTTACGTTCACAGAATAAGTTCTCATAGCATCATACTTTTTTGTTCCAACACTCTGAGAAACATTTATTACCATTCCTGGGCTTATACCGTGAGTAGTCCGAACAAATACTTGCCCCGTAGAAGCACCTTCAGGAATTCGTACTTGTAATTGTGTATCACTCCAAAACTGATAGTCTTTATCAAATTCAGAACAAGCTACTAGCTCTCTTTTACCTGATGTTGAAGAACCTTCTAATGTAAATAGTACTTGAGAGCCTTCTCTAATGGTGCCAAAATTTGTACCATCTATAGTTATAATTGAGCCAATTGAATTTCCTGAATATTGAATAGCAGTTATTGAAGGGACAGCAGCACGTGCATCTTGTGTAATAGGAACTGGAATTGTCTTTCTATTTGCAAATACACTCGGGCTCGAACGACCATTTTCTGTTTCTACATACACAAGTCCATCTGCTACATTGTGTGGTAAAACTACCTTAATTGTTGAATCAGTCCATAATAAAAAAGAAGACGAGGTTAAACGAACACCGCCAATATCTACTCCAGATCCAACTTCTTTTGAGCCAAAATGTTGTCCGGTAATAGTCATTATATCGCCAGGTTCACCCACAGCAGGATTAATTGCTTCAATTTCAGGAGCAGATTCATCATGAGAAAAAATGAGGGCAAAGAATGAAAAGATAACAAAAATTAGTCCAAAAATGGTTATAGAGCGAACAATAGAATGCTTTAGAAAATAATATTTAATTTTAGATATGAAATTCAAGGTTCTTATTCCCGCAATAAAAATACAGGGTTTGAAAACCCAAAGTTATCTGTTTCCTGTAATACAACTGCAGGAGAATCAAATAAAATTATCTCAATAGGCTCATTATTCGTTAAATTTTTTGGCTTAAAAACGTCAATTTCAGTAAACTTTGTAGGGTCTATTGAAACATAAGCATGTGAATCTAAGCTTAAAAGCATCAGAGGTTGTTCGAGAATTACACCTGTTAATTGCATAGGTGCAACGCCAAATGCGTCTCCATCTGAATAAAAATATCGCTCCACAAGCAATGATGATGGATAATATTCTAAATTCTCTTGATTTTCTCTTCTACCATGCTGAATACGTGGTAACAACACTGCAACTATTACAGCAGCAGCCACTGCAGGCAGCACTCTCACTAACATTGAAATAACAGAAGTATGCTGTCGAGGAGGATTAACATTCGCTTTAAAGCTCATACGATCTTTTAAACGATTATAACCTTCTTCGGTATTATATGACTCATTGCCTGAACGTAACGTGGATCTTATTTCTGAATATTTTTTAACTTTTTGTGCACAATGTTCACATGCACTCATATGTTTTTCAAAACTATGTTTTAGCGATTGAGAAAGCTCATTGTCAACATATGAGGAACAGACTTTTTCACTTTGGCAAGTAGACATCGTCTTCTCCTATTAGCTTTGCTAACTGTTCTCTGGCTCTAAACACTCGAACCTTCACATTACCCTCCGTAATATCTAAAATATTTCCAATTTCTTTATAATTTAGCTCGGCATATTCACGTAAAATCAGCACAACTTTTAAGTTCATAGGAAGCTTTTCCAATGAACGTTTTATTTTCTCTTGTGTATCAGTTCGTAAGAGGTTTGTTTCTCCTGTTTCAACCTCAGGCCGATCAGTCTTTAAAAACTTCTCATACGCCATTTTTTCACGGTTGCGACGCTTCACATAATTGAGTGAAGCATTTTTTACAACTCGTAATAGCCAGTATTTTACATCATCCATAGATGGAAACACAAGAGCCCGTTCATGCATTTTAATTAGAGAATCATGAACTAAATCTTCTGCTACATCCGAATCATTGACGATACGTGTGGCAACTTTAAGTAATAATGTGATGTTAGCATCATAAACTGCTCTAAAATCAGTTTCCTTTGCTACGCATATCTGTGTATCAAACAAAGCAAGCTCCCAAAAGTTACAGAAAAATCAATTTTTTTTACAAAAAATTAATCTTTAACGCGTGTCCAAGTTGTACCATCAGGTGTATCCGTTAGTACAATTCCTCTCTCCTTTAGTATATCACGAATTTCATCTGAGCGGGAATAATTCTTCTCCTTTTTAGCATTATTTCGCTCCAATACAAGTGCATCAATTTCAGCATCTCCAGTACTTTCTCCTGTAGAGCGCACTGCACTTGTTTTATTTTCATACTCATGTAAGGCATTTTCAATAAGTTTTAGGCCAAGCGCAAAATCCATGTGCGAAACTAGTGTTACAATTTCTTCTGCTCTTAGAGTTTTACTCTTAATGGCCATTTGTAATTGAGATAAAGCTCTCGGAACTGATAAATCATCTTCAAGGGCAACGGTAAAAGCCTCTAGAAATGATTTTGCTTCATCTGTATATGAAATTTTTGTGAAAAATGAAATATCCTGTATATCACATAAATTCTTAATTGCATCAATAGTCATTCCATCTTGAAGTGACTGTGAAATATTTTTTTCTATACGCTGGGTTAATGTTTTCCGTGCGTTCTTTGCACTATCCATTGCATCCCAAGAAAAAGCTAACTGACTTCTATAATGTCCCCCGAGAAGGAAAAATCTATAATCAAGTGCATCATACCCTTTTTCAATTAAAGTTTGTAATGTTAAAAATCCGCCTGATGATTTTGACATTTTTTCGCTATCACCATCTTTTCCCTTTGACATTACCAAGAACTCATTATGAAGCCAATAGTTTACCCACTTTTTGCCTGTTGCGCATTCACTTTGAGCAATTTCATTTGTGTGGTGAATAGGAATGTGGTCTATACCACCTGTGTGAATATCAATTTGGTCTCCAAGATATTTCATACTCATTGCTGAGCATTCTAAGTGCCAACCTGGATAACCTACACCCCAAGGTGAATCCCATACTAGTGCTTGATTTTCAAATTTACTTTTTGTAAACCAAAGTACAAAATCGTATGGATTTCGCTTATTTTCATCAACATCTATGCGTGCACCAGCTTTTAAGTCGTTTAGGTTTATATTTGCAAGTTTTCCATAGTCAGGGAAAGTGGAAATGTCAAAATATAGATTTCCACCAGCCATATATGTGTGGCCTTTTTTTTCTAGCTCTTCAACCAAGGCTATCATTTCAGGAATATGCTCCGTAGCTTTACACACAACATTTGGACGTCTAATATTTAATCTATCGATATCATTGTAAAAGGCATTTGTGTAGAACTCTGCAACTTCAAGTACTGATTGTCCTCTTTCTTTTGCAGTGTTTAACATTTTATCTTCACCATCATCGGCATCACCGGTTAAGTGTCCAATATCGGTAATATTCATAACATGATTTATATCATAGCCTAAAAATCGCAAAACTCTATCTAACGTATCTAAAAAAACATAGGCTCGCAAGTTCCCTATATGAGCATAGTTATATACTGTAGGACCACAACCATAAAAACCACATTTGCCCTCATTAATTGGTGTAAAATATTCTTTTTTTCTGCCCATGGTATTATAAAGCTGTAGAGCCACGTAAACCTCCAAGTTTTTTGTATAAATGACTTTATATTTTTTCTTTCTTATAGTATACTAAAAATCACATGATAAATCTACAAGATATAGCAAAAAACATTAAGAAAATGCATAAAATTCATGCAGATATACTTTTTTCAGAATCTATGAAAAAGCACACTACTTTTAAAGTAGGTGGAAATGCTAACGTATTTATTATTCCTCATTCTAGCGAAAGTTTATTTTTAATACTTCAAGAGATTAGACGGCATAATGCACCTTACTTTATTTTAGGAGGTGGTTCTAACATAGTGGTAAGCGACAAAGGCCTCGATTGTATTGTTATTTCAACAGCAAAGCTTAACAGTATAGAAATGCTCTCAGCAGATGATAATGAAAATTCTATTGTAATAAAGTGCGATGCAGGCTGTAGCATAGATGATGTCACTCAGTTTTGTATTGACCATGAACTAAGTGGGCTTGAAAACTTTGCTGGTCTTCCTGGAAGTGTTGGAGGAGCTTTATACATGAATGCGCGTTGCTATGATTCTTCAATTAGTGATGTGTTATGTAAAGCAGAATTCTTAAACAATTCAGCTGATACCCAAGTAATAGCCTACGCCATGAATAACGAAGACTGGGATTATAAAAAATCTCCTTTTCAACAGGATGAAAGAATAGTTCTTAGCGCATATTTTTCAGTTAAAAAAGGGAACAAAGATTCAATCATAGATGAATGCAACAAGTACATTCAAGACAGAAAGGACAAGGGACATTTTTCACACCCTAGCGCAGGAAGTGTTTTTAAGAATAACAGAGCTTTTGGAAAAGCATCAGGGCAAATTATTGACTCTGTTGGGCTAAAAGGTTATTCAATTGGAGAAGCACAAATTGCCCCATGGCATGGAAATTTTATTATAAATTTAGGAGCGGCTTCTGCCGATAATATTAGAGACATTGTTAAGTATGTTCAAAAAACAGTAAAAAGCAATGCAGGATATGACTTAGAATGTGAAATTCTTTTTGTTGGCAAATTTAACTAAATTTTAATATAGTTTTGTTGACAGAATATCACTTCTAATTTATACTTATAAAAGAATTAAAAAAGGACTCGAAGTGTTACAGCTATCATTCGTAAATTTTAGAAAAGACTCATATATTTTTGTTGAAGGGAATTCTAACAACGATCGTTTTTATATTATACAAAGTGGAACGGTTCGTACAAAACCTGCTTTTTCCACACCAACAGATTCAGGTACTACGTATGGACCTGGAGATTTCGTAGGGGTAATTCCTTGCATGGCAGCACACAGCCAAATTGAAACAGCAGTTGCCGTAACGGATATTGCAGCTATTTCTGTAAAAAGAGAACAATATTCTGCACTTATCGCAAAAAATACTCCTGTAGCTATGAAAATTATTCGTACCTTTGCAACTCAAATGCGCTCTGTTAACGAACTTTTAACACAGCTTACACTTAAAGATAAACTTGAGTCTACTCCAGAGCAAATGTATTCAATTGCGGCCTTTTATGAACAAATGGGAAAAAACAATCTTGCAGTATATGGTTACTATCAATACATGAAAGAATGTCCAAATGGCGAACACGTAGAAAAAGCTAAAAAACGCTTTGTAACATTAAAAGCTCGATCCCAAGCAGTGTATTTTGAATCTTCAAAAGAAACAATACGTGTATATCCAAAAGACACTATGATTTTTTCTGAATGCCAATCAGGAAATGATATGTACATCATTCAATCTGGACAGGTTAAAATTTCAAAAGTTGTTAACGAAAATGAAGTAATTTTAGCAGTTCTTCAAAAAGGTGAATTCTTTGGAGAAATGGCACTATTAGAAAACAAGCCTCGTTCTGCAAGTGCTATAGCCCATGAAGACTGTACATTAATGGTACTTAATAGAAGCAACTTTGTGCAAATGGTAGCTACTCAGCCACAACTAATTGCACGACTTACAACTACACTCGCCGAGCGTTTGTGGTCAATGTCAAGACAACTTATCAACAGTCAACTACGAGACCCTCAATTCCGTCTTCTAGATATGTTAGCTTTACAATTAGAAAAAAATCACATTCCAACAGGACCTGGAACAAGTTATCAGTTTGATTTAACATTGTATGATCTTGCAAACATGTGTGGTATTCCTAAAGAACAACAAGCTATTGTGCTGGGACAATTTATTAAAAATGCCCAAATTAAACTAAAAAACAATAAAATTTACGTTTCAGATTGTCAAAGTTTAATGAAAGATTCTGAGTTTTATAGAAAGCAAAAACACTAGGGAGTAATTATTAATTATCAATGAATAATTAATATGTTAACTTTCTACATTGTGAAAAAATCAAAATTACCACTAGTCTTTTTACATTTGAAATACTATTCTTACAGTTAAGAGCATAAATATTAATTATTACCTATTAATTATTAATTATCAAAGGCCGATATTTAATATATGAAGAAAATTTTTATTACTCTGTTGTTGACAGTTTTTTTATCTCTTTCGTTATACGCTCAACAATCAGTTCCAAATGGATACAGAAACATTAGACTAGGCATGAATATAGAAGATGTAAAAGAAGAGTTAAAGGCAGATTATATATTTAACTACCGAGGGGAAAGAGATGTTTCTTTTTTACCATCAAACAGCCAAACCATTATTGAAACTTCAAGCGACACATGGCTTGAAAGATGTTGGTTTCAATTTCACGAAGACGAACTTTATACCATTATAATTAATTTTAACTCTGAAAGAATTGACTATTTTTCTGTATATAATGAGCTTCTAGGAAAATATGGAGAGCATGTTTCACTGTCACCAGAAAGAGTGGTTTGGGAAAGCAATTCTGTTACAATGAGCCTAGAGCGCCCTGTCAGTGTAAAATATGTTGACAATGCAGTTTTTGAATCAATTCGAGATCAAGCAAATGTTGAACAAACAGCAATGGAAGACCTACGAGAAAACATATTGGGAGACTTATAAACAGTGAAGAAATTTTTTGTAATACTTATTATAGTTAATGCATTTACAACAATGTCTTGTGCAAATGAAGGGTTAGAAAAGAAAATGCTTACAATTACTAAAACAGATGGAAGCACCATTACACTTGATGCAGAAATTGCACGTACTGAAGAAGAAAAGAATTTTGGATATATGGAAAGAGAAAACATACCAGAGGGCACAGGAATGCTCTTTGTGTTTGACCGTGACCAAATTATGAACTTTTGGATGAAAAACACTCCCACAGCCCTCACAATAGCCTATATAGACTCTCGCGGCACAATTCGAGAAATGTATGACATGACACCATTTAGCCTCGCTGGCGTTACAGGAACCGTTTCTTGCCGTTATGCTTTAGAAGTACCGCAAGGCTGGTTTAAGAAAAATGGCATAGAAGTTGGAAGCAAAATTAATGTACAATTAATAATTAATAATTAATAATTAATAATTAATATTTTTTTTACTATTGTCTTGAAAAACTTGTCTATTTTAGCTATACTCCTTTAATTATAGGAGTATACAATGTATAATTTTGATAAAGTTATTGATAGAAAAGGTACGTCTTGTATTAAGCATGATGGCTACAAGATGTTTGAAAAAAGTGAAGACTTAATTTCGCTTTGGGTTGCGGATATGGATTTTGAAACTGCACCTGAAATTGTTGAATCACTAAAAGAAAGATGTGAACATGGTATTTTTGGCTATTCTATGGCAGATAAAGAATATTTTGATGCAGTATATGGCTGGTATAAAAATCGCTTTAACTATGAAATAAAAGAAGAATGGCTTGTAACAAGTCCTGGTATTGTATTTGCTCTTAATAACATTATTAGGGCTCTTACAAATGTTGGTGACGCTATTTTAATTCAACGACCAGTTTACTACCCTTTTTCAAATGCCATAAATCAAAACAATAGAAAACTTA